>MGCF01000111.1 GCA_001788495.1 Candidatus Rokubacteria bacterium RIFCSPLOWO2_02_FULL_73_56
ACGGCCTTGAGCAATAACACGGCGCGTGGATCGCGTCAATCGCCCGGGAGGGCTTCGAGATGCTCCTGACCACGCTCGCAGGCAGCCTGCCCAAGCCGGCCTGGCTCGCGACCCCTGGCGCCCTCTGGGCGCCCTGGCGGCTCGAGGGCGCGGCCCTCGCCGAGGCGCAGCGCGACGCCGTCCTCGTGGCGCTCAAGGAGCAGGAGGCGGCGGGGATCGACATCGTGACGGACGGCGAGCAGTCGCGCCAGCACTTCGTCCACGGCTTTCTCCGCGCCGTCGAGGGCGTCGACTTCGACCGGCGCCAGACGATCGGCATCCGGGCCGACCGCTACAAGGCCGAGGTGCCCACGGTGACCGGCCCGCTCCGGCGCCGCGGCCCGGTGCACGCCGACGAGGTCCGGCACGCGCGCGCGCACACGACACGGCAGCTCAAGTTCACGCTCCCGGGGCCGATGACGATCGTGGACACGCTGGCCGACGAGCACTACCGCGACCGGCGGCGGCTCGCGCTCGAGTTCGCGCGCCTCATCAACGAGGAGGCGCGGGAGCTGGCCGCGCTCGGCCTCGACGTGCTCCAGCTCGACGAGCCCGCCTTCAACGTCTACCTGGACGACGTGCGCGCCTGGGGGATCGAGGCGCTCCACGTCGCGATCGCGGGGCTCGCGTGCCGCACGGCCGTGCACATCTGCTACGGCTACGGGATCAAGGCGAACATCGACTGGAAGGCGACCCTCGGCGGCCAGTGGCGGCAGTACGAGGCGACGTTCCCGCTGCTCGCGGCGAGCCGGATCGACCAGGTCTCGCTCGAGTGCGCCAACTCCCGCGTGCCGCTCGAGCTGCTGGGCCTGCTCCGGGGCAAGGACGTCCTCGTGGGGGCGGTGGACGTCGCCACGGACCGGGTCGAGACGCCCGAGGAGGTCGCGGCCACGATCCGGAAGGCGCTCGCGCACGTGCCGGCCGAGCGCCTCTACCCGTGCACGAACTGCGGGATGGTGCCGCTCGCGCGCGAGGTGGCCCGCGGCAAGCTCCGCGCCCTCGCGGCGGGCGCCGCGCTGGTGAAGAGGGAGCTGGGCGCCGCGTGATATCCTAGCGCGGCATGACGGACCTCAGGCGGTGCTTCGACGACATCGCGCTCGGTGAGGAGTACGAGTCGCCGGGCCGCACGGTGACCGAGGCGGACATCGTGATCTTCGCGGGGCTCTCCGGCGACTACAACGTGCTCCACACCGACGCCGAGCTCATGAAGCAGTCGATCTTCGGCGAGCGGATCGCCCACGGCCTCCTGGGCCTGGCGATCCAGGCGGGGCTCTTCACGCGCGCCACCCAGGCGTACGCGACGCTCGCGTTCGTCGGCCTGCGCTGGAAGTTCAAGGGGCCGATCAAGATCGGCGACACGATCCGCCTGCGCGCGAAGGTCGTGGCCAGGGAGGAGACGTCCAAGCCCGATCGCGGGCTCGTCACGGTCCAGCGCACGATCCTGAACCAGCGCGACGAGGTCGTCCAGGAGGGGGAGACCGACCTGCTCGTGGAGCGCCGCCGGTGACGCCCCGGCCGGCGCGGTCCTACTTCGAGGACGTCGAGCTCCACGATGTGGTCGAGACCCCCGCGCTCACCGTGACCGAGGCGCACGTGCAGATCTACCAGGGGCTCACGCGCGCGCCCGACGCCGACCCCGCCGCGGTCCCCGACCTCCTGCCGCTCTGCCTCACGACCGGGCTCGGCTGGCGCACGTCGCGGCCGCCCCTGGTGGTGCTGGCCTTCATGGGCCTCGAGTGGCAGCTCCTGCGCCCGCTGCGCGTGGGCGACACGATCCACAGCCGCTCGCGGATCGTCACCAGGCGGCGCATGCGGGAGGGCGGGGTCATCGTCGAGGAGCGCGAGGTCTTCGACCAGCGCGGCGAGGTCGTGCAGCGCGGCAGGTTCACGTTTCTGGTGGGCAAGCGCCCCAAGGAGGTAGCGGCATGACGTTCGATCCCCGCCACAAGAGCCGTGTGATCCTGGACGGCGCCGACCGCGCGGCGGCCCGCTCCTACTTCCGCGCCGTCGGCTTCACCGACGAAGACCTCGCCCGGCCGCTCGTCGGCGTCGCCCACTGCTGGATCGAGCTCACGCCGTGCAACTCGAACCACCGCAAGCTCGCCGAGAAGGTGAAGGAGGGCGTCCGCGCCGCCGGCGGCACGCCGATCGAGTTCAACACGATCTCGGTGACCGACGGCATCGCGATGGGCACCGAGGGCATGAAGGCCTCGCTCGTGAGCCGCGAGACCATCGCCGACTCGGTCGAGCTGGTCGTGCGCGGCCACCTCCTGGACGGCTTCGTGGGGATCTCGGGCTGCGACAAGACGATCCCGGGCATGGTCATGGCCATGGCGCGCCTGAACCTGCCGAGCCTGATGCTCTACGGCGGCTCGATCCTCTACGGCGAGTACAAGGGCCGGCGGCTCACCGTGCAGGACATCTTCGAGGCGATCGGCGCGTTCAACGCCGGCAAGATCGACGCCGCCGAGCTCAAGGGCGTCGAGTGCGCGGCCTGCCCCGGCGACGGCGCCTGCGGCGGCCAGTTCACCGCGAACACGATGGCGACGGCGTTCGAGATGCTCGGCGTCTCGCCGATGGGCTTCAACGACGTGCCGGCGCCGGACGTGCGCAAGGCGGAGATCGCCTTCGAGACCGGCAAGCTCGCGATGGACCTGCTACGCAAGGGCGTCCTGCCGCGCCGGATCATCACGCGGCGGGCGCTCGACAACGCGATCGCCGGCGTCATGGCCACGGGCGGCTCGACCAACGCGGTGCTCCACCTGCTCGCGGTCGCGAAGGAGGCCGGCGTCAGGCTCACGATCGACGAGTTCGACCGGATCTCGCGCAGGACGCCGCTGCTCGCCGACCTCAAGCCCTGGGGTACCTACACCGCGCCCGAGATGTACGCGGCGGGCGGGATGGGGGTCGTCGCCAGGCGGCTCCTCGACGCGGGCCTGCTCCATGCCGACGAGCTGACGGTCAGCGGCCGGACGATCGGCGACGAGGCGCGCGCCGCGCGCGAGACGCCGGGCCAGAGGGTGATCCGCCCGCTCGCGGACCCGCTCGCGCGGCACGGCGGGCTCGCGATCCTCAGGGGCAACCTGGCGCCCGACGGCTGCGTGGCGAAGCTCGCCGGGCACGCCGAGCGGGTGTTCCGCGGTCGGGCGCGGGTGTTCGACCGCGAGGAGGACGCGTTCCGCGCGGTCAAGGCCGGGCGGATCAAGGCGGGCGACTTCGTCGTCATCCGCTGGGAGGGGCCCAAGGGCGGGCCGGGCATGCGCGAGATGCTGCACGTCACGGGCGCGCTCCAGGGGGCGGGGCTCGGCGGCAGCGTCGCGCTCATGACCGACGGCCGGTTCTCCGGCGCGACCCACGGCTTCATGGTCGGCCACGTCGCGCCGGAGGCGGCGGTCGGCGGGCCGATCGCGGCGGTGCGCAACGGCGACACCATCGTGCTGGACGTGAACAAGCGCCGGCTGGACGTCGTGCTGCCGGCCGCCGAGATCAAGAAGCGCCTCAGATCCGTCAAGCGGCCGACGCCGCGGTACGCATGGGGCGTGATGGCGAAGTACGCGCGCCTGGTGTCGAGCGCGTCGGATGGTGCCGTCACCGGCTGAGGCGCCCGACGGGCCGAGCCCCGCGCTCCTGGCGCTCCTCGAGGCCGAGCCGCTCGGCGAGCTGACCGTGCTCGACGTGGGCACGGGGACGGGGCGGCTCGCGCGGGCGCTCGCGCCGCGCTGCCGAGCCGTCGTCGGCGTGGACCGCGACGCGCGCCAGATCGGCGAGGCGCGCGCGCGCGCCGCGGCCGCGGGCCTCGCCAACGTCCGCTTCGTCGTCGGCGACGTCGAGGTCGAGGAGTACGCGCCGTTCAAGCCCGACATGGTCGTCGCCCACCTCTGCATGTCCGACGCGATCGCCGAGCGCGCGGCGCGCGTCCTCGCGCCGGGGCGGGTGTTCGCGTTCGTCGCCTTCCACACCGACCAGTGGAAGGAGACGAACCGGCCGTCGCGGTTCGCGTACGGGGAGGTCGGGATCAAGCGGCTGCTCAAGCGCACGGGCTTCGCGGTCGAGCACCTCGCCGTCGAGCGCGAGGTGCGGACGTTCGAGACGGTCGAGCAGGGGCTCGCGGCCGCCGCCCCCCTCGCGGAGCGCTGGCAGGCCGACGGGCGCTGGCCGCGCTACACGAAGTTCCTCGCCGAGGGCGGCCGCACGCTCACGCGGGCCCACCTGGTCGTCAAGGCGCGGAAGGCGTGACGCTGCTCGCCCGCGCGTTGCGGGAGGCCGTGCGCGCGCGGGCGCTCGAGCTCGGCTTCGACGCGGTCGCCCTCGGTCCGGCCGGGCCGCCGGAGCACGGCGCCGCGTTCGAGCGCTGGCTCGACGCCGGCTACGCGGGGACGATGCGTTACCTCGAGCGGGGCCGCGCCGAGCGCCTCGACCCCGAGCGCCTGCTGCCGGGCTGCCGCTCGGTCGTGGCCGTCGCGCAGAGCCACAACCACCCCGACGCCGACCCGAGCTGGCGGCCGGTCGCGCGCTACGCGCGCGGGCGCGACTACCACGACCTCATGCGGCCGCGCCTGCGCGAGCTGGCGGGCTTCATCCGCGAGGCGGCCGGGCCCCCCGTCCGCTGCCGCGCGGCCGTGGACACGAGCGCCGTCCTCGAGCGCGACCTCGCGGCGCGCGCCGGGCTCGGCTGGATCGGCAAGAACACGAACCTGCTCTCGCCCGCGCTCGGCTCGTACGTCGTGCTCGGTGTCGTCCTCACCACCGCCGCGCTCGAGCCCGACGCGCGCCAGCCCGACCGCTGCGGCACGTGCACCGCGTGCCTCGACGCCTGCCCGACGGGCGCCTTCGCGGGCCCCTACGTCCTCGACGCCCGGCGCTGCCTCTCGTACCTCACGATCGAGCACCGCGGAGAGGTGCCGGCGGAGCTCTGCGGGAGCGTCGCCGACTGGGTGTTCGGCTGCGACGTCTGCCAGGAGGTCTGCCCGTGGAACCGCAAAGCCGCGCCCGCGCGCGAGCCGGCCCTGGCGCCGCGCGGCGCGTTCCCGCCGCTCGAGGCGCTGCTCGACGTCGACCGCGACGCGTTCCGCGCCCGGTTCGGCGCGAGCGCGCTCACGCGCGCGAAGCGCGCGGGGCTGCTGCGCAACGCCGCGCTCGCGCTGGGCAACCGGGGCGACGCGCGCGCCGTGCCGGCGCTCCGGCGTGCCCTCGACGACGCGGATCCCGTGGTGCGCGGGGCGGCCGGCTGGGCCCTCGAGCGGCTCGCGGCGCGGCCGGCGGCGGCGCCGTGAGGCCGAAGGCGCGCGCGTGGAGAAGCCGTAGCGCGGGCGCGGCCGGCTGGGTCGGGCGCCCGCTCCGCCGCCGCGAGGACCGCCGGCTCGTGACCGGGCGCGGGCGCTTCGTGGACGACCTGACGCTGCCGGGCCTCTGCCACCTGGGGCTCGTCCGAAGCCCGCACGCCCACGCCCTCATCCGCGCCGTGGACACGACGGACGCGCGGCGGGTGCCCGGCGTCGTCCGCGTGCTGACCGCGGCGGACCTCGACCCGCTCGGGCCGATGCCGGTCATGCGGCCGCTCCCCGGGATGGTCGTCCCCGAGCACCCGCTCCTCGCGGCGGGCGCCGTGCGGGCCCAGGGCGTTCCGGTCGTGGCCGTGGTCGCGGAGTCGGCGGCGGCGGCGGCCGACGCCGCGGACCGCGTCCGGATCGAGTACGAGGCGCTGCCCGGCCTCGCCGACCCCGACGCGGCGCTCGCCGCGGGCGCCGCGCCGGTGGTGAGCGCCGCCGCCGGCAACCGCGCGTTCGCCCTGGCGTGGCGCCAGGGCGATCCGGCGGCGGCGTTCGAGTCCGCGGCGCACCGCGTGCGGCTCGACGTGCGCCAGCAGCGGCTCGCCGGGGTGCCGCTCGAGCCGCGCGGGGTGCTCGCGCGCTGGGACGAGGCGGCCGGCGAGCTGACCGTGTGGACGTCCACGCAGGCGCCGTTCCGCGTCCGCGCGGAGCTCGCGCGTCTGCTCTCGCTCGACGAGGCGCGCGTGCGCGTGCTCGCGCACGACGTCGGCGGCGGGTTCGGCGTCAAGGGCGGCCCGTACCGCGAGGAGGTCCTCGTGCCGTGGCTCGCGCGGCGGCTCGGCCGGCCGGTCAAGTGGGTCTCGGCGCGCGCCGAGGACCTGCTCACGACGGCGCACGGGCGCGGCGCCGCCTCGACGGGCGAGCTCGCGCTCGACGCCGAGGGCCGCATCCTCGGCCTCCGGGCCCGCATCCGGACGCCCGTCGGCTCGAGCCTTGCGTGCACGGTGGGCGCCGCGCCGTTCAACCACGGGCGCTGCCTGCCCGGCGCCTACGCGATCGAGCACGTGGACATCGAGTCCGTTGCCGTGTTCACCACGACGCCGCCGACGGGCGCCTATCGCGGCGCGGGCCGGCCCGAGGCCGCGTTCCTGATCGAGCGGCTCGTGGATCATGCGGCGCGGGCGCTGGGCCTCGATCCCGCCGAGCTCAGGCGGCGCAACCTGGTCCCGCCGGAGCGCTTCCCGTACCGGACGGCCACCGGCCAGGTCTACGACTCGGGCGACTACCCGGCGCTCCTCGCGCAGGTGCTCGCGGCGGCGGACTACGCCGGGCTGCGCCGCGCGCAGGCGGCCCGGCGCGCGCGCGGCGAGGTCGTGGGCGTGGGGCTCTGCGTCTACGTGGAGCCCTCGGGCCTCGGCTGGGAGAGCGGGCTCGTGCGCGTCGAGCAGACGGGCGCGGTCCTCGCGGTGTCGGGCGCGATCGCCCAGGGGCAGGGGCACGAGACGACGTTCGCGCAGATCGTCGCCGACCACCTGGGCGTCGCGCCCGAGGCGGTGACGGTGCGCCAGGGCGACACGCGGGGCGCGCCCCAGGGCATCGGCACCTTCGGCAGCCGGAGCACCGCGCTCGGCGGCTCGGCGCTCGCGCTCGCCGCGGGCGAGGTGCACGCGAAGGCGCGCCGCCTCGCCGGGCGGCTGCTCGAGGCGGCGCTCGAGGACGTCGTGCCCGTGGCCGGGGGCTTCGGCGTCGCGGGCGCGCCGGGCCGCGTCGTCGCCTGGGCGCGCGTCGCCGAGTTCGCCCACCGGGGCCAGAACCTGCCGCCCGGTGAGGAGCCCGGCCTCGAGGCGACGCGCTTCTTCAGCCCCGGCGCCGAGGTCTGGAGCGCGGGCGCGGTCGTCGCGGCGGTCCGGATCGAGCGCGAGACGGGCGCGGTCGTGCCCGAGCGGCTCGTGTGGACGGACGACGCCGGCACGATCGTGAACCCGCTGCTGGCCGACGGCCAGCTCGACGGCTCGCTCGCGCAGGCGTGGGGCCAGGCGCTGCTCGAGGCCGTCGAGCTCGATCCGGCGGGCCACGTGCTCACCGGCACGCTGATGGACTACGCGGTACCGCGCGCCGACGACGTGCCGCGCGCCGAGGTCCTCCACGCCCACTCGCCCTCGCCGCTCAACCCGCTCGGCGCCAAGGGGCTCGGCGAGGCCGGGACCATCGGGATCCCGCCCGCGGTGGTCAACGCGGTGGTGGACGCGCTCGCGCCCCTCGGCGTCACGCACCTCGACATGCCGCTCACGGCCGAGAAAGTCTGGCGCGCGCTCGGGGGCGGGGGCTAGAATCCCTCCGCGATGCTGACGACCGATCGCGCGGGCGGCGCGGCGCTGGGGGTGATCGGCCTGGTCGTCCTCGTCGAGAGCCGCAAGCTCCCCCTCGGCACGCTCCACAACCCGGGCCCCGCCGCGATGCCGGTCGTGCTGGCCTCGCTGCTGCTCGTCTGCGGCGTGGCGCTGGTCGCGGCGGGCGGCGGCGCGGCGCGCCTGGCCGCGATCGGCTGGCCGGAGTGGCCGCACGCGGTCGCGATCTTCGCCGTGTGCGCGTTCGCGGCCCTGGCGCTCGAGCGCCTGGGGTATCGCGTGACCATGAGCCTCGCGCTCGCGTTCCTGCTGGGCGTCGTCGAGCGCAAGAGCGTGGCCTTCACGCTCGTGGTCGCGCTCGCGCTGGCGCTCGGGACCTTCTTCGTCTTCGACACCCTGCTCCGCGTCCAGCTCCCGCGCGGGCCGTTCGGCCTCTGATGCTCGAGACCCTGTCGAACCTCGGGCTCGGCTTCGCGGTGGCCCTCTCGCCCGCCGTGCTCCTGTACGCGTTCGCCGGCTGCGTGGTGGGCACGCTGGTCGGCGTGCTGCCCGGCGTCGGGCCGCTCGCGGGCATCAGCCTGCTCCTGCCCGCGACGTTCGGCCTCGACGCCACGCGCGCGATCGTGATGCTCGCGGGGATCTACTACGGCGCGATGTACGGCGGCTCGACGACCTCGATCCTCATGCGCATCCCGGGCGAGGCCGCCTCGGTGATGACGTGCATCGACGGCTACGCGATGGCGCGCAAGGGGCGCGCGGGCGCGGCGCTCGCGATCGCCGCGGTGGGCTCGTACGTCGCGGGGACGGTGAGCATCGTGGCCCTCATGTTCCTGGCGCCCCCACTCGCCGAGTTCGCGCTGCGGTTCGGCCCGCCCGAGTACTTCGCGCTCCTCCTGTTCGGCCTGCTCGTGCTGGCCTACATGAGCGGCGGCTCCATGCTGAAGGCGCTCGCGATGGCGGCGCTCGGACTGCTCTTCGGCATGATCGGCATCGACCAGATGTCGGGCTACTTCCGCTTCGCCTACGGCGTCGTGGAGCTGGGCGACGGCGTCGGCATCGTGCCCGTGGCGGTGGGCCTCTTCGGCCTCGCCGAGATCCTGGCGACCGCCGGCCAGCCGACGCCGCCCGCGGTCATCAAGCCGCGACTCCGCGAGCTCCTGCCCTCGCGGCGGGAGTGGCGCGCGTCGGCGGCGCCGATCGGACGGGGCACCGTGCTCGGGTTCCTCATCGGTGTCATCCCGGGCTCCGCGCACATCATCTCGAGCTTCGTGTCGTACGCGGTCGAGCGGCGGCTCTCGAGGCGGCCGGAGGAGTTCGGGAAGGGCGCCGTCGCCGGCGTCGCCGGCCCCGAGTCGGCGAACAACGCGGCGACGTCCGGCGCGTTCGTCCCGATGCTCGCGCTCGGCGTGCCCTCGGGCCCGATTCCCGCGGTCATGCTGGCCGCGATGATGGTGCACGGCGTGTCCCCGGGCCCGCTGCTGATCAAGCAGCAGCCCGAGCTGTTCTGGGGGTTCATCGCGTCCATGTACGTGGGCAACGCGGTGCTGCTGATCCTGAACCTGCCGCTCGTGGGCCTGTTCGTGAACCTCCTGCGCATCCCGTACCCCATCCTGTACCCCGCGATCCTGGTCTTCTGCATCCTCGGCGTCTACGCCGTGAACGGCAGCGTCGTGGACGTCTGGATCATGCTGCTCATGGGCGCGCTCGGCTACGTGCTGCGCAAGCTCGACTTCGAGACGGCACCGATCGTGCTCGGCGTCGTGCTCGCGCCGATGATCGAGATGGCGCTGCGCCAGTCGCTCGCGATGTCGGACGGCCGGTACGCGATCTTCGCGACGCGCCCGATCTCCGCCACGCTGCTCGCGGTGGCGGCCGTCCTCCTGCTGCTGAGCCTCAAGCCGCTCGTCACGCACACGCTGGACTGGCGCGCGCGACTCGCGCTCGCCGAGAAGGGAGAGGGGCATCCATGAAGATCATCCGGGCCGCCACGCTGCTCACGCTGCTCCTGCTCGTTGCCGCGCCGCCGGCGGGGGCGCAGGACGCCTACCCGTCGCGGCCGATCGCGCTCGTCGCGCCGTTCCCGCCGGGCGGCGTCGCCGACCTGACCGCCCGCCCCGTCGCGGCCGCCCTCGAGAAGGTGCTGAAGAACCCCGTGGGTGTGGTCAACAAGACCGGCGCGGCGGGCGCCGTGGGCATGCAGTACGTGGCCACGAGCAAGCCGGACGGCTACACGCTGCTGCTCGCGCTCTCCTCGATCTCGATCATCCCGGAGGCGGACAAGCTCTTCGGCCGCCAGCCGGCGTTCACCGTGGACCAGTTCGAGCCGCTCGCGCTGATCTCGGCCGACCCGACGATCCTGGTCGTGCCCGCGGACAAGCCCTGGAAGACGGCGAAGGACTTCATCGAGGACGCCAGGAAGCGGCCCGGCCAGATCTCGTTCAGCTCGTCGGGCGTCTACGGCACGCTCCACATGGCGATGGAGCTGCTCTCGCACGCGGCCGGGATCAAGCTTCGCCACGTGCCCTACGCGGGCGCTGGGCCGGCGCTCACGGCGATCCTCGGCGGCCACGTGGACGCCCTCGCCTCGGGCCCGGCCGTCGTGCTGCCCCACATCAAGTCCGGCAAGCTCCGTCCGCTCGCCGGCTGGGGCGACACGCGCGTGGCCGCGCTGCCGGACGTGCCGACCTTCAAGGAGCTCGGCTACCCGGACGCGGAGTTCTACATCTGGGCCGGCGTCTTCGCCCCGCGGGGCACACCCGAGTCCGCGCTCGCCAGGCTCCGCGGGGCGCTCCGCGAGGCCGTCGAGGATCCAGCCTTCAAGGGCGCGATGGACAAGCTGCAGACGCCCATCGCGTTCAAGCAGGGGGCGGAGTTCCAGCGCTTCTTCGAGACCGACGCCCGGCGTCTGGCCGAGGGCGTGCGGAAGGTGGGCAAGATCGAGATCAAGAAGTAGAATTGACGGCATGGCGATCCTGAAGGTCGCGCGCCTCGGGCACCCGGTGCTCCGGCAGCCGGCCCGGCCGGTCCCGCTCGACGCCATCCGGGCGCCCGAGACGCAGCGGCTCATCGACGACATGATCGAGACCATGCGCGAGTACGACGGCGCCGGGCTCGCCGCGAACCAGGTCCACGTGCTCCAGCAGGTCTGCGTCATCGAGGTGCTCGGCAACCCGCGCTACCCCGACGCGCCGCACATCCCGCTGACGGTCGTGATCGACCCGGTCGTGACGCCGCTCACGGACGAGATGGAGGAGGGCTGGGAGGGCTGCCTCTCGGTCCCGGACATGCGGGGCATGGTCCCGCGCCTGACGGCGGTGCGGCTCGAGTGCTGGGACCGGGAGGCGCGCCGGGTGGACGTGATCGCCAAGGACTTCTTCGCGCGCGTCATCCAGCACGAGATCGACCACCTGAACGGGATCGTGTACCTGGACCGGATGCGCAACCTCGCGACGCTCGCGCACATCGCCGAGTGGAACAAGCACTGGCTCGGCAGCCGTGAACACGCCGACTGAGTCCATGGGGGGCTCCGGGCGCCCCCCAGGCCCCCCGGCGCTCGGGACGCCGATGCTGCGCCGTGACGCCCCTCGACAGCGCGATTCGTTCACGGGCTCTGAGGGCGTCCTCGCCGCCGTCGCCGACCTCTTCTTCGTCGCGCGCATCCGTGAGACCGCGCGGCTCACGGGCGTGTCCGTCGAGTTCGCGCGGACGCCCGAGCAGGTCGAGGCCGCCGTCGCCCGCGGGCCGCGCTTCGCGCTCCTCGACCTGACCGCCGGCTGGGACTACGAGCGCGTGCTCCAGGCGCTCGCCGGCGTGCCCGTGCTGGGCTTCACGACCCACGCGCTCGCGCGCCAGACCCAGCCGTGGCACGAGCGCTGCGCGCGCGTCGTCACCAAGGAGACGCTCACGCAGGAGCTGCCCCGGCTGCTCCGGGAGGGAGTCGGCGCGTGACCGCCGAGGAGTTCGTCCGCGCGCTCGACGCCGACACTGCGGGGCGGCTCGACCGCCTGGCGCCCGACGACACGCTCAAGCCCGAGGTCGCGGGCGAGCTGACCGTGGTGAACCTCCTGAAGGTCGCCCTCCGGAACGAGGTCGAGGCGACGGAGATCGCGGCGCGCTGGCTCGTGGCGACCGACGACCTCGAGGTGAAGCTCGCGCTCGCACGGCAGGTGGGCGACGAGGCGAAGCACTATCGCATGATCGCCGACCGGCTGCGCGCGCTCGGGTTCGCCGCGACGACGTTCGACCCGCTCGCCAGGGGGTACGGACCGCTCTTCACGTACCTCGACACGCTCGAAACCACCGTCGAGCGGGTCGCCGCCGGGCAGTTCACGCGCGAGGCGATCGCGGTCGTGAAGAACCGGCAGTTCATCGCCTTCTGCGAGGCGGCCGGCGACCGGGAGACCGCGGCCCTCTACCGCGACGTGATCGAGCCCGACGAGCGCCACCACCACGAGCTGGGTCGCCGGCTCCTGCTGCGCCTGGCGACGACTCCCGAGGCGCAGGACGCCGCCCGGCGCGCGGCGCGCCGCACGCTCGAGCTGGCCGAGGAGCTCCAGCGCACGGCGCTCAGCACGGCCGGCATCCACCACGCCCCGGGCTGCTGACGGCCCGCCGGCGACGCATGGACCCGGCCCTCCGCACCTTCCGCGACCGCGTCGCCGCCGCCGACGTGGATCTCGCGGGCGCGGCGCTCGCGGTCGCCGAGATCGAGCACCCCGACCTCCGCCCGGCGGCGCACCTGGCGCGGCTCGACGAGCTCGCCGTCCGCTCCGGCGCGGGCGCGGTGCGCGGCGCGCGGGCCCGGCTCGACCGGCTGCGCGCGTTCCTGTTCGAGGAGGAGGGCTTTCGCGGCAACGCCGAGGACTACTACGATCCGCGCAACAGCTGTCTCAACGACGTCCTCGACCGGCGGCTCGGCATCCCGATCACGCTCTGCCTCGTCGCGCTCGAGGTGGGCCGGCGCGTCGGGCTCGTGCTCGACGGCATCGGGCTGCCGGGGCACTTCGTCGCGGGCGCGCGGATCGGCGCCGAGGTCGTGCTGCTCGACGCGTTCGGCGGCGGCGCGGTCCTGGACCGCGGCGCCGCCGAGGCGCTGGTCGCGCGGGCGGTGGGGCGGGCCGTCCGGCTCCGCGACGAGCACTTCGCCCCGGTGTCCGGAAGGCAGATCGTCGCGCGGATGCTGCGGAACCTCCAGGGCGCGTACGCCAAGCGCCAGGCGTGGGACCGGGCCCTGGCCGTCGTGGACCGGCTCCTCGTCGTGGACGGCGAGGCGAGCGTGCACGTGCGCGATCGCGGGACCGCGCTCGTCAAGCTGGGCCGGCTCCAGCACGGCGCCGCCGAATGGGAGCGCTACCTCCGCGGCGTGCCGGGCGCGTCGGACGCCGAGCAGGTGCGGGAGGAGCTGCGGCGCGTGCGCCAGCTGCTGGGCGAGCGCAACTAGATTGATGTCGGGGGGAGCGCCCGCCGCTCCCCCCGACACCCCCCAACGGGATCGCGGGTACGGGATTCCTTCACGCCCTCGGCAGTGACGTCGGGGGGAGCGCCCGCCGAGCCGCCGGCGTTCTTGAACGGGGCCCCGGCCGGAGTAGACTAGGCGTATGCTGCCGCGGCACCCGGTGTTCCGTGCCGTCGCCTGGATCCTCGTCGTCTCGCTCCTCGCCGGCGCCTGCGCCTCGCGCAGCGTGGCGCCGATCGGTGCGGGCGGCCACCCGTTCAAGCCGGAGGCCGACGAGCGGCAGCTCTGGGCGCAGGCCGAGAAGGAGGAGGAGAAACTCCTCAAGCGCGTCAAGGTCTACGACGATCCGCTGCTCGAGGAGTACCTGGCGCGCGTCGGCGACCGGCTGCTGCCGGCCGAGGTGAAGGCGGCGGGCGGGCCGGGCTTCAGGTTCGGCGTCATGAGCGACCCGACGCTCAACGCCTTCGCGATGCCGAACGGCCGCATCTACGTGCACACCGGCCTGCTGGCGCGCCTGGACAACGAGGCGCAGCTCGCGATGATCCTGGCCCACGAGATGACGCACGTGACCCACCGGCACGCCCTCAGCTTCAACCGCGACGCGCGGAACAAGCAGATCCTCTACACGGTGCTGGCAGTGGCGGCATCGATCGGCGTCGCGGTCGCCGCCGGCTCGCGGGCGCAATCCGGGGACTATGTCGGCGCGCAGGTGCTGAGCCAGACGGCGAACGCGATCCTCGGCATCGGCTTGCAGCTCGCCGTGCTGGCGGCGATCAACGGCTACGGCCGCGACCTCGAACGCGAGGCGGACACCGAGGGCATGGCGCGGCTCGTCCGCGCCGGCTACGACCCGAAGGAGGCACCGAAGGTCTTCGAGCTGCTGCGCAGCGAGGGCAAGGACCGCGGCAGCCTCGAGGCGTTCTTCTTCGGCAGCCACCCGCGGCTCACGGAGCGGCTCGAGACGACCGGTGAGCTCCTGCGCACGCGGTACGCCGCCGCGGCCGCGGCGCCGGACGCGGTGCGGAGCACCGAGGACTTCGGCCTCCGGATGCGCACGGTGGTGCGCGACAACGCGGCGCTCGACCTCCGGGCGGGCCGGTTCACGCTCGCGCGGGAGCAGCTCGACCGCGTGCTCGCGCTCACGCCGCGCGATCCGACGGCGCACCTCTACTACGGCGACCTCTACCGGCTGCAGTCCCAGCGTACGCGGAACGCCGCCGAGCGCGAGGAGCTGGCGCGGAAGGCGCTCGTGAGCTACGAGCGCGCGGCGGAGCTCGATCCGAAGTTCCCGGACCCGTTCCGCCAGCTCGGCTTCCTCTACTACCAGCAGAAGCAGAACGCGCGCGCCCACGACGCCTTCACGAAGTACCTCGCCCTCAAGCCCGACGCGCCCGACGGGCGACGCATCAGGGAGTACCTGATCGAGCTCGAGCGCTGAGCCGGGGCCGCGCGCACGGGTGACGATGCTCGTCGCCCCGTAGTCGTCCTGGCACTCGCCCGCGGGCCGGCGTCGGCCCGACCGTCCGGGAAGCACCCGGAATCTCAGCACATCACGACCGGTGGCACCTGCCTTGCAGCCATTCCCGGAACGACCGGCTCCAATCGAGGAGGCCCGCGATGGCGTGTCCGCGCTGCAAGGCAGCAGAGGTATCGGGCGAGCGGTGTCCACGGTGTGGCGTCGTGGTCGCGATCTATCTGGCCGCGCTCGAGAAGATGCGCCAGGCGCCGGGGCCTCGCGCCGCGGCGCCGCCCGCGCCGCAGACGTCCGCGCCCGCACCGGTCGCGCCGGTCGCCGCCCCGTCGCCGCCCGCGGCGGCGCGCCCGCGCGCGACGAACGGCGCGCCCGCGCCGGGGCGGGTCGTCCATTCGCTCGCGTTCCACGGCCGCGGCGGGACGCTCTTCGGCATCCAGATCGTGAACATGCTCCGCGCGCTCCTGACCCTGGGCGTCTACTACTTCTGGGGCAAGGTCCGGGTGCGTCGCTACGTGCTCGGCCAGAGCGGGCTCGAGGGCGACCGGTTCGCGTACCACGGCACGGGCGGCGAGCTCGCGCGCGGGTTCGCGACGGCGCTGATCGTCTTCATCCTGCCCGTGGTCGCGCTCGCCCTGCTGCCGGAGCTCCTCGGCGCGGGCCAGCCGGTCGAGGCCGCCGCGCAGTTCCTGGCCTACGTCGTCGTCTCGGTGTTCGTGCCGGTGGCGATGGTCGGCGCGCACCGCTACCGGCTGAGCCGCACGTCGTGGCGGGGGATCCGCTTCGCGTTCCGCGGGCGGACCCGGGACTTCGTCAAGCTGTTCCTGGCAGGCTCGCTCCTGACCTCGCTGACGCTCGGCCTGTACTACCCGGTGTTCGACACGCGCCGGCGCGCCTTCCTGGTGTCGCACGCGGCCTTCGGCAATCGCCGGTTCGGCTTCGACGGGCAGGGGCGGCAGCTCCTGCGCCCGTTCCTCACGGCGCTCCTGCTCACGCTGCCGACGCTCGGCCTCGCCTGGTTCTGGTACGTGGCGCGCAAGCGCCGCTACTTCTGGACGCACACGACGTTCGGGCGCGCCCGCTTCCGCTCCACGGTGACCGGACGGCTGCTCCTCAAGCTGACCGCCGGCAACGTGCTCCTGCTCGCGCTGACGCTCGGGCTCGGCTGGCCGTGGGTGCTGGTCCGCAACGCGCGGTTCGCCTGCGAGACCGTCAAGCTCGACGGGGTGCTCGACCTCTCCGGCGTCGCGCAGGCGTCCCAGGCGGAGGCCGCGACCGGCGACGCGCTCTCGACCTTCCTCGGGATGGACGTCGGCATCGCCTAGCGATGCCGACGGTCTTCAGCGCCCACTATCTCGACGGGCGGACCGCCGAGCGCCGGCCCGCCTCCGTCCGCGTCGGCGCCGCCGGGCTCGAGATCACGCTCCCGGACGGTCGCACGCACCGCTGGCCGCTCGCTGACGTCCGGCAGACGCAGGGGTTCTACGCGGGCGAGCAGGTCCGCCTCGAGCGCGGCCGCGCCGTCCCCGAGGTCCTCCTGGTGGAGGACCCGGCGCTGCTGGCGGCGCTCAGGCGCGCCGGGGGCGCGGGCCGGAGCTTCCACGGCCCGCGGCGCCGGAGCCTGCGCGTGCTGCTCACCGGCCTGGCCGCGCTCGCCGTGGTCGCCCTCGCCGGCGCCCTCCACGTCTGGGGCGTCCCGGCCGCCTCGAGCGTCGTGGCGTCGCTGCTCCCGGTGGCGTGGGAGGACAGGATCGGCGGCGCGGCGGTCGCCCAGATCGTGCCGCCGGAGCGGCGGTGCCCCGACACGACGCTCAACGCCGTGCTGGACGCGCTCGTCGCCCGGCTGGTCGCGCAGGCGCCCCCCACGTACCGCATCCGGGTCACGGTCATGGACCACCCGGCCGTCAACGCGTTCGCCGCACCGGGCGGCCACGTCGTGGTCTTCCGCGGGCTGCTCCAGCGCACGCGCACGCCCGAGGAGCTGGCGGGCGTCCTCGCCCACGAGCTCCAGCACGTCTACCACCGCCACGGCACGCGGCTCCTCGTGCAGCACGCCTCCGCGGCGCTCCTGGTGGCCGCGGTCGCGGGCGACGTGAGCGCGCTGACGGCCTACAGCCTCGAGGCCGCGCGCGTGCTCGGCACGCTCCGCTACGCGCGCCAGCACGAGGCGGAGGCCGACGCGGACGGCCTGCGCATGCTCGTCGCCGCGCGGATCGACCCGGACGGGATGGTGTCCTTCCTCGAGACGCTCGCGGCGCGCGAGCAGGATCGGCCGGCGGTGCTCGCGTACCTTTCCTCGCACCCGGCCACCGAGGAGCGGATCGCCGCGCTCCGGCGCCTCGCCGCGGAGGTCCGCACGCCGGTGGCGCCGATCGTCACGGGCAGCGACTGGAAGGACGTCACCCGCCTCTGCGGCGCCTGACAGGGCCATCCGGGCCACCCGGTTCAGTTCCTTGGGCCAAACGATCTAGGGGGCGCAGGTCGTAAAGCGCCTGTCCTCCGCGGTGTACCATCGAGCAGGAGCGCCGCGACGAGGACGAGATGACCTGGCGTGGTACGAGGTGCCTGGGCGCCCTGCTCGGGGCGGGGCTCGCGGTCGCGGCCTGCGACCGGACGCCGCAGCCGATCCCCGTGAGCTTCGCGCGACGTGTCGATGTCGCCGCCGTTCGCCCGGCCGAGGGCACGGACACTCGTCGAGCGCCCGTGCCGCTCCGGGTCGCGGTCGCCGCCATTCTCTCGCCGAGTCGGAATCTCGACGCCCACCACGACCTCCTCACCTATATCGGGAGACGTCTCGGTCGCGGCGTGCAGCTCTTCCAGCGCGGAACCTACGCCGAGGTCAACGATCTGCTGAAGCACCGCCAGGTCGATCTGGCGTTCGTCTGTGGTGGGGCTCTCGTCGTGGGCGAGCGGGAATTCGGGATGCAGGTGCTGGCGGTTCCGCAGGTCCGTGGCAAGACGGAGTACTACTCCTACCTCATCGTGAGCCGGAAGAGCCGGTACTGGAGGCTCGAGGATCTCCGCGGGGAGAGCTTCGCGTTTTCCGACCCCCTGTCGAACTCGGGGCGCCTGGCGATCATCCATACGCTCGTACAGCGTGGCGAGGCTCCGGAACGGTTCTTCCGTCGCACCGTGTTCACGTACAGCCACGACAACTCGATCCTCGCCGTCGCCGACGGCCTGGTGGATGGCGCCGCCGTCGACAGCCTCGTGTACGACTATCTCAGGGCCCGGGATCCGGAAGCGGTGAGCGGGACGCGCGTGATCGCACGGTGGGGGCCCTACGGCATCCCCCCCGTCGTGGTGCACCCGGACCTCGACCCGGCGCTCCGCTCGGCGCTGCGGCTCTTGCTGCTCTCGATGCACGCCGAGCCCGATGCGAGGAAGATCCTCGATCGGCTGCGCATCGATCGCTTCGTCGAGGCGGATCCGAGTCTCTTCCAGTCGATCCGTGAGATGGAAGCCCGGGTGAGGGGGCGCTGAGGCCATGCGAGCACGGCGCTGGGCGGAGCATTTCTGGAGCGTGGCCGGGGCGGTCTCGATCCGCGTGAAGGTCATGGGGATCGTGATCGGCCTGATCCTGATGCTCGGCGTGCCCGTTACCCTGGTCGTCCATCGGGGGCTCTCCACGGCCCTCGAGCGTGAGCTCGAGGAGCGGGGCGTCGCGGTCGCGGTGAGCCTGGCGAGCCGGAGCCAGGAGCTCGTCCTGACCGATCGCCTCCTCGCGCTGTACACGCTCGCCAAGGAGACGGTGAAGAACAACAAGGGCGTGCTCTACGCGTACGTCACCGACTCGCGCGGTACGGTGCTCGTCCACACGTTCCCGGACGGGATGCCGGAGGGGCTGCTGAGCCTGCCCCCGCTCGTGGAGGGCGCACCGCCCAGGGTGACGCCGCTGCGCACCGAGACGGCGGTGGTCTGGAGCGTCACGGCTCCCGTCCTCGGTGGGCGGGCGGGCGCCGTGCACGTCGGCATCTCGACGAGCGAGATGCAGGCGACGGTCAGCGGGCACATTCGCGAGATCGTCGCCATCACCTCGGCGGTGCTCGTCGTCGGGACACTGCTCGGGATCGGCATGACGACGGTCCTGACGCGTCCGCTCGCGCAGCTCGCCCGCGCGGCCGAGGCCGTGGGACGCGGCGACTTCGCGTGGCGCCCGCCGGCGTGGGCGCGCGACGAGATCGGCCGGCTCGGTGCGAGCTTCGCGCAGATGGCGGAGCGGCTCGGGCACTTCCGGGACGAGCTGAGACGTCGCGACGAAGCCCGCCGGCGGCTGCTCGAGCAGATCATCACGGCGCAGGAGGAGGAGCGTCGCCGCATCGCGCGCGAGCTGCACGACGGGACGGGGCAATCGCTGACGTCGCTCACGCTGGGGCTCGCGGCGATCATCGAGTCCCGGGACCTCGACGCCGTCCACGAGCGCGCCGCGGAGCTGCGGGTGCTGGCCGTGCGCACGCTGGACGAGGTGCACAGCCTCGCGCGCGGGCTGCGTCCGAGCATCCTCGACGACCTCGGCCTCGTCCCCGCCCTCGAGCGGCACCTGAAGGAGTACGAGGCGAGCCGCGGGCTCGCGGTGGATCTCCACGCGCGGGGCCTCGATCAGCGGCTGCCGGGTTCCGTGGAGATCGCCGTCTACCGGATCGTCCAGGAGGCGCTGACGAACATCGCCAAGCACGCGGACGCGAGCGCGGTGAGCGTGCTGCTCGAGCGCCGGGACGACTCGGTGCGCATCATCGTCGAGGACGATGGCCGCGGGTTCGACGCGCACGCGGTGCTCGTGAGCCGGGATGCGGACCGGCGGCTGGGGCTCCACGGGATGCACGAGCGCGCGCTCCTCCTGGGCGGGAGCCTCACCATCGAGTCGGCGCCGGGCCGAGGGACGAGTGTGTTCGCCGACATCCCGCTCGGGGAGGGCGAGACCTGATGGCTCGCATCCGGGTGCTCCTGGCCGACGATCACGCCGTGCTCCGCGCGGGGCTGCGGGTGCTGATCAACGGCGAGCCGGACATGGAGGTCGTCGGCGAGGCGTCGACGGGGGAGGAGGCCGTGGGGCTGGCGCTGGCGGCGAAGCCGGACGTCGTCCTGCTCGATCTCACGATGCCCGGGGCGGGCGGGATCGAGGCGACCAGGCGTATCGTGCACGACTGCCCGCCGGCCCGCGTCCTGATCCTCACGATGCACGACGACGTCGCCTATCTCCGGAGCGTGCTCGCGGCGGGGGCGTCCAGCTACGTCCTCAAGCGGTCGGCGGACACCGAGCTCCTCTCCGCGATCCGCATCACGCACCGCGGAGGGACGTACCTGGAGCCCTCCCTCGCGGGCGCCGTCGTGCAGGACGCCCTGGGACGGAGGGCGCGTCACGGCGACGCCTCGGCGAGGAACGCCCTCTCCGACCGCGAGCGGGAGGTGCTGTGTCTCGTGGCGCAGGGCCACACGAACCAGGAGATCGCCAAGCGCCTCTCGCTCTCGGTGAAGACCGTCGAGACCTACCGCGCGCGGCTCATGACCAAGCTCGGGCTGAGAACCCGCGCCGACCTGGTCCGGTACGCCCTGGCAGTCGGTCTGTTGGCTCGCTAGGCCGTTAGGCCTTTCGGCTCAGGGGTTTCTCCCGCACTCGTCGACGAAGATATCAGGTCTTCCCCGGCAGACTGGGCGTGGCTCCCTTCCGTAGAGTGAGGCGAGGCTATGAGCACGCCACGACTCACGGGTTCGGCCGCCGCGACTCTGTTCACCCACGCCCTTCCTCACGGAACACGGAGGGTCCCATGGAGCTGAGCCGTAGAAGTCTCCTGAAAGGCATCGGCGCCGTCGGAAGCCTCGCAGCGGTCAGCGTGGACTTCCCGCTGATCGCGCGCGCGGCGGAGACGGCCGCCGCGTCGGCACGGAACGTGGCCGGCGGCACACGGCGGGTGAAGACCACCTGCTGCGTGTGCGTCAACTTCTGCGGCATCGAGGCCACCGTGCAGGACGGGGTCGTGCGCACGATCTATCCGGACGCGGCCCGGGCCGACTACTACAATCACGGGATCTGTCCCAAGGGCGCGACGGGGATGTTCAACGTCTACGATCCCTATCGCCTCAAGAAGCCGCTCAAGCGCACCAACCCGGCGAAGGGCATGGACCAGGATCCGCGGTGGGTGGAGATCACCTGGGAGGAAGCGTTCGCCACGGTCGCCGACCGACTCAAGAAGATCAAGGCCGACAACCCGAGCAAGCTGGTGCTGCAGTGGGGCCAGGGCAAGTACCTGATCGGCGACCAGTTCACGAAGGCTTTCGGGGACGCCTTCGGCACCCCCAACAAGGTGCACCGGACGACCACCTGCGAGGCGGCGCGCCACATCGCGGACGAGCTGACCTGGGGCTATCACGGGTTCCTGCCGGACCTGGAGCACACCACGCTGCTGCTCAACTTCGGCGCGAACTACCACGAGGGCGAGCAGTGGGCGCGCTGGCTCGACTGGGCGACCGCCAACGGCCGGGAGCGTGGCATGAAGGTCGTGGTGATCGAGCCCCGGCTGTCCAACTGCGCGGCCAAGGCGGACCAGTGGGTGCCGGTGCGCCCCGGCAAGGACGTGGTGCTCGTCATGGCGCTCGCCCGGCTGTTGATCGACGGCGGGCACATCGACGAGGAGTTCCTGGTCACCTACACCAATGCGCCGCAGCTGGTGCGGGACGACGGCACGATCGTCACCGACACGGACGGCAAGACGCCGCTCGTGTACGACTCCGCGACCGGCAGCGCCCGCCCGTTCGGGGACGGCGTGAAGCCGGCGCTCAAGGGCGCCTGGACGCTGGACGGCACGCGCTACCGGACGGCGTTCCAGGTGTACTACGAGACCCTCGCCGCGGCGACGCCGGAATATGCCGAGGAGGTCGCGGGCGTCCCGGCCGCGACGGTGCGGGAGCTGGCCGCGGAGATCGCGCGGCACGCGCGCATCGGCGCCACGATCACCGTCGAGGGCAAGCCCGTCCGCTACCGCCCGGTGGCGGTGCACACCTTCCGCGGCATGGCGGCCAAGGAGTACGGCGTGCAGACCTGGCGCTCCGGCATCATCCTGGAGCTGCTGATCGGCGGCGTGGACGCGGCGGGCGGCATGCTGCTCAACCACCCGTACAACCACCCCGAGTACCTGGAAGCCTCCAAGTGCGAGTACCCGCCCAAGCGCGTAGACCTGGAAAGATCGGTCTTCTTCCCGCACGCGACCCACAACGTGGCGCAGCAGGTCAACCTCACCATCGCGGATCCGAAGGCGTTCGGGCTCCCCTACGAGCCCGCGATGCAGTTGATCTACGGCACGAACCGGCCCGTGTCCACCTCCGAGCCCCACCGCCAGTTCGCGGGCATGAAGAAGACGTTCAACGTGGTGATCGACGTGCTGCTGAGCGAGACCGCCTGGATGGCCGACATCGTGCTGCCGGACAAGGCCTACCTGGAATCGTGGCACCTGTCGCCCACCCGCTCCACGCCCGGCGCGAGCCACACCGCGATCCGCCAGGCGATCGTGAACCCGTTCAACCTGCAGCACGACGCCTTTTCGATCTTCTGGGAGCTGGCCAAGCGCGTCGGCATGCGCGACAAGTACGTCGAGCAGATGAACAAGCAGTGGAAGCTCAAGGACGTCAAGTTCGAGCCAGGGCGCGACTACACCGACCGGCAGTCGGTCGAGATCCTCTGGGCCGCGAAGACCAAGAAGGGCTTCCAGGTCGCGCTCGACCACGCCTTCGTCGGCAAGAAGAAGGCGCCGGGCGAGCGCTATCTGCACGGCGTCGAGAAGGCGTTCAAGGGGCCGGGCAAGCCGAAGATCAAGCTCTACGCCGACCAACTGCTCCACACCTACGCCAGGGTGGTCGAGACCGCGAAGAAGCACAACCTCACGCTCGACCTGGCACGGTACAAGATAGCGCTCTCGCCGCTCCCGCGCACCGAGCACGCCTTCCCGACGCCCCACCGCGAGGCGCAGGGCTATCCCTTTTACCTGATCACGCACAAGCAGATGTACCGCAACCAGTCCGGCTGGTCGGCCGCCAACGCCCTGATCAACACCCTGGTCACGGACGAAAACGCCGTGTCCGTCAATGCCGCCACGGCCAGGCAGCTCGGCATCAAGGATGGCGACCTGGTGGTGGTCGAGAGCCGGGTCGGCACGGCCAGGGGCCGCGCCCGGGTGGTACAGGGCATTCGCCCGGACACGGTGGCCGTCTCCTACCACTACGGCCAGTTCAGTCCCGGGTACGCGCCCCAGGCCCGCAAGGGGATCTACATCAACCAGGTGCTGGAGCTTCATCCCGACCTGATCGCCGGCATGAACTCCTTCAACGACACGAAGGTCCGCCTCAGCAAGGCCTAGAGGACAGGAGACGGGCATGGCCAAGTTCGTCCGCGTGATCGACACCAAGCGGTGCATGGGCTGTCGCGCCTGCGTCGCGGCCTGCGCGGTGGAGAACTACTACGTCCCCGACGCGCCCTGGAACGTGATGATGGAGTACGAGGTCGGCACCTTCCCCAACGTCCGGAAGGTGTTCACCGCGATGAACTGCATGCACTGCGAGCACCCGTCGTGCAAGGCGGCCTGCGACGCCATCGGCGTCAAGGCGATCAGCAAGAACCGGTTCGGGGTGGTGCTGATCGACTACGACAAGTGCATCGGCTGCGGCTACTGCGCGGCTGTCTGTCCCTACGGCGTGCCGCAGATGAACACCCGTGTCGCGCCCCTGGTGCCCGGCAAGGGCGGGGTGGCCTACGAGGCGATCCCCGCCTCGGAGCGTCATCCGACCCACCGCAAGAAGGTCAAGGTCGCCGAGAAGTGCACGTTCTGCTGGCACAAGCTCGAGCGGGCCGTCGCCGACGGCAAGCAGGACCGCATCGGCAAGGACCAGGCCTACACGCCCACGTGCGACCTGGTGTGTCCGACCCAGGCGCGCGTCTTCGGCGACCTGGACGATCCGAACAGCACGGTATCTCGGGTGATCGGCGACAAGCGGGCCACGCAGCTCAAGAAGGAGTTCGGCACGCGACCCCAGGTCTACTACGTGCTCGAGGGAGGCGACTACTGATGAAGACGCTGCTCATCGCGGTGGCGCTGGGCGCCCTCGCCGGTGGGGCCTTCGCCGCCGGACTCGACGACACGGCTGACCGGATCAGGGCCGGGACGATCGACGTCGGCAAGAATCTCTCGATGGCGGCCGATGCCCGGTATCACACCATTCACGCGGAGAAGGTGGGGCTCGGCTGTACGACCTGCCACGTCTCCGGCTTCCCTGCCGATTATCTGCTGCTGCGCAAGGACGACCGGCTCCCCGAGAGTCAGCCCGGTCCCGTGGACCGGGCGGTCTGCCTGGGCTGCCATTCGCAAGACGGCCCGGCCACGACGTTCTACGGCCCGGCAGCCGGGAAGTGAACAGGGTGACGCTGGAGCAGCGCGTGACCGCGGATACCCGGAGCCGGGTCTACTGGCTGCTGGCCCGGCTCTTCGGCACCAGACCGGAGCCGGAGTTGCTCGAGCGCTTGGCGGCCACGCCGCCGAGCCGCGCCGCCGACGCGGACGGCGTCGTGTCGGCGCTCGTCCATTTGCACGACACCCTGGCCCGGGAGGCGCCGCAGGCGTTGGCCGAGAGGCTGGCCCCCGAGCACACGCGGCTCTTTGGCGGGCTTCGGCGGGGCTACGGCCCCCCGCCGCCGTTCGAGTCGGTCTACCGCCGGTCGCCGAACCCGGCCGAGGTGGCGCTCGAAGTGATGGCGGCGTACGAGGCCGCGGGCTTCGGCGCCATGGACGAGGCCCTGGGACCACCGGATACCGTGAGCGCCGAGCTCGAGTTCATGGCGCTCGCGTGCTTCCGAGAATCCGAGGCGTGGGCGCAGGGGGACGCACAGGAAGCCCTCGCCTGGCAGGAACGTCAGCGCACGTTTCTCGACGAGCATCTGCTGGCATGGTTACCGGCGCTCTGTGACGCTCTCCGGGCCGCCACCCGCGAACCGTACTTCCGCCACGTGGCGGATCTGGCCGAGGCCACGTGCCGCGCCGACCGGGACGACCTCTCGCCGCCGGCATCCTCGCCGAGCTCGCCGACGGCGACTACGATGCCCTCGACCGGCAATACCAGGAGCTGTTCGTCGTGCCGCTCGGCCGCTACGTGACGCCGTACGAGGCCGTGTACAGACGCGGGGAGCCCCTTGACAGAGCGCGGACAACGCCGGCGGCGCGCTAGCCGCCCGCCGGGACGCTCCGGGGCGTCGCAGGACGTCGCGGCCCGGGCGACAGGAGATTCGCGCACTCGATGAAGCAGTCGAGCGCGGTCACCAGCTCCCCCAGATTGCTTCGGGGGGGCACCTCGACGGTGAGCTCGCGGCGGTCGGCGGTCACCTTCGCCCCGGTGAGCGGCGCGGACAGCGCGTGCGTCTTGAAGTACTGGATCCAGGCGGCCTCGGGCTGGCGGTTGAGCTTGAGGTGGATGAGCAGCCGACCGTCGCCCTGCTCGAACCTGGGCGCACCGACACGGCGGATCCCCACCATGGCCGTCTCCCCGTCGCCAAGCCCGGCCGCGCCGCCTCCCTCGTGGAGGACGCGGCGTGCCGCGGAGCAAGGGGCAGCATCGCGCATGCCACCGGCCGATCGCGCCCGAAATCGAGGACTTGCGCCCGGCGCGCCGGGGCACGCTGGCACCCCTGTCGGCGGCCTGACGCTCAGGCGCTTGCGGCGAGGGCCTCGTCGAACGCGTCGAGCGTCTGGGCAATGTCCGGGTCCGAGTGGGCGAGCGAGATGTACATCTTGGCCCCCGGGATCACGAAGACGCCCCGGCGGATCAGCTCGAGGCCGAGGCGCCCCGCGCGCTTGCCGTCGGCGCGGCGCAGGTCGCGCTCGGTCGCGATGGGCCCCGCCGGGTCGAGGAACACGGGCTGGGCGATCGGGCCCTCGCCGAGCGCCTGGAGCCCGACGCCGCGGCGCGCGGCCACCTGCGCCAGGCCCTCGCGCAGCATGCGGCCGAGCGCGGCCAGGCGCGCGTAGACGCCGGGCCCCGCGAGCTCGTCGAGCGCGGCGAGCCCCGCGGCGCAGGCGAGGGGGTTGCCCGAGAGCGTGCCCGAGAGGAGCGCGTAGTCGAGCGTGCCCTTGCGCGCCGGATCGGCGGTGCCCATGACGTCGGCGCGGCCGCCGACGGCGGCGAGCGAGTAGCCGCAGGTGAGCGCCTTGCCGTAGGTCGCGAGGTCGGGCATCACGCCGTAGAACTCCTGCGCCCCGCCCCACGCGAGCCTGAAGCCCGTGACCACCTCGTCGAAGATCAGCAGGCACCCGTGGCGGTCGGCGAGCGCGCGCAGCCCCGCGAGGAACCCCGGCGCGGGACGCAGCGCCCGCTGGAGCGGCTCGACGATGATCGCGGCGACGTCGCGCCCGTGGACGGCGAGGACCTCCTCCGTCGTCCCGAGGTCGTTGAACGGCGCCACGAGCACGCTCTCGAGCGCGCCCTTGGGCACGCCGCCCACGTCGGGCCGCGCGGTCGGGAAGGGCGCCTCGCTCCACGCGAAGTTGCCCGTCATCGCGTAGTCGTGCAGGCCGTGCCAGCCGCCCTCGAACTTCACGATCTTCTCGCGCCCCGTGAAGGTGCGCGCCATGCGGATCGCGAACATCGTGGCCTCGGTGCCGGTCGAGACGAAGCGGACCCTGTCGGCGCACGGCACGGCCGCGCACAGGCGCTCGGCCAGGCGGATCATGGGCTCGCTGAGCCACTGGTAGGTCGAGCCCTTCGCCGCCTGGGCCTGGACGGCGGCGACGACGGCCGGCGGCGCGTGGCCGAGGAGCAGCGGGCCCGAGCCGAGCACATAGTCGATGTAGGCGCGCCCGCGCGTATCCCACACGCGGCTGCCCTCGCCGCGCGCCACGACGAACGCGACGTCGGGCGGCAGCGTCCACATCCAGGAGGAGCCGCCGGGCAGGTACTTGAACGCGCGCGCGAGCAGGTCGTCCATCAGCTGGTGCCTCCTGCGAGGTGCGCCTTGAGGATCTTGCCCGTGGCGCTCCGGGGCAGGGCGGGCAGGATCGTGACCCGGCGCGGGTACTTGAACCCGGCGAGCCGCTCGCGGCAGTGAGCGATCAGCGTCTCGGCGTCGCACGCGGCGCCCGGGCGCAGCGCGACGAAGGCCGTGACCTCCTCGCCGAGCTCGGCGTGGGGCACGCCGAGCACGGCCGCCTCGGCGACGTCGGGGTGCGCCAGCAGCACGGCCTCGACCTCCGCGGGGAACACGGAGTAGCCGCCGCGCAGGATGCGCTCGCGCTCGCGCCCGGTGATCGCGACGAAGCCGCCGGGCAGCAGGCGCGCGAGGTCGCCCGTGCGGAACCAGCCGTCGGCGAGCACGGCGCGCGTCTCCTCGGGCGCCGCCAGGTAGCCGTCCATCGCGGCCGGGGTCCGGATCCAGAGCTCGCCCACCGCGCCGGCGTCGACGTCGCGCCCGTCCGCGTCCACCAGCCGCACCTCGACGCCGGGCACGGGCCGGCCCACGGACCCGGGCAGGTCGGTCGGGTCGTCGGCGAGGTAGGAGACCGGCCGGAACAGCTCGGTCATCCCGTAGCCGCGCAGGATCCGCACGCCCGTGCGCGCGCGCCACTCCTCGGCGAGGTCCCACGCGAGCGGCGCGGCGCCCGAGACGCAGAGCCGGAGCGAGGCGAGGTCGGCCGCGGCGAGCGCGCCGCTGTCGAGGATGCGGCGGAACATGGTCGCGACGCCGGGGAAGACGGTCACGCGATGACGGCGGATCGCGTCGAGCGCCGCCTCCGGCGTGAACCGCTCGACCAGGACGACGCGCGCGCCCGCCAGCAGCGGGGCGAGCAGCGCGCCGTTCAGGCCGAAGGCGTGGGCGAGCGGGAGCACCGCCAGGACGACGTCCGCTGGCCGGAGCGCCATGACGGGGCCGGCCCAGGACCGGTTGGCGAACGCGAGCGCGGCGTGGGAGAGCACGGCGCCCTTCGGCCGCCCCGTGCTCCCCGACGTGTAGAGCACGAGCGCGGGTGCATCGCCGCGGGCAGAGCCTGGAGCGGGCGGGCCGAGACCCGTCGTCGTTCTCGTGGTCGAGGGGGGCGCAGCCCCGGCCCGCCCCCCATCCGCGGCGACGTCGCGCTCGGCCAGGAGCAGGCGCGGCGCGAGGTCGGCGAGGATCGCCTCGCGGTCGTCGGGCTTGAGGAACACGTCGAGCGGCGCCACGGTGGCGCCGAGCCTCCAGCCGGCGAGCAGCGCCACGGCGAGCGCGGCGCGGTTGCCGAGCGCGAGCGCGAGGCGGTCGCCCGGGCCGACGCCGCGTGCGGCGAGCGTCTCGGCGCAGGCCGCGGCGCGCCGGTGGAGCTCGCCCGCCGCGAGCCCGCCCTCCTCCCAGACGAGGGCGGGCGCGGCGGGCGCCCGGCGCGCGCTCGCCTCGAGGAGGCCGCCGAAGCTCAGGGCAGGAAGTCCTTCAGGTCGAGCCGCTGCCAGACGGCCGGCGGCACCCGGTGGCGCGGCGTGTACGCCGCGAGCGAGGGCTTGGCCGTCGCGTCCACACCCCACTTCGCCGTGGAGCCGTCCTCGCGTGCCGAGGGGTCGAGGTCCGAGCCCCGGGTGTTGGTGACGACCGTGAGGTCGCGGTCGGGCTGGCAGCGCGTCGCGATCGCCCAGTTGACCTGCCGGTCGTCGAACACGTCCACGTCGTGGTCCACGACGACCACGCGCTTCACGTAGAGGTCGGCGCCGAGCGCGGCGAGGATCGCGTTCTTCGCCTGGCCCGGGACGCGCTGTTCGATCGAGACGAAGCAGGTGAAGGGGCCCGGCACGCGCACGGCCCTGACCGAGGGAACCATGGCACGGACCGCGCGGCGGAGGTTGGCCTCCATCGGGATCGTGGACAGCAACATGTGGTCGAGGTGGGCCACCGTGATGTCGTGGAACATCGCGTCCCGCCGGTGGGTGATCGCCTTGACGCGCACGATCTCGCGCTGGCGCTCGCCGAGGCTGTAGCCGGTGAACTCGCCGAACGGGCCCTCCGGCGTGCGCTCGCGCGGCAGGATCTCGCACTCGAGCACCAGCTCGGCGTGCGCGGGCACGAGGACGTCGGAGGTCTCGCAGCGCACCAGCTCGAGCGGCTCGCCGAGGAGCGCCCCCATGATCCCGCGCTCGTCCTCGTCGATCGAGCCGATGGCGAGCGCGCCGAGGCCGATCGCCGGGTGGACGCCGATCACGAGCGCGACCGGCAGCGCCTCGCCGCGCGCCTCGGCGATCCGGTGGAACTCCCAGAGGTGCTTGCCCGTCGTGAGGTGGATCGACGTCCGGTCGCGTCCCTTGACCATGAGGCGGTTGTAGGCGCAGTTCCAGGTCTCCGTCGTCGGGTCCTTCGCGAACGAGATCGCGGCGGTGAAGTACGGGCCGGCGTCCCCCTCGTGGTGGACGATCTGCGGCAGGTCGTAGAGGTTGATCTTCTCGCCGGTGAGCACGACCTCCTTGACGGGGCCGGTCGCCACCACCTTCGGCGGCAGCGGCTTCTCCATCGCCTCGAGATATCTCGCCTGCGTCTCCGCCGGCGCCACGCCCATCGCCGCGGCCAGGCGCGGTCGGCTCGCATGCAGGTTGGTCAGCACGGGGAAGTTCGTGCCCTTCACGCGCTCGAACAGGAGCACCGGGCGGCGCCGGGCCTCGCGCTCGAGCTTGACGACGAGCGCGGTCAGCTCGTACGCCGGGTCCACCTCCCGCGAGACGATGCGGAACTCCTCGGGCCTCTGCCGCTTGACCAGATCGAGGAAGCTTCTCAGATCCTGCGCCATGTTCGATCTCCCGGTCGCGGCGTCAGCGGTCGCCGACGACTCTGAGGCCGCAGGCTCTCGCGGCAGTTCCCAGGGCGACGTCGTGGGTAGCCATGACGAGGCCGGTTCCGATGCGCTCGTTCCAGAGGAGCGCCGTGGCGAGATGGATGGCGTCGAGGGTCCCGAGCTCCGTCGGCAATGGCTGGGCCGCCCGGGCCAGCACCGGCGCGGTGACTTCGACGAGCTCCATGCTCTCCAGAAGCCGGAACACCGCCGCCCGCCGGCGAGCGAGGTCCCGGTCGGGGAGACCGGCGCGCAGGCGGAGGCGGTCCAGGGTCCGCAGGCACTCGGTTTCGACGAGCGCACTGGCGACACCCGTCCGGATGCCCCTCCACTCCTTAAGGGAGCCGGCCTGCCGGAGCACCTTGCGGAGGAGGACGGACGAGTCGACGTAGGCGATCATCGCTCGTGCTGCCGCTCCTCGTGGAGAAGCGCGACCACGTCGACCTTCAAGCGCAGGCGCGGCGGGAGCGTCACCCGATGGAGCCTCGGCGCTCCGGGCCGGGGCCGGCGGACGCTGAGCGTCTCGGGCTCCCGTGCGTACGGCACGAGTCGGGCCACGGGGGTATCCCGGTCGAGCACGGTCAGCGTGCGGCCCCGGCGGACCGTGCGGAGGTGCTTGCTCAGTCGCGCCTTCAGGTCCGCGATGCGGATGGCATTCATGGTCATAAGATAGTCATGACTGGTCATGTTGTCAACGCCACCGAGGGGCCGCTCAGAGCTTGTAGAGGCGGCGGCAGTTGTCGGCGAGCACCTTGCGCTTCTGCGCGTCGGTGAGGTCGCCACGGTTCCGGATCTCGTCGATCGAGCCCGGGAAGCTGTGGTCCCAGTGCGGGAAGTCGGAAGCGTAGACGATCTGGTTCTCGCCCACGAGCTTGAGCGCCTGGGGCAGGAGCCACTCGTCGGCCTCGCACGAGAAGTAGATCCTGCCCGCGCGCACGTAGGCGCTCGGCTTCTGCTTGAGCACCGGCGCCTCGACCTCGCCCCGCTTGTCGTACTCGTCGTCCATCCGCTCCATCCAGTACGGCGCCCAGCCGGCGCCGGCCTCGAGGAACGCCAGGCGGAGGTCCGGGAAGCGCTCGGGGATCCCCTCGAGGACGATGGACGTGAGCTGGCGCATCTGGCCGAACGGGTGCGAGCACGTGTGCGCCTGGATGAAGCGCGGGAAGAGGTCCACGCCCGCGCCGCCCAGGTGCGAGCCCGAGGCGTGGACGGCCAGGGCCACGTCGAGGCGCTGCGCCTCCTCGTAGATGGGCGCGAACCGCTCGTCGCCGAGGACGTGCGGGCCGTCGGCGGCGAGCATGCCGCCCACGTGGCCGAGCTCCCGCACCGCGCGCCGGAGCTCGTTCGCCGCCGCCTCGGGGTGCTGGATCGGCAGGAGCGCGACGGCCTTGAGCCGCGGGCTCACCCGGAGGAACTCCTCGTGGAGCAGCGTGTTGTAGGCGCGGCAGAGCCGCACGGCCCACTCGCGGTCCCGGAGGAAGCTCATGAAGAGGCCGAGCGTCGGGTACAGCACCGCCAGCTCCATGCCGCCCCGGTCGAGCGCCCGGAGCCAGCTCTCGGCGTCGCCCGCCCAGTCGTGGAACTTGTCCACGAGCCGGCGGTCCCAGCCGTCCGCGGTGTACCAGGGGAACGTGAGCGGGCGGTTCCTGTACGGCGCGTCCAGGTACCGCTGGAGCTGCTCGTAGGACTCGGTCACGTGCCCGTCGGCGTCCAGCACCGTCATCGAGGCCTCCTAGGGCTTCTTGCAGATCACGTTCAGGAGCGCCTGGCGGTTCTCGTCGCGGACGACCCGGAGGGCGCGGGCGAGCGCCGCGGGCAGCTCCGCCGGGTCCTCGACCCGCTCGGCGTGGCCGCCCGAGGCGCGGCAGACCAGCTCGTAGTCGGGCGCCGGCTCGAGGTCGGAGAGCGGGATGTGACCGGCGCGCGCCGCGGAGCCCTCGGGCGCGTGCATCCGCACCGAGCGCTTCACCGCGTTCCAGGCGCGGTTGTTGAAGACCACGAAGAGCACGGGCAGGGCGTGGGCGCGGCTCGTGAAGTGCGCGGCGACGGGCGCGCCGAAGATGTAAGAGCCGTCCCCCACGCAGCAGATCACCGTGCGCTCGGGGGCGGCCAGCTTGGCGCCGAGCGCGGCGCCGAGGCCCCAGCCGAGGCTCGCCGACGGCGACGAGCCGAAGTAGGTGCCGGGGGCGCGGAAGCAGGCCTGGGTGCTGTCGAGGTCGTACTCGTCCACCACGATCGTGCCCTCGTCGACGAGGTCGCCGACCGCGCGCGAGAGCCAGGCGAAGTCGATCGGCCGGTCGCCGGCCACCCGGCGCGCGGCCTCGGCCCAGCCGCCCCGCAGGCGCGCGTGCTCGGCGCGCCAGCGCGCGGCCCGCTCGGCGGCGGCGCCCGCGTCCGCGAGCGGGACCAGCGCGTCGGCCAGCGCCCGGAGCGTGAGGCGCGGCGTCCCGGCCAGCGCGACCTCGGCCGGGAAGCCGCGGATCGGGTAGCGCGAGAAGAGCGGGTCCACGCCGACCTGGATCACGCGCGCGTCGGCGCGCGGCGCCTTGAGGGCCGGAAACCACGGCACGTCCGACTCGACGGCGACGATCACGTCGGCGTCCTGCAGGTACGGCGTGGCGTCGAAGCCGGCGTGGAGCGGATGGTCCTGGGGGAAGTTCACGTGGGTGTGAAACTGGTCCACGAACGGCGCGCCCAGCCGCTCGGCCAGCGCGACCAGCGGCGCCACCGCCCCCGGGTCGCGCCCGGCGGCCTTGGCCAGGAGCAGCGGGCTCCGCGCCGCGGCGAGCAGCCGCGCGGCCTCCGCGACCGCCTCCGGCGCGGCCACCTGCTCGGACGGGCGCGGCATGCGGCTCGGGTCGCTGTACTCGAGCGTCTCGCAGGGCTCGGCCAGCACCTCGCGGGGCAGGGTGAGGTACACGGGGCCCTGGGGCTCGGCCCGGGCGATGGCCAGGGCGCGGTCCACGACGGTCTCGAGCTGGGCGAGGTTGCGCAGCTCGTAGTCCCACTTGACGAACTCGCGGAGCATCGCGCCCTGGTCGAACGACTCCTGCGCCCAGTGGATCGGCCGGTTGCGGCTGCCGCGGAAGCCGGCCTCGGTGATCGGGGTGCGCCCGGCGGTGAACAGGATCGGCGCGTTGGCGCGGGCGGCGTTGATGATCGAGCCGAGCGCGTTGGCCGCGCCCACGATGACGTGGACCATCACCGCCTGGGGGCGGCCGGTCAGCATCGCGTAGCCGTGGGCCATCGAGACCGCCACGACCTCGTGGGGGACGGTGAGCGCGCGGGGCTGGACGAGGCCCTGCGCCTGGCGGTGCGCGAGCGCCTCGATCAGCGGGGCGAAGTCCGTGCCCGCGTTGCCGAAGAGGTACTCCACGCCGCGGGCCGCCAGCAGCTCCAGGTACGCTTCCGCCGTCGTCTCGACGCTGGCCTTCCTGATCATCGGCTCGCTCCCGGCGCTCGCTCGCGGCGGAGCCGGAGCATCCGCCGCGCGTTGCCCTCGTCGAAGAACCGGCGAGGAAAGATGTGCGGGAAGACGTCGATCTTCACGCGGCATGCTCCGTCGCGGCCACGCGCGCGCCCGTCCGCTGCAGGAGCACGACCAGGACCCCGAGGCCCAGGCCGACGACGTTGGCCAGCAGCCACCAGGCGCTCGAGGGCGGCGGCAGCAGCAGCAGCCCCGCGAGGCCGAAGCCGGCCCGGCGGCCCCAGCCCATCGGGCGGAAGAGGTAGCCGACGCACGCCATCGACAGCAGCACGACGCCGAGGACCGCGGTCACCACGGCGAAGCCGACGTCCACGACCGAGCCCTGCATGAGGAGCGCCGGGTGGTAGGCGAAGAGGAACGGGACCACGTAGGCGACGATCCCGAGGCGCATTCCCGCCCAGCCCGTGCGCATGAAGTCCGCGCCCCCGATCGAGGCGGCGGCGAACGTCGCGAGGCAGACGGGCGGCGTGATCATCGAGAGCATGCCGAAGTAGAACAGGAACAGGTGCGCGCCGAGCGGCGCCAGCCCGAGCTGCACGAGCGCCGGGCCCACCAGCACCGCGAGCATCACGTAGACGACGGCCGTCGGCATCCCCATGCCGAGCACGATGCAGACGACCGCGCTCAGCAGGAGGAGGGCGAGGGAGCTGCCGCCGGCCACGTTCACGAGCAGCGCCGAGAACTTGAAGCCGAGGCCCGAGAGCTGGAGCGCGCCGATCACGAAGCCCGCGACCGCGGTGATCGCGGCGATGTCGAGGAGGATGCGCCCGGTCTCGACCATCGCCTGGAACAGGCGCGCGAGCGTCAGGCGCTCGGTGCGCCGCAGGGCGCCCACGAGCACGGTGGCGACCACGGCCGACATGCCCGCCTTGCCGGGCTCCCAGTTGTCGATCATGAGCGTGTAGAAGAGCACGGCGATCGGCACCAGGAAGCCCCAGCCGCGCCGGCACACGACGGCGGCCCGGGGCAGCTCGGCGCGCGCGAGCCCGCGGAGGCCGTGCTTGGCCGCCTCGAGGTCCACCTGGACGAACAGGGCCAGGTAGTAGAGCAGCGCCGGGATCAGCGCGGCGAGCGCGACGTCCCCGTACGGCACGGCGAGGAACTCGGCGATGAGGAACGCGGCCACGCCCATGACGGGCGGCATGATCTGGCCGCCGGTCGAGGCCACGGCCTCGATGGCCGAGGCCAGGTGGGGCGCGTAGCCCGCGCGCTTCATCATCGGGATCGTGATCGGCCCGTCCACGACGACGTTGGACACCGCGCTGCCCGAGACCGTGCCGAACAGGCTGGAGGCCGCCACCGAGACCTTGGCCGGCCCGCCGCGGAAGCGCCCCATCGCGACCATCGCGATGTCGGTGAGGAAACGGTCGCCACCGCAGGCGTAGAGCACCTGGCCGAAGGCGATGAACGTGACGACCACCGTGGCCGTGACCGCGACGGGCAGCCCGAAGAGGCCGTTGGTGTCGAGGTAGAGGTAGACGACGATCCGCTCCCAGGTCGTCTCCTTGGCCTGCAGCAGCCCGGGCAGCAGGTACGCGAACTTCGCGTAGAGGATGAACCCGGCGCCGAGCCCGACCATCACCCAGCCGACGAGCCGCCGCGTGGCCTCGAGCACGAGCAGGACGGCGAGCGCGCCGAAGGCGACCTTGTCCCCGGTGAGCACGCCGAGCTGGTAGGCGATCGTCGGGTAGCGCGCGGTGACGTAGAGGCCGACGGCGAGGCCGCCCGCCGCGAGCAGCCAGTCGTACCAGGGGACCCGGTCGCGCGGCGCCCCGCGGCCCGCGCGCGTGGCGAGGAAGGTGGCGCCGAGGGCGAGCGCCAGGAACAGGCCGAGGTACTGCTCCTTGAAGATCGCGCGCGGCAGCCACGTCTGGGCCTCGAGCACCCACAGCGCGCCCACGGCCGTCAGCAGGGCCAGGAGGCCGTGCTCGACGGCCCGTGGAGCGCCCGCCAGCGTCCGGAACCTGCCCTCGGCCACGCGACCCTAGGGCTTGATCGCGAGGAGTTTCTGCTGTGCCGCCTCCATCTCGTCCGTCCACACGCCCTGCGCCTTGTAGAAGCGCACCGCGGCCGGGTGATACGGAATGGTCACGTCGGCGTGCGCGGCGTGCTCGCGCTTCCAGCCGCGCAGGAGCGGGTGGACCTTCGGGAGCTCGTCGTGCCGCTCCCACAGCGCCTTCAGCACCGTCTCCACCATCCGGTCGGGGATGCCCTTGCCGACCGTGACGTAGAGGTCGTAGCCGATCACGCAGGTGTCCTCGAGCACGCCGGTGGTCGAGCCCGCCTTGACCCAGACCGGGTAGTAGCCGGGCACGGCCTCGCGCAGCCGCGTCTCGCCGGCGGGCGAGCAGTCGATGGAGACGTGGCGGACGCCGACGGCGGCGTCGGCCTCCTTGATCTTGGCCGAGCCGACGGCGTGCTCGGTGACGTCGGCGCGCCCGTTGACCAGCGCAGTGACGCCGTCGTTGACGGCGGGCACCGGGACGACCGTGACGTCCTTCCAGGTGAAGCCCGCGCTCGCCAGGTGGCCGAACATGTTGTACCAGACCGCCAGGTGCGCCGGGTACTCGCCGGTCATCCGCTTGCCCTTGATGTCGTACACGGTCTTGATCGGCGAGTCCTTCCTGACGAGCAGGCCGACCTTGAAGGGCGCGCCCCGCAGCAGCAGGCGCGCGTTCGGCGTGTGCGGGAACGGGTTGCGGCCGCCGATCTGGAACTTGGGGCCGCGGTACGCGAGCGCCATGTCCACGGCGTTGTTGACGCCGAACTCGAGCTCGCCGCTGTCGAGCAGCGGCAGGAACGTGCTCGAGCCCGAGTAGGGCTGCACGGCCATCCTGACCGCGCCGGCGTCGCTCACCACCTTGGCGACGCCGCTGCCCACCGAGTAGAACGCCGTGCCGGGCGGGTTGGTACCGATGTTGACCGGCTTCTGCGCGAGTGCCGGCGACGCCGCCAGCAGGCCGGCGGCGAGGGCCAGGGGGACGACGCGCGTGACGCGGGAGCGTGGCCTCATGGGTTCATCCTCCGCGAGTGTCCGGATCAGGTTGAGCGATGGTAGCCGACTTCCGCCTCAGTCGTCGAGCGCCCAGAGCGTCGGCGGCGTGCCGGGCAGGCCCAGCTCGCCCCACCGGGCGGCGACGGCCTCGTAGGTCGCGCGGCTCACTTTGGTGCGCCGCGAGAAGTCCTTCAGGTACCGGTGCTCCATGCACGCGTTGATGAGCGCCTTCGAGCCGTACGGGCGCTCCTCGGGCGGGTTCTGGGTCGGGTCGAGCCACGTGGACCACGTCTGGCGCAGGACGTCGATGTCCTCGGCCGGGTTGCAGCGGGTCGCCATGGCCCAGATGACCTGGTTCGTGTTCGACGGGTCCACGTCGTGGTCCACCGCGACGATCCACTTGGCGTAGTAGGCGCCGCCCGGTACCTGCGCGGCGAGCGCGAGCGCCTGCGGGGCGTGGCCGGCGTAGCGCTGCTCGAGCGCGACGACGGTCATCCCGAAGCCGCCGGCGGCCGCCGGGTGGGCGTACACGCCCTTGATCCCGGGCACGCCGACGCGGTCGAGGTCGTTCCAGATCCGCGCCGAGCGCGCGATCGCGTAGAGGAGCGCGCACTCGTTGGCCGGATAGTCCGCCATCAGCGCGTTGGTGTGGATGGGGTTGTCGCGGTAGTGGACGGCCTTGACGTCGATGAGGAAGGCCAGGTCCTCGGGCCGGCCGTAGTAGCCCGTGAACTCGCCGAACGGGCCCTCCATCTTCTGCGAGCCGGGCGGGATCACGCCCTCGACGACGATCTCGGCGCGCGCGGGGTAGTAGAGGCTCGTGGCCTGCCCCTTCACCAGCTCGACCGGACGCCCCAGGAGGCCGCCGAGGTAGTCGAGCTCGGAGACGGTCTTGGGGAACGTCTGCGAGGCGACGATGAAGGTCGCCGGGTCGATCCCCCAGCAGCAGACGACCTCGGCGGGCTGGTTGCGGCTCCAGTAGCGCTCGATGTGCAGGCGCGCGTCCTTGCCGGGGGAGAGGTAGAGTCCCACCTGGTTCTTGCCCTGGACCATCTGCCGGTACGTGCCGACGTTCAGCCAGCCGCCGTCCGGGTCGCGCGTGATGATCGCATCGCACGTGCCGACGTACTCGCCGCCGTCGCGCGGCCAGTGGCGGGAGGCGGGGAACCCGCGGACGTCCACCTTGTCGTCGCGCAGGTGGTTCTCGTTGACCGGCTGCCCCTCGCCCTCGACGACCACCGGCGGGATCGGCGTCGTGAACTTCGTCTTGCAGCGCTGGATGATGTCCATGATGCCGAGGCCGGTCGGCTCGCCGATCGCGAGCGCGAACCGGTCCACGCTCGAGCCGATCGGGTTCCACAGCGCGCTGAAGCCGCGCGGCGAGCCCTTGACGTTCTCGAACAGGAGCGCCGGCGCGCCGATCTCCTGGTGCGCCAGGTACGTGATCGCGCCCATCTCCTCGCGGCGGCCCACCTCCGCCTTGATCCGGCGGAGCTGCCCGATGCGCTCGACCCGGGCGAGCCAGTCGCGCAGGTCGCGCGGCCCCTGCGTCGCGCCCGCGGCGGCGGGCTCGGCCCCGCGCCCCGGCGTCACGCCTCCGACTGCCATCTCTTCCATCGTCGTCTCCTCGCGGCCGCGGCGCGCGGCCGTCAGATCAGCTTCGTCAGCCTGGCGGACGCCGCCTGGAGCAGGCGCGCCCAGTCGCGGACCCGGTCCCGGCGGAGCCGGAAGAGCGGCCCGGCGACGCCGAGCGAGCCCACGCAGGCGCCCGGCGCGTCGCGGATCGGGACGGCGAGCGCCCAGGCGCCGGGCGACACCTCCTCCTCGCTCCACGCCCAGCCCGCGCGCCGGATGCGCCCGAGCTCCGCCTCGAGCGGCTCGGCGCGCGTGATCGTGCCGGGCGCGAAGCGGCGCAGCACGCGCGTGCGCACGAGCCGGGCGCGCTCGGCGTCGGGCAGGAACGCGAGGATCGCCTTGCCCGAGGCGCCCGCATGGAGGGGAAACACGCTGCCCGGCTGCATCGCGTGCTTGATCGGCCCGTTGCCCGACTCGGCGGCCTCCACGCAGACGCGGTTGGCGCCGTCCCGCGCGTAGAGGTACACCGACTCGCCGATCTGGCGGGCCAGCGCCGGCATCGCCGCGCGCGCCGCCTGCCGCAGCTCGTGCAGCCACGCGTTCGCGCCCCCGAGCCGGTAGAGGAGCACGCCCGGGGCGTACTCGCCGGTCGCCGGGTCGTGCCGGACGAAGCCGCGCTCCTCGAGCGCCGCGAGGAAGCGGTAGAGGGAGCTCCGCGGGAGCTTGGTGGCCGCGGCGAGCTCGGCGAAGTCCTGCCGGGGCCGCTCGGCGAACAGGCCGAGGATGTCGAGGCCGCGGCGCAGCGACTTCATGTCTCGCATTGTGAGATCACTGTCCCGCCCCTGCAACGCGCGCGGATTATGGCGACGCCCGGCGCCCCCTGTCAACCCGAATCGCGCGCTTCGGGTACAGTAGGGGGCACGATGGGCGACGGGCGCGTCCGGGGCGGGCAGAACCAGTACGGATTCAGCATCGGCATCCTCGTGCTCGACACCCGGTTCCCGCGGATCCCGGGGGACATGGGCAACGCCGCGACCTTCCCGTTCCCCGTGCGCTACCAGCGCGTGGCCGGCGCCGGCCCCGACCTCGTGGTGCGACGCGGCGCGGAGGGGCTCCTGCCCGCCTTCGTCGAGGGGGCGCGGGCGCTCGAGCGCGAGGGCGTCGGTGCGATCACGACCAACTGCGGCTTCCTCGTGAAGTTCCAGGCCGAGCTGGCGGCCGCCGTGAGCGTGCCGGTCTTCACCTCGAGCCTCCTGCTCGTGCCGCTCGTCCACCGGCTGCTGCCGCCGGGCCGGCGCGTCGGGATCCTGAGCGTGAGCGGCGCCACGCTCACGCCCGAGCACCTGCGCGGCGCCGGCATCGGCGTCGAGGTGCCGCTGGCGGTCGCGGGGCTGGAGACCGAGAAGGAGTTCACGCGGGTGCTGCTTGGTGACGAGCTCGAGCTCGACGTCGACCTGGCGCGCGCGGAGCACGTGCGCGTCGCGCGCCGGCTCTGCGCGGCGCACCCCGACCTCGGCGCGATCGTGCTCGAGTGCACGAACATGCCGCCCTACGCCGCCGACGTCCGGCGGGCGACGGGGCTGCCCGTCTTCGACATCGTCTCGCTCGTGACGCTGCTCCACACGGCGCTCGCCGCGGGCTTGCCGCCGCGCCCCGCCTGACGCCGGCCCCGCGCCGACCGCGCCTCAGCCGCCCGGCGCCGGGACGGCGCGCCGGGCTCGGCCGTCCCGCCGCTCGGCGCGCCAGTCCCACGCCCCCAGCAGGACGAGCGCGACGCTCGTCGCCACCGAGATCGCCAGGTGCGGGCCGACCGCGGCGAGCGCCACCGCGGTGAGCAGCAGCCGCCGCCCCCAGCCGAGTGGGCGGAACATGTGGCCGGCGACGACGGCCGAGAGCGCGGCGATGCCGATGGCCGCCGAGACGGCGGCGACCACGATCTCGCCCGGCGTGCCGCGCATGAGGAGCGGCGGCTGGTAGACGAACAGGAACGGCGCGAGGAAGCCGCCGATCGCGATCCGGAACGCCTGCCAGCCGGTCCGCATCGGGTTGGCGCCGGCGATCTGCGCGCCGGCGAAGGCCGTGACGGCCACCGGCGGCGTGACGTCGGCGAGCACGGCGTAGTAGAAGACGAAGAGGTGGGCGGCCAGGATGTCCACGCCGAGCTTCTGGAGCGCCGCGCCGCCGACGGTGACGGCCAGGATGTAGGCGGGCGTCGTCGGGATGCCCGTACCGAGCACGGAGACGACCGCGAAGATCAGCGCCAGCGCGACGAGCAGGTAGCCGGCCGAGAAATTGATGATCGCGCTCGAGAACGCGAGCGCGAAGCCAGTGCGGCTCATCGCCGCCACGATCAGGCCCGACGCGGCCAGGACCGCGGCGACGATCACGCCGGACTTCATGGCCTCGCCCATCGTCTCGAAGATGCGGCGGGGCGTCATCGGCTGCTCGCCCGCGAACCACGAGACACCGACCGCCACGAGCAGGCTGTAGAGGGCCGACTTCGACGGCGAATAGCCGGCCTCGAGGAAGCCGATCACCACGACGAACGGCAGGAACAGGATCGCGCGCCGGGTGAGCCGCGCGAGCGACGGCAGATCCGCGGTCATCGCGCCGATGCCGTGCTTGAGCGCTTCCCAGTGCACCGTGGCGAGGAGCCCGGTGTAGTAGAGGACGGCGGGCAGCGCCGCGGCGACGATGATCGTGGAGTACGGGATCGCGGTCAGCTCCGCCATGATGAAGGCGCCCGCCCCCATGATCGGCGGCATCAGCGGGCCTCCGCACGAGGCCGTCGCCTCGATCGCGCCCGCGATCTCGGCCCGGTAGCCGATCTTCTTCATCAGCGGGATCGTGAAGCTGCCGGTCGCGTAGCAGTCGGCGACCGAGGAGCCGCTGATCGTGCCGTAGAGCCCCGAGGAGACGACGGCGACCTTCGCCGGCCCGCCCCGGAAGCGGCCGGCGAGCGCGACCGAGATGTCCATGAAGAACTGGCCGACGCCCGAGTGGAGCATGAACGACGCGAACAGGATGAAGATCATCAGCAGGTTGGACGAGATGCCCGTGAGCGTGCCGAGCACGCCCTCGTCCGCGTAGAGGTAGAACATCTCGATCAGGCGCGGGTAGCTGTACGCGCGCGGCGAGCGCAGGAAGCCGGGCAGCCAGGGGGCCAGGACCAGGAACGCGATGAACACGAGCGTGGTGACGAAGAACCAGAAGCCGACCGCACGCCGCGCGGCCTCGAGCACCGCGAGGACCAGGCAGGTGCCCACGACGACCTGGAGCGTGCTGACGGGGTGCACGCCCTCCCAGCGTTCGGTCAGGGCGTTCGCGTTGGCGATCACGTAGAGCGTGGGCCCGATCGCCGCCGCGCACCACGCCGCGTCCCACGCGGTCGGCCGCCGAGCGGGCGAGCGCGCGCTCGCCGGGAAGAGCAGGAACGCGAGCGGCAACAGGAACATCAGGTGGATCGCGCGCATCGGGCGTGGCTCGAGCGCGCCCGCGTACGCGGTCCAGATGTGGAAGCAGGCGGCGGCGGCGGCCCAGCCGCCGACCGCCCACCCCACGGGCCCCGTCAGTCGGCGCACGGCGCTCCCGGCGCTACTTCAGGAGGCCGGCCTCCCTGTACGCGCGCTCGGCGCCCGGGTGGAGCGGCACGTTGGCGAGCCGCACCGCGTCCTTCGGGTCGAAGTGCTTGAACGCGGGGTGGACCTTGCGGACGGCCTCCACGTTCGACACCAGGATCTTGGTGAACTCGTAGACTTCCTGCGCCGGGGTCTTGGCGTTGGCGACGATCGTGTTGGCCATCGCGATCGTGGGGATGTCCTGGTCGTTGTTGACGACGTCCTTGTACGTCCCCTTCGGGATCACGCCGCGCGAGAGGCCGAGGGCCTCGAGGAACTTGAGGAGGTCGTCCTCCATCGGCAGGATCTTCATCTTCCGCGCGAGCGAGGCCTCCTGGATCGCGGCGCCGGGCACGGCGAGGTTGGCGAACAGGACGTCCATGTTGCGGTCGCGGTACTGGGTCACCAGGTCGCTGTACGAGACGAGGACGACCTTGCCGCCGCGGCCACGCACATCGGCATAGGTCGTCTTGTAGAACTCGAACACCTTCCGCATCACCCACTCGTCGGAGCCGCCCGGCGGCGTGGTGCCGATCGTGAGCGGCCCCTTGCGGGCGAACACCTCGCGGATCGACTTGGCCGGGTAGTCCGCGGGTACGCAGAACTGGATGTGCACGTACCCGAGGCCGTTCATGACCAGGCGCATGTCGCCGTGCTTGTCCTTGTACGGGTCCGCGCCGTTGTAGGAGGCGGCGACGAACGGCGGCAGCCCCCAGGCGATCTCGGTCTCGCCCTGCTGGAGCTTGGTCATGTTCTGGATGCCGGCGCCGGGCACGACCTTGATGTTGAACTTCGGGGCCTTGCTCTTGATCAGCTCGGCGAAGCCGCCGGCCTGGGCGTACCAGCCGCCGCCGAGCTGGCCGGCCGTCCAGGTGAGGTTGTACTGCTGGGCCAGCGCCGGCACTGTGGCCAGCGCGAGCGCGAGCACGAGGGCGGTCAGAGAAGCGCGTCGCATGAGCTGTCCTCCTCCTTGATGTGCGGTGCGCCTCACGCGCGCCGCGTCCACTCCTTCACGAACGTCTCGTCCACCTCGACGCCGAGGCCGGGCCCGTCGAGCGCGAGGATCGCGCCGTCGGCGTAGCGTACCGGCTGCCGCACGACGTCGCCACGGAGCAGGAGCGGGCCGAACAGCTCGCAGCCCCAGGTGACGGGCGCGGCCGCGAGCGCCACCTGCAGGTACGCCGCGGTGCCGAGCGAGGTCTCGATCATGCAGCCGACGTAGCAGCCGAGGCCCGCGGCCTCGGCGACGCGCGCGACCGCGAGCGCGCCGAGGATCCCGGCCGACTTCGTGAGCTTGAGCGCCAGGATGCTGACGCCGCCTGCGCGCGCGATGGCGAGCGCGTCCTGGGGCGTGAAGCACGACTCGTCGGCCATGATCGGCACCGCGACGCTCCGGCCGATGTGCGCCAGGCCCTCGAGGTCCCAGCGCGCCACCGGCTGCTCCACGAAGTCGAGGCCGTAGGGCTCGAGCGCGCGGATGGCGCGGAGCGCGGTCGGGCGGTCCCATCCCTGGTTGGCGTCCACGCGGAGCGCGACGTCGGGGCCGACCGCCTCGCGGATGCGCCGCACGCGCTCGACGTCCCGGGCGACCGGGTGCGCGGCGGTCTTGAGCTTGAAGATCCGGTGGCCGAGGGCGACGCGCGCGCGCGCCTCGGCGACCTCGGCGTCCGGGCTCGCCACCGCGAGCGACCAGGAGAGCGGCACGCGATCGCGCACGCGCCCGCCCAGCAGGCGGTGCACGGGCACGCCGAGCGCGCGGCCGGCGAGGTCCCAGAGCGCCATCTCGACCGCGGCGCGCGCGAACGGGTTGCCCTGCACGCGACGGGCCATCTCGATCCGCAGGGCCTCGATGCCGGTCGCGTCGCGCCCGCGGAGCCAGGGCGCCACGTAGCGCTCGAGCGTCGCCGCCACGGACTCGGCCGACTCCTCGCTCCATGTCGGGCCGCCGAGGCACGCGGCCTCGCCCCAGCCGACCAGCCCGTCGCGCGTCTCCAGGCGCACGAAGACGAAGTTGACGGCCTCGAGCGTGGTGAACGACATCGCGTGGGGGCGCGCGACGGGGATGTCCGCGCGGATGACCCGGACGTCGCCGATGATCATGACGGCCCCGCGGGCTACTCGGCGTCGGCGGCGTCGTGGTGCACGGCGGCGCCGGTCCGGAAGCGGCCCGGGTCGAAGAGCGACAGGTCGAGCGAGGGCCGGCCGGCGGTCAGCCACTCGGCGACGTGGTGTCCGGTCGCGGGCGAGTGCTGGAAGCCGTGGCCGCCGAAGCCGACGGCCAGGAAGAAGCCCTCGACGCCGGGCGCCCAGCCGATGATCGCGTGGTCGTCGGGCGTGAGCGGCCGCAGGCCCGCCCAGCCCCCCGCGATCCGCGCCTGCTCCAGGATCGGCAGCCGGTGGACCGCCTTCTGGACCGTCTCCTCGACCTTGCCCCAGTCCATCGGCACCCGCGTGTCCTCGCCGATGTCCTCGACGTCGCCCGGGCTCAGGAGGACCTGCTCCAGCTCCTTCCTGAAGTAGAAGCCGCTGCTCACGTCGCTCGTGAGCGGCACCGGCCCCGGGATCTCGGGGAAGGGCTCGGTGAAGAAGATGTGGCGCCGGCGCGGCAGCACCGGCAGCTCGAGCCCGGCGAGGCGGCCGACACGCGCGGCGGCGGGGCCGGCGGCGTTGACCGCGAGCGGCGTCAGGACATCACCCTGCGAGGTGCGGACGCCGGTGAGGCGCCCGCGCTCGAGCACGAGGGCGGTGACCTCCACGCCCTCGGCGATCCGCGCGCCGCACTCGCGCGCGCGCCGGGCGAAGGCGTTCGTGACCTCGGTGGGGCCCGCCATCCCGTCACTGGGACCCCAGACCGCCGCGCAGAGGTCGTCCACGCGGAGCGCGGGCACGAGCTTGCGCGCGTCGTCCGGCCCGAGGACGCGGACGTCGCAGCCGAGCTTCGTCTGGAGCGCGACCCGCGGCTCGAAGGCGCGGAGCTGGCGCTCCTCGGCGAGGAGGTAGAGGTAGCCGATCCGCGTGTAGCCGGGGTCGACGTCGAACTCCTCGCGGAAGCGCGCGAAGACGGCGATCGACTCGAGCGAGAAGCGGATCTCGGTCTCGGTGGCGAACTGGACGCGGATGCCGCCGGCGGCCTTGCTCGTCGTACCTGCGCCGACCGCGTCGCGCTCGACGACGAGCACGTCGCGCACGCCGCGGCGGGCCAGGTGGTAGGCGATGCTGCACCCGACCACGCCGCCGCCGATCACGACCGCGCTCGCCGTCCTCGGCAGGTCCATGGGGGCTCCGATTGTACCGCGGCGCACGCGCGTCGGTGATAGGGTGCGCACATGAGGCTCGCGTGGACTCTCACCCTGGCCGTGCCCGTCCTCTTCGCCGTCCCCGCCGCCGCGGAGCTGCCGGAGGGCGCCGAGGCCCTCCACGCGCGGCTCGCGTCGCGGCTCGCGCCCTCCGTGCGGAGCTGGGTGGGCGGCGAAGCGCGCACGCTCGCCCGCGCGGGAGGCGACGCCGGCGCGCTCCGCGCCGCGGCCCAGGCGCGCTTCGCCGGGCAGCTCGGCGCCGCCGGCGGCGCCGACATCGAGGCCCTCGCGTTCCTTGTGCTGATGCAGGCGACGCGGGACGCGGAAGCGGACCTCAAGGCGATCATGGCCCAGGTGAAGGCCGCCAACGCCGCCAAGCAGAAGCTGCGCGACCTCGCCGACAAGGTGCGGCGCGACGTCGCGCAGAACGCCGGCAAGCGCGACAACGCCCCGTGCCGGCCGCCTCAGTGCGGGGTGGGCCGTGCGGCGCTGGCCGAGGTGGCGGCGCCGCTTGCCGCGGCGCGCGCGCCCGCCGGCTTCGCCCAGCGGGAGGTCGCCACCCTCCGGGACCTGCGGGCGCTCCACGACGAGCTCAAGGGCAAGCTCGACTCGCTCAACCAGACGAGCGAGATGACCTCGCTCCGGCTCCAGATGCTGATGGACCGGCGCTCCAAGTTCATCAGCACGCTCAGCAACATCATGAAGAAGCTCGCCACCACGCAGGACGCGATCGTCCAGAACCTCAAGTAGCCGCGCGCGTCAGCCCTCGAGGATCGCCGCGATCAGGCCCTCGTAGTCGGGGTCGCCGAGCGGGTCCCAGCCCGGCAGCGCGAAGCGCCGGAGCACCAGGTCCGCCGCGGCGCCGAGCCAGGGGCACGTGCCGTCGTCCGCCTGGGCGTCGTCCAGCAGCAGCGCCACCTGGGTGAGGCGCGCCATGCGCGTGACCAGGCCGCGCATGTGGAGCGCCGCGGCGTCGGGCCCGCGCCGGAGCAGGCCGGCGAGGCTCCCGCGCGCCGAGCAGCAGGTCCTGCGCGCGCGCGAGCAGCGGGTCGTGGAGCTTGGCGCGGAGCCCGTCGCGCAGGACCTGGGCGACGAGCGTGTTGTGCGGCCCCTCCCAGCTCTCCTGCACGGGCACCTCGCGCCAGAGGCGCGGCAGCGGGCTGAAGTCCTCGATCGTGCCGTTGCCGCCCAGGATCTCGATCGCGTGGTGCACGACGAGCCCGGCGTCGGTCGAGCAGGTGAACTTGGCGAGGTTCACCGCGGTGCGGAACAGCGGGTCGTCCTCGGGAGGCGCGCCCGCGAGCAGGAGCCGGTCCTCCGCGGCGGCGGCGAAGAGCGTGAGGGCGAGGCCCGCCGCGCCCAGCGCGCGCATCTCGGCGAGCTGCGCGCGCACGGCGGGGAACTCGACGAGCCGCCGGCCGAAGGCCTCGCGCAGCCGCGCGTAGTGCCACGCCTCGACCCACGCGCGCCGCATCATCGCGCTCGTGCCGATCGCGACGTGCAGGCGCGAGGTGTTGATGACGATGCCGATCAGGAGCCGGAAGCCCTCGTCGAGCTCGCCGAGCTGCCAGGCGAGCGCGTCGGCGAAGTCGAGCTCGGCCGTCGGCAGCGTGCGGGTGCCGAGCTTGTTCTTGAGCCGGCGGATCAGGACGCCGTTCGACCGGCCGTCCTCGAGCCGGCGCGGGACCACGAAGAGCGCGACGCCGGCGGTGCCGTCGCGCGCGCCCTCGGGGCGGGCGCTCACCGCGTAGAGGTCGGCGGCGACGTTCGAGCAGAACCACTTCTCGCCGCTGAGCCGCCACAGGCCGGGCCGGCCGGCCACGGGGCGCGCCACGCACGCATTGGCGCCGACGTCCGAGCCCCCCTGGATCTCGGTGACGAACTGGGCGCCGTGCCAGCGGCGGTCGTAGTCGGCGTCGAGGAGGCGCGGCAGCCACTCGCGCCGCATGAAGTCCGAGCCGGCGCGCTGGATGGCCTTGACGAGGCCCGCGGTGCAGGCGACCGAGCAGAGGTGGGGCGCCTCGCCGTTGAGCCCGAACAGGTACGTGAGCGCGGCGTGCACGCTCACGCTCCCCGGCTCGCCGAGCGCCGCGAGGATGCCCGAGCGCCAGACCAGCCGGCCGACCTCGTGGTGGACGGGGTGGACGACGACCTCGTCGGTCCGCTCCCCGACGCGGCTCCAGGGCTCGACGCGGGGCAGGTGCTCGGGGCGGTCGAGCGTGAACGCCGCGCGGCTCACCGGCCCCGCCGAGTCGGCGCCCGCCTGGCGGAGCGAGGGCAGCGCGCGCGCCAGCCGGTCGCCCGCGACGTGGCGGGCGAGGAGGCGCTGCAGGTAGCGGTCGTCGTCGTAGAAGTTGGCGGGCTTCGCCGCCTCCCACGCACCGAGGAGCGAGCGTCCGTGCTCATGGCGTTCCATGGCGGTCCCTCCGCGGCGATAATAGCGTGTCGCCCGACCGGCCGCCCGGGGCGAACGGAGGAAGGGACTGGTGCAAACGGCGCTCGCGATCCGCCACGTCGCATTCGAGGACCTCGGCACGCTCGGCGAGGTGCTCGCGCGCCGGGGCGTGGCGGTCGCGTACGCCGAGGCGCCGCTCGACGACCTCGCGGCGCTCGATCCGCTCGCCCCCGACCTGCTCGTGGTCCTCGGGGGGCCGATCGGCGCCTACGAGGAGGAGGCGTATCCCGTCGTCCGCGACGAGCTGCGCCTGCTCGACAAGCGCCTGGCCGCGGGTCGACCGACGCTCGGGATCTGCCTGGGGAGCCAGCTGATGGCCCGGGCCCTCGGCGCGCGCGTCCACCCCGGCGCGCGCAAGGAGATCGGCTGGGCGCCCCTCGAGCTGACCGCGGCCGGGGCGCGCTCCTGCCTCGCCGAGCTCGGCGGGGCGCCGGTCCTCCACTGGCACGGCGACACGTTCGAGCTGCCGGACGGCGCCGTGCGCCTGGCCTCGACCGCGCCGTGCGCCAACCAGGCGTTCGCCTGGGGCCGGTGCGCGCTCGGGCTGCAGTTCCACGTGGAGGTGACGGCGCGGGGGCTCGAGCGCTGGCTGGTCGGCCACGCGTGCGAGATCGCGGCGACGCCCGGCGTGACGGTCGCCGGGCTGCGGGCCGACACGGCGCGCTGGGGCCCCGCGCTCGAGCAGGCCGGGCACCGGGTCCTCGCGCGCTGGCTCGACGAGGCGGAGGCCGCGTGACGTGGGCGCCTTCAACCTCGCCGCCGTGCTCGCGCACCACGCCGATCGCTTCCCCGACCGCGCGTGCCTGGTCTGGGGCGACGCGACGCTCACGTACGCGGACCTCGCGGCGCGCGCGGGGCGGACCGCCACCGGGCTCGCGCGCCTGGGCCTCGGGCGCGGCGACGTCGTCGCGGTCCTCCTCTACAACTGCCCGGAGTTCCTCGAGGCGATGTTCGCGGTCGCCCGGCTGGGCGCCGTGTTCATGCCGATCAACTGGCGCCTGGCCGGCGAGGAGATCGCCTACGTCGTCGGCCACGCGGGCGCCCGCCTGGTGATCACCGAGCCGGAGCTGGCGGCCCGCGCCGCGCCCGCGCGCCCGCTGGTGCCCGCCGCGGGCTGGGTCACGGTCGGCGGCGCGCCGGCGGGCTTCGCGCCCTTCGAGGCGCTGCGCGACGCCGGCCCGGCGCCGCCGCTCGCGGACGTCGCGCCGGACGACGTCCACCGGCTCATGTACACGTCGGGGACCACCGGGCGGCCGAAGGGCGTGATGATCACGTACGCGAACCTCTACTGGAAGAACCTCGCGCACGTGATCGAGTTCTCGGTGACCGGGGCGGACCGCGGGCTCGCGTGCGGGCCGCTCTATCACGTCGGGGCGCTCGATCTCACGACGACCACCGTGCTCCACGCGGGCGGCACGGTCGAGGTCCACCGGACGTTCGAGGCCGCCGCGGTGCTCGACGCCTTCGAGCGCCACGGCGTGACCAGCGCGTGGCTCGCGCCGTCGATGGTGAACCAGCTCCTCGCGCACCCGACGCTCGAGCGGCGGGACCTGTCGCGCGTGCGCCTCTTGATCGACGGCGGGGAGAAGATGCCGGTGCCGCTCATCGAGCGGCTGCTGGGCGCGTTCCCGAACGCGTGGTTCGCCGACGCCTACGGCCTCACCGAGACGGTCTCGGGTGACACCTTCCTCGACAAGCGCGCGACGCTCGCCAAGCTCGGCTCGGTGGGCAAGCCCTGCCTCCACCTCGACGTCGCGATCTGGGACGACGCCGACCGGCCCGTCGCGCCGGGGGCGCTCGGCGAGATCGTGCTGCGCGGCCCGAAGGTCTTCAAGGGCTACTGGCGGGACCCCGAGGCGACGGCGGCGGCGTTCCGGGGCGGATGGTTCCACACCGGGGACATCGGCGTCCTCGACGCCGACGGCTTCCTCTACATCGTGGACCGCAAGAAGGACATGATCGTCTCGGGCGGCGAGAACATCGCCTCGCCGGAGGTCGAGCGCGTCCTCTACGAGCACCCCGCGGTCCTCGAGGCCGCGGTCGTGGGTTGCCCCGATGCGCGCTGGGGCGAGGTGCCGGTGGCCTTCGTCGTCCTCCGCGAGGGGGCGCGCGCCGCGGCCACGGAGCTGGAGGCGCACTGCCGGGCGCGGCTCGCGAGGTTCAAGGTGCCGCGCGCCGTCCACTTCGTCGAGGCGCTCCCGCGCAACCCGTCGGGCAAGGTGCTCAAGCGCGTGCTGCGCGGCCGCCTGGAGGCCTGAGGGTGCGGCGGGCGCGGCTCACGGGTGTGGCCGCCACGGCGTTCGGCGCGCTGCCGGGCTCGAGCGCGCTCGGGCTCCACGCCGAGGCGGCCCACGCGGCGCTCGCCGACGCCGGACTCGGGCCGCGCGACGTGGACGGGCTCCTCTGCGCCTACTCGCTGGTGGAGCCCCACATGATGCTCAGCTCGGTCGTCGCCGAGTACCTCGGCGTGCGCCCCGCCTACACGACCGCGCTGCAGCTCGGCGGCGCCACCGGCTGCGCCGCGGTCATGCACGCGGCGATGCTCATCGAGGCGGGGCGCTGCCGCCACGTGCTCGTGGTCATGGGCGACAACCGGCTGACCGGCATGTCGCGCGACGACACGGTCGCGCTGCTCTCGGCGGTCGGTCACGCGCAGTTCGAGGTGCCGTACGGGCCGACGATCCCCGCGCTCTACGCGCTCGTCGCCAACCGCTACATGCACGAGCACGGCGCCACGCCCGAGCACCTGGCCCACATCGCGGTCACGATGCGACGGCACGCCGGGCTCCACCCGGGCGCCCACATGCGCGCGCCGGTCAGCGTGGCCGACGTGCTCGCCTCGCGGCTCATCGCGGCGCCGCTGCACCTGCTCGACTGCTGTCTCGTCTCCGACGGCGCGTGCGCGGTCGTGGTGAGCGCCGCCGACGCCGCGCGCGACACGCGGCCGCCCGGCGTGGCGCTGATCGGCAGCGGCCAGGGCCACACCCACGAGCACCTGAGCCAGGCGCCGAGCCTCACGGACTTCGGCTGCCACGACGCGGCCGGCCGGGCGCTCGGCGAGGCGGGGGTGCGCCCGGCCGACGTGGACGTGGCCGAGATCTACGACTCGTTCACGATCACGCTCCTGGTCGAGCTCGAGTCCATGGGCTTCTTCGAGCGCGGCGCGGCGGGTCCCGCCGCGGCCGCGGGCGCCCTCGCGCTGGGCGGCAGCCTGCCGACGAACACCCACGGCGGCCTCCTGTCCTTCGGCCACTCGGGCGCCGCCGGCGGGCTCGCCCACGTCGTCGAGGGCGTGCGCCAGCTGCGGGGCGAGGGCGGGCCCCGCCAGGTCCCGGAGGCGCGGCTGGCCTTCGTCCACGGCGACGGCGGGATCCTCTCCGCCCACTGCTCGCTGGTCCTGGCCCGCACGTGAGGAAATACCGATGAGCGCCAAGCCCTTGCCACGGATCACCGCCGAGACGCGGCCGTACTGGGAGGCGTGCGCGGCGGGCGAGCTCCGCTACCAGTGGTGCCCCGCGTGCCGCCAGCCGCAGTTCTACCCGCGGGTGGCCTGCGCGCGCTGCGGCGGGCGGGCGCTCGACTGGCGTCGCTCGGCCGGGCGTGGCGTCGTGCACGCCGTCACCGTCGTCCACCGCGCCCCGTCGGCCGCCTTCAAGGCCGACGTGCCCTACGCGATCGCGCTGGTGGACCTCGACGAGGGCTTCCGGATGCTGGCCAACGTGGTGGGCACGGCCCCGGAGACGGTCCGGATCGGCGACCGGGTGCGCCTGGTCTTCGAGCCTCGCGGCGAGGTCGCGCTACCCCAGTTCACGCCCGCGGCGCGGGCGTGAGCGCGCCGGCGCGCCTCGCTTCCTCGTGTTCCGTCCACGAACTCATGTTGCGCGCCGTGGCACGTGGAGTCCGGGCCGCCAGGCGCGGGCGGTAGGGGTCGACGGGACCACGCGGCACGCGTCCGCTTGACCCGTTGCGGCTGGGCTCCATCCGGGCGCTTGAGGCCCGCCGTCCACGTGGCGGGAACGGGTCCCGTCGACCCCTACCGCCCGCGCCTGGCGGCTCGTCGCGCGGCGACCGTGAACACGAGTTCGTGGACGGAACACTAGCGCCCGGGGGCGGCGCGCAGGCGGCGGATCAGCTCGCGGTCGGCGGGCGGGAACTCGAACTCCTGGAGCCGCTCGGGCGCGACCCACGCCATGGACTGGCCCTCGCGCGGCGCGATCTCCCCCGAGACGTGGCGGCAGCGGTAGAAGTGGAGGACCACGACGCGGTCGGGGTACTCCCAGCGCACGGTCTCCGCCCGCTCGCCGACGCTGAACGTCGCCGACAGCTCCTCGGTCAGCTCGCGCGCGAGCGCGGCCTCGTGCGACTCGCCGGCCTCGCGCTTGCCGCCGGGGAACTCCCAGAGCCCTTCCAGGTGCGAGCCGCGGCGCCGCTGCGTGATCAGGTAGCGGCCCGCGTCGTCCTGGATGAGCGCCGCGGTGACCTCGATGACGAGCGGCATCGCTAGGGCGCCCGCCGCGCGCCGTTCGCCGCGGGCGCGGGGAACGGATAGCTCCGGCAGTCGGGCTTCATCACGCAGTCGCCGCAGCGCGGCCGGCGCGGCGTGCACCAGGTGGCGCCGAAGTCCATCAGCGCCTGGTTGAAGTCGTAGGCGCGCCCGCGGGGCACGAGCGCCCCGGCGAGGTCCCACCACGCCTTCTCGCCGCGCACGCGCGCGAGGCGGCGGGGCCCGAGGAAGACGCGGCCGAGCACGCGGCGCACGTTCGTGTCGAGCACCGCGGCGTCGTGGCCGTACGCGAACGCGCGGATCGCCCCGGCGGTGTAGCGGCCGACCCCGGGCAGGCGCCGGAGCGCCCGCTCGTCCTCGGGCAGGCGGCCGCGGTAGCGCGCGAGCGTCTCACGCGCGATCGCGTGCAGGCGCAGCGGGCGGACGTTGTAGCCGAGCGGATACCAGAGGCGGCGCACCTCGCCCACGTCCGCGGCGGCGAGGCGGCGCACCGTCGGGTAGCGGCGGAGGAACTCGCGGTACTTCGGCACCACCCGGTCCACCTGCGTCTGCTGGAGCATGACCTCGGAGACGAGGATCCGGTAGGCGTCGCGCGTGCGCCGCCAGGGCAGGTCGCGGCCGTGCCGCCTGTACCAGGCCAGGAGCCGCTGCTGGAACCGGCGGACGGCGCGCGCGGCGGGCCAGCGCATGTTGGCGCGCAGTCTAGCACGGGGCGGCGGCGCCCCGGCGCGCCCCAGCCGCCGGGCATCCTGCGACAGATCCTCGGGGCGGGTTTAGAATGACCGCATGCCGGCGGACTTCCCGAACGACTACGGCGACGCCGCGGCGGAGTACGCGGCCGTCCGCACGCACGCGGGGCTCGTGGACCGCGGCGACTGGGGCGTCGTCGAGCTGACGGGCCGCGACCGCGTCGGCTTCCTGCACGCGCTCCTGTCCAACGACGTGAAGTCGCTCGCGCCGGGGCAGGGGTGCGCGGCGACCCTGCTCGACGTGCACGGCAAGGTCCAGGTGCTGCTCGACATCCTCGTGCTCGAGGACCGCCTGCTGCTCCTGCTCCCGCCGGGGACGGCGCACAAGACGCTCGAGGCCCTCGACCACTACCTCTTCTCCGAGAAGGTCGCGCTCACCGACGTCTCCGCCGGGACGCGGCTCTGGCTCGTCGCGGGGCCCGAGGCGCCCGCCCTCGTCGAGCGCGTCGCCGGTGCGCGGCCGTCCGACGCCGCGTGGGCGCACGTGGCCGGTGCCCTCGACGGCGTCGCGCTCAGGCTCGTGCGCGGGGCGCGTGAGACGGGCGAGGCCGAGGTGTGGGTGCTGGCGCCGGCCGCGGAGGCCGGGCGCGCGCGCGAGGCGCTCGTCGCCGCGGGCGCGCGTCCGGTGGGCGCGACCGCGCTCGAGTCGCTCCGCATCGAGGCCGGCACGCCCGTGCTCGGCCGCGACGTGGACGACACCGTCCTGCTCCCCGAGATCCCCTCGGCCGGCCTCGTCTCGCACACGAAGGGCTGCTACCCGGGCCAGGAGGTGGTCGTCCGCATCCGCGACCGCGGTCACGTGAACCGCCTGCTGACGGGCCTCGTGCTCGACGGCGACGCGGTGCCGGAGCCCGGCGCCGAGCTGCTCGCCGAGGGCGCCGCCGCCGGGCGCGTCACGAGCGCGACGCGCTCGCTCGGCCTCGGGCGGCCGATCGCGCTCGCCTTCGTGCGCCGCGAGCACGCCGAGCCGGGGACCGCGGTCGGCGTGCGCGTCGGCGCGGCCACCGTTCCCGCGCGGGTCGCCGCGCTGCCCTTCACCCGGTAGGCGCGGAGGTCGCGTGGCGAACCGCCTGGCGCGCGAGACGAGCCCCTATCTGCTCCAGCACAAGGACAACCCGGTCGACTGGTACCCGTGGGGCGAGGAGGCGCTCGCCCGCGCGCGCGCCGAGGACAAGCCCGTGCTCCTGTCCGTGGGCTACTCGGCGTGCCACTGGTGCCACGTGATGGAGCACGAGTCGTTCGAGGACCCGGACATCGCCGCGCTGATGAACCGGCACTTCGTCTGCATCAAGGTGGACCGCGAGGAGCGGCCCGACGTGGATCAGATCTACATGCAGGCCGTGCAGTCCATGACGGGCCACGGCGGCTGGCCACTGACGTGCTTCCTCACGCCCGAGGGCGCACCGTTCTACGGCGGCACCTACTTCCCGCCGACTGAACGCCACGGGCTGCCCGCGTTCCCACGGCTGCTCCAGGCGCTCGCCGACGCGTGGGCGAACCGCCGTGGCGAAGTCACGGAATCGTCCCGCCAGATCCGGGAGACGCTCGCGCAGGGCGAGCGCCTGCGCGCCTCGACCACGCTCCTGACCGACGAGATCCTGTTCGGCGCCTTCCAGGCCGTCTCGGCGCAGTTCGACGAGCGCGACGGCGGCCTCGGCGGCGCGCCGAAGTTCCCGCAGCCGATGCTCTGGGAGTTCGTCCTGCGCTTCGCCCGGCGGAGCGACAACGCGCGCGCCCGCCAGATGGCCCACACGACGCTCAGCACGATGGCGCGCGGCGGGATGTACGACCAGGTCGGCGGCGGCTTCCACCGCTACGCGGTGGACGCGCAGTGGCTCGTGCCGCACTTCGAGAAGATGCTGTACGACAACGCCCAGCTCGCCTCGCTGTACCTGCACGGCTGGCTCGCCTTCGGCGACCCCGAGTGCCGGCGCGTCTGCGAGGAGACGCTCGACTACCTCCTGCGCGAGATGGCCGACCCGGCGGGCGGCTTCTACTCGGCGACCGACGCCGACAGCGAGGGCCACGAGGGCAAGTTCTTCGTCTGGACGCCCGAGGAGCTGCGCGCGGTGCTGGGCCCGGCCGACGCCGAGTGGGCCGGGCGCTACTGGGGCGTGGACCGCGGGGCGAACTTCGAGGGCCAGAGCATCCTCTGGGTGCCCGGCGAGCCCGACGCCGCGCGCGTCGCGCCGCTCCGCGCGAAGCTCTACGAGGCGCGGCGACGCCGGGTGCCGCCGGGGCTCGACGACAAGGTGCTCGCCGCCTGGAACGGCCTGGCGTGCCGCGCCCTGGCCGAGGCCGGGCGCGCGCTCGGCCGGGCCGACTACGTGGCCGCCGCCGTCAGGAACGCGGACTTCCTGCTGCGCGAGCTGCGGGGCAACGGGCGGCTGCTGCGCACCTGGAAGGCGGGGCAGGCGAAGCTCAAGGGCTACCTCGAGGACCACGCGATGGTCGCCGCGGCGCTCCTCGAGGTGTACGAGGCGACGTTCGAGCGCCGCTGGCTCGACGCGGCGCGCGGCCTCGCGGACGAGCTGCTGCGCCTGTTCTGGGACGAGAAGCTCGAAGGCTTCTGGGACACCGGGAGCGACCACGAGCCGCTCATCGTCCGCCCGCGCAACCTGTTCGACAACGCGGTGCCGTGCGGCAGCTCGGTCGCGATCGAAACGCTGCTGCGCCTGGCGGTGCTCACGGGCGAGCGGCGGTACGAGACGCTGGCGATGGGCGCCCTGCGGCCGATGGCCGATCTGATGACGCGCCACGCGACGGGCTTCGGTCGCTTCCTCTGCGCGCTCGACTTCCACCTGGGGCCCGTGGTCGAGGTCGCGCTGGTGGCGCCGCGCGCGGGCGACGGCCTCGAGCCGCTCGTCGCCGAGGTCTTCGGGCGCTTCCTGCCGAACCGCGTCGTCGCGGGGATGGTCGCGGGCGACGCCGCGGCGGCCGCGGGCGTGCCGCTCCTGCAGGGGCGGAGCGCGGTGGACGGCAGGGCGACGGCCTACGTCTGCCGCGACTACGCGTGCGAGCTGCCCGTCACCGACCGCGCCGCGCTCGCCCGCCAGCTCGACGCCGTCTAGTCAATCAGCGCTCGAGATCGACGGCGAGCGCGCCGTTGATCCGGTTGGTGAAGTTAGCCGTCGCGACGGTCGCGGCCAGCTCGACGATCCCGCGATCCGACAGATGCCGCCGGAGCTCGGCGTGGAGCGCCTCGTCCACCGCGGCGAGCGTCGTGAGCTGCTCGGCGTAGCGCAGCACGAGCCGCTCGACCGGCGCGAAGGCGGCGCTCGTCCCCCACGTGGCGAGCCCGGCGACCTGCGCGTCCGTGAGCCCCGCCCTCAGCCCGAGGGCCGTGTGGTGCGCGAGTCAGTAGGCGCAGCCGTTGACCTGCGAGGTCTTGAGGTACGCCAGCTCGCGGAGCTTCGCGTCGAGCGTCGCCGTCCTGAGCGCGCCCAGGAGTGTCTCGGCGGCGGCGGCCGCGGCGGGGAAATGGGCGAGCGCTTTGAAGAAGTTGAGCACGCGGCCGGCGCGCTGGCGCACGCCCGCGAACACGCGCGCGACGTCCTCGGGCGCGCCCTCGGGCTCGACGTACGGGACGCGGGCCATGGCGCCCCATCCTAGGCGACGCCCGGCCGGACCGCAAGGCGGCGGCGCGAGCCTCCTCGATACTCCCGTTGACCGGCTCCACGCGTGACGATAGTCTCGCGGGACGGAGGGCGTTGCCATGATCATCAGGAGCACCAGTCCTGACGTCACCGTTCCCGAGGTCTCCATCACCGAGTACGTGCTCCGTCACGCGGAGCGGCTCGGCGACAAGCCCGCGATGGTGGACGGGCCGAGCGGCCGCACGCTGACGTACCGGCAGCTCGCCGACGGCGTCCGCCGCGCGGCCACGGGCCTGGCCCGCCGCGGGTTCAAGAAGGGCGACGTCTTCGCGATCTACAGCCCGAACCTCCCGGAGTACGCGGTGGCCTTCAACGCGGTCGCGTCCCTCGGCGGCGTCAACACGACCGTCAACCCGCTCTACACCGCCGACGAGCTGGTCAAGCAGCTCGAGGACTCGGGGGCGCGCTTCCTGGTGACGGTCGGGCCCTTCCTGGACAAGGCGCGGGAGGCGGCCGCCAGGGCGCGTGTCGAGGAGGTGTTCGTGTTCGGGACGGCGGAGGGCGCGCGCCCGTTCGCCGAGCTGCTCGCGGCGCCGCCGAGTCCGCCGTCGGTGGCCATCGACGCCCGGCGCGACGTGGTCGTGCTGCCGTACTCGAGCGGCACGACCGGCCTGCCCAAGGGCGTCATGCTCACGCACGAGAACCTCGTCGCCAACCTCTGCCAGTGCCTCGGCATGCAGAACTTCGACGGCTTCACCGAGCAGGACACCATCCTGGCCGTGCTGCCGTACTTCCACATCTACGGCATGGTGGTCATCATGATGTTCGGCCTCTGCCAGGGGGCCACCGTCGTCAGCATGCCGCGCTTCGACATGCAGGAGTTCCTCGGGATCGTCCAGAAGTACCGGGTGACGGTCGCGCCCATCGTGCCGCCGATCGTGCTCGGCATGGTCAAGCACCCGGCCGTGAGCCAGTTCGACCTCTCCAGCCTGCGGCTGATCTTCTCCGGCGCGGCGCCGCTCGGCGAGGAGATCGCGCGGGCGCTGAGCAAGCGGCTCGGCTGTCCCGTCGTGCAGGGCTACGGCATGACCGAGGCGAGCCCCGTCACGCATTTGAGCCCCACGCGGAACGCGCCGGTCAAGCCGGGCTCGATCGGCATGGTCGTGCCGAGCACCGAGGTGAAGCTCGTGGACGTCGTCACCGGCGCCGAGCTGGGCAAGAAGCAGGAGGGCGAGCTGCTGATCCGCGGGCCCCAGATCATGAAGGGCTACCTCGGCCGGCCCGAGGACACCGCGCAGGCGATCGACACGGAGGGCTGGTACCACTCGGGCGACGTCGGCTACGTGGACGACGAGGGCTGGTTCTACATCGTCGACCGCACCAAGGAGCTGATCAAGTACAAGGGGATGCAGGTCGCGCCGGCGGAGCTCGAGGCCCTGCTGGCGACCCACCCGGCCGTGCTCGACGCCGCGGTCATCCGCAAGGCGGACGAGGAGGCGGGCGAGGTGCCCAAGGCCTTCGTGGTCCTCAAGCCTGACGCGGCCGCGCGCGCGACGACGGCCGAGGCGCTCATGGCCTGGGTCGCCGAGCGCGTCGCGCCGCACAAGCGCGTGCGCCACGTCGAGTTCATCGACCAGATCCCCAAATCGGCCTCGGGCAAGATCCTGCGCCGCATGCTGGTCGAGCGCGAGAAAGCGGCGGGCTAGCGCTCCCGCCCGGCGGCCCGGCTGCCGGGGAACGGCAAGAACATCCACGTGTCCTTCATGTACGCGGCGTACGCGTCCCCGAACTTGGCGAGGTTCTCCGCCTCCTCCGCCCGCGCCGTGGCGATCAGGGCGCCCACCATGACCAGCGCCACCCCGCCCGAGACGAGGGACGGGCCCTTCAGGAGCGCGCCCAGGCCGAGGAGGAGCAGCGCGCAGTACAGGGGATGGCGGATGTGCCTGTACGCTCCGACACGGACCAGTCGCGTGGTGTTCTCGACGCGCCCCTCGGGTTTGCCGACCACGCGGAGCAGGTGGAAGCCGTGCGCCGCGAGCGCCGCCGACGCAGCGAGCAGCATCCACGACAGGATCTGCCGGACCGCGAAGGGATGGCTGAACCACTGCCGCGCGTTGAGCACGACCAGGGCCAGGATCGATTCGAACGCGAAGAACCGGTAGAAGCCGTGCGCGCGCGGGTTCGCCAGGGACGTCCAGGAGATGGCGACGATCCCCGCGGACGCGACGGCGAAGACGCTCAGCTCGAGCATGGCACGATCGGCGGCAGGTCGCTGGTCGGCCCGTGCGCCAGTCGGGCAGGGGGCGAGTCAGGGCGCAACGGCGTAGGCCAGCCAGAGGCCCAGCACGAGCGCAAAGCCCGCCCAGACCCGCATGAAGATCGGCCCGCGCGCCGACCACCACTCGCGAAGCCGGCGAAAGCGCGCGACCCCGACGAGAGGCGTGACGAGCCCCGCCACGACGATGACGGCGCCGAGGAGGCGGACGACCTCGGGTGCGCGCGAGGTGGGTGCGGTGAGGACGAGCGCCACGCCCAGGACGACGCGGAGAGCCGCCGCGGCGTAGAGCCCGCCCGGGCTCTCGAGACGCCGCACGACGCCCACGAGTCTCGCCGGCGCGACGACGCCAAGCGCGCCCAGGGCGGCGACGAGGAGGCTCAGGACGAGGGCGACGAGCCACATGCGACCACTCGATGCGCTCCCTGGCCCTCGTGCCACAGGCCCCAACGCGCTCTTATGGCCTTCGCGATGATGCTCTTGGTTCTTTCCACGGCATCAGGGTTGGGCTCAACGCGGGCTATCCGGGCCCTTCCGTATGTGAAAGTGTAGGAGAAGACGTCGTCGTAACCGTGAGTTGCGCCCTTCAACTCATGGAACTCCACGGGGTCCCGGCCTCGTGCCAGGCCCGAACAGGCGTGGCTGTAACCCTCGTCCCTGCCGACGTCGTCGAGGTCGCCAAAGAAGATATGCACCTGGGTTGGCCTCCCGTATGTGCTCCGGCACCTATCAGGGCCCCAGCCGCCAGGGTAGAGGGCGAAAACAAAGGTTGGCGCCGCACGCTCGCCCGTGAAATGGGGTCCAGCCTCAAGCGCCTGTTGGCCTCCGCGCGAGAATCCCATGAGCGCGAAGCGGCTCGTATCGATCCTGGGATGAGTTTTGAGGAGATCCCAGGCTATGGCCGCGTCTTCGGTGTACATGGATCGCGCGGGGTTGGTCGTGCGATTCCGAATCCCCGCGTTGTCAACGATCGCTGACGCGACTCCCAGGGTCTTGAACCAAGAGGCCCATTTCTCGGCGCGTCTGTTGCCGCCCCCGGTTCCTTGATAGAAGATGACGACGGGAAACTTCCCATCTCTCTCCGGGATCGCAACAGTAAGATTCTTCTGCACCATGTGCACCATGTCCGGCGTGATGGTCGTGGTTGCACATGAGAGCACACCGAAACAAAGAGCAACAACCAGAAGGGCAATGCCTTTGTGCGTCAGCGGGTTCACTGGTGGGGGCGGAATCGTCGATCCGGGTCTATAGGCCTATCCGGATACGACTGCGGATTCCGGACCCAGCCACCAGGTCCTTCACGGTGCCCGACACGAGCACCTCGCCTGCGCCGGCCAGTGATGCGACGCGCGCCCCCGTGTGGACCGCAATGCCGCTGAGCTTGTCCCCCAGGATCTCGCACTCTCCCGTGTGGAGCCCGGCACGGATCTCCAGACCCAGGCGGCGCATCTCCCGCACGATCGCGCCAGCTGCATGGAAATTCTTGCCGCTCGACCCCTGGCATCCACTGCCAGACCCTTCGCGCTGGATTCCACGTCCCGCCGGCCTGCTTCACCCGGTCGCGCACTGCCACGTCGGCAAAGGCGACGCGTAACCCGACGATCTGGTCGTGGGCGAAGCGAGGCGGTGGCGGTCGCCAATCGCGTTCGGCGACGAGGAGTTCGAGGGTTTTGAACCGCTTCTTCCGCTGCGCGAGGAGCTGCTCCGTACCCGCGCGGGGGGACTCGCGCGCGCGGCGGGGTGGCGCGACCCGGGCGGAGGGTTCGGCCGGTGCGATCGATGAGGCGCGGGAAGGGGGGCCGGCGGGGCTCGGCTCGTGGACGGCGGCCGGCGATCCGCACCGGCGGCCCTCCGGCAGCACCGCGTACGAGAGCGGAAGCTCCCTGAGAACGCTGGTCATGCCACGGTTCGCCCTCTGTCAGCAAACAGGATAGACGACGCGCCCGGGTCGCGCAATGTCCGTGTTCCACCACGTCGGACGTGCCGGGCGAGCACCAGGAGTCGGGCGCGCCCGATCGACCCGCTTAACGAAGTCGTCGGGAAGCGATATCATCACCTGCGCCACGGAACTCTCGTGAGGAGGCGCCAAGGATGAGCCAGCCCGGCAAGAGCGAGATCGTCTGGCGGCCCAGCAAGGAGTACCTCGAGCGCTCGCGCATCGCGCGGTTCATGAAGGCGCAGGGTGTGCCCGATCTGGCGACGCTCCAGCGGCGCTCGATCACGGAGCCGGAGTGGTACTGGGACGCCGTGGTGAAGGACCTCGGCATTCGCTGGTCCCGGCCGTACGCGCGCGTGCTCGACGTCTCGCGCGGGATCGAGTGGCCGCAGTGGTTTCCGGGCGGACTCCTGAACTTCGCCGACAACTGCGTGGACCGCCACGTGGACGCCGGCCGCGGCGCCAAGCCCGCCATCATCTGGGAGGGCGACGACGGCCAGTCGCGCACGCTCAGCTACGCGGAGCTCCTGGGCGAGGTCGGCAAGCTCGCCAACGCCCTCACGCGCCTGGGCGTGGGCGAGGGCGACCGCGTGGGCGTGTTCCTGCCGATGTCGCCCGAGGCCGCGATCGCGACGCTCGCCGTCGTGCGCATCGGCGCGATCTACACGCCGTGCTTCTCGGGCTACGGCGCCGGCGCCGTGGCGTCACGCCTGCAAGATTGCGAGGCGAAGGCGCTGATCACCGCCGACGGCTTCTACCGCCGCGGCCAGGTCGTGACGATGAAGGAGACGGCCGACGAGGCCGTGGCCGCGTGCCCGTCGGTGGAGCACGTGCTCGTCTACCGCCGCCTCGGCCGCGAGATCCCCTGGGCGCAGGGCCGCGACCTCTGGTGGCAGGACCTGACGGACAAGGAGAGCGACCGGTGCCCGGCGCTCCCGGTGCCGGCCGACCACCCGTGCCTCATCATCTATACGTCGGGCACGACGGGGCGGCCGAAGGGCGCGGTGCTCACGCAGGGCGGGTTCCTGCTCAAGTGCGCCCACGACTTCGCCTATCTGATGGACGTGGGCGAGGGCGACCGCCTGTTCTGGCTCACCGACCTCGGCTGGCTCATGGGCCCGATGCTGCTGACGGCGGCGCTCTCGGCCGGGGGCACGGCCATCGTCTTCGAGGGCGTGCCCGATTATCCGAAGCCCGACCGGCTCTGGGGGATCGTCGAGCGCCACAGGGTGACGGTGGCGGGGCTCTCGCCGACGGCGGTGCGCGCGCTCATGCCCCACGGCCCCGAGCACGTTCACGCCCACGATCTGTCCACGCTGCGGATCATCGGCTCCACCGGCGAGCCGTGGAACCCCGAGCCCTACCGGTGGCTCTTCGAGAACGCGGGCAAGGCGCGCCTGCCCATCATCAACTACACGGGTGGCACCGAGATCTCGGGCGGGATCCTCGGCTGCTTTCCGATCGCGCCGATCAAGCCGTGCTCGTTCGCGGGGCCGATCCCGGGGATGGCGGCCGACTGCTACGGGGAGGACGGCCGGCCGGTGCGCGGGCAGGTGGGCGAGCTGGTCGTCACGCGCCCCTGGCCGGGGATGACGCAGGGCTTCTGGAAGGACCCCAAGCGCTACGAGGAGACGTACTGGGCGCGCTGGCCCGGCGTCTGGGTGCATGGCGACTGGACCTTCATCGACGAGGACGGCTTCTGGTATATCCAGGGGCGCTCGGACGACACGCTCAAGATCGCGGGCAAGCGCCTCGGGCCCGCCGAGGTCGAGTCGGTGCTGGTCTCGCACGAGGCCGTCGCCGAGTCCGCGGCGATCGGCGTACCGCACGCCGTCAAGGGCGAGGCGATCGTCTGCTTCGCGGTGCTGCGCCCGGGCACGGCGGCGTCGGAGCCGCTGCGCGCCGAGCTGACCGCGCTCGTCGCCCGGAAGATGGGCAAGGCGCTCAAGCCCGAGCGCGTGCTCTTCGTGCGCGACCTGCCGAAGACCCGGAGCGCCAAGATCATGCGGCGGGTGATCCGCGCCACCTACCTCGGCCGTGAGCCCGGCGACCTCTCCTCGCTCGAGAACCCCGCGGCCGTCGAGGCCGTGCGCCACGCGACCTAGGTCGCGTGGGGGGCCCCGACATGGCCCCGGGCTCGCCGCGGGCGGAGTCGACGAGGTGGTATACTCCCAGTGGCGTCGTGGGGGGAGGGATTCCTGAGAACCGGGTGCGGCCCGGGACCCCTCGAACCTGACCTGGATAATCCCAGCGAAGGGAACACGGCGGGCCCGACGACACCTACGGCCGCACCCGAGAGGGCGCGGCCGTTTCGTTTATGCGGATCTCGGTCAACGGCAAGGAGCTGGAGGTCACCGACGGGCTCAGCGTGGAGGGCCTGCTCGCGCACCTCGGCGTCAGGCGCGAGTACACGGCCGTCGCCGTGAACCGCGAGGTGACGCCGAAGAGCGCGTACACGGCGACCACGCTCCACGACGGCGACCGGGTGGAGATCGTCAGACCCATGGGGGGCGGCTAGCATGGCGGACACGGATCTGGTCCTGGGCGGCAAGGAGTTCTCGTCGCGGCTCATCGTCGGCACGGGCAAGTACGCGACGATGGAGATCATGAAGCAGGCGCACGAGGCGTCGGGCGCGGAGATCGTCACGGTCGCGCTCCGGCGCGTGAGCCTGCCGTCGGGCGAGTCCCTCCTGGACCACCTCGACACCACGCGCTACACGCTGCTGCCGAACACGGCGGGCTGCTACACGGCCGACGAGGCGGTGCGCACGGCGTACCTGGCGCGCGAGGCGGGGCTGGGCGAGATGGTCAAGCTCGAGGTCATCGGCGACTCGCGCACGCTCTTCCCGGACGTGGAGGGCCTGCTCGAGGCGACGCGCACGCTCGCGCGCGACGGCTTCGTCGTCATGCCGTACACGAACGACGACCCGGTGACGGCCAAGAAGCTCGAGGACGCGGGCGCGGCGTGCGTGATGCCGCTCGGCGCGCCGATCGGCTCGGGCCTCGGCATCCGCAACCCGTACAACATCAAGATCATCCTCGAGACGGTGTCGGTGCCGGTCATCGTGGACGCGGGCGTGGGCACCGCCTCGGACGCGGCGATCGCGATGGAGCTCGGCTGCGACGGCGTGCTGATGAACACGGCCATCGCGGGCGCCCAGGACGCGGTCGCGATGGCGCGCGCGATGCGCCTGGCCGTCGAGGCCGGGCGGCTCGCGTACCGCGCGGGCCGGATCGGCAAGAAGCTCTACGCGACCGCCTCCTCGCCGCTCGAGGGCGTCCCGGATTGGACGAGCTGAGGCTCACCCTCGTCAGCGATCGCACGCAGACGCGGGGCCGTGAGCTGGTCACGGTCGTCGGCGACTGCCTCGGGGCGGGGCTCCGGGCCGTGCAGGTGCGCGAGAAGGACCTCGGCGCCGCGGACCTGGCGTTCCTCTGCCGGCGCATCCGCGTGCTCACGCTCGACGCGCAGGCGCTCCTGATCGTCAACGACCGCCTGGACGTGGCGCTCGCCGTCGGTGCCGACGGCGTGCAGCGCACGTCCACCTCGCTCGACGTGGAGGACATCCGACGGGTCGCCGGCCCGGCCCTCCGCGTCGGCGCCTCGGTCCATTCGCTGCCCGAGGCGCTCGACGCCGAGGCGAAGGGCGCCGACTTCCTCGTGTTCGGGCCGATCTACGAGACGCCGTCCAAGCGCCCTTACGGCCCGCCCCAGGGGCTCGACCGCCTCGCGAAGCTCGCCGCCGGCGTGCGCCGGCCCGTCGTCGCGATCGGCGGGATCACGCCCGCGCGCGTGCGCGACGTGCGCCTGGCCGGCGCCTTCGGCGTCGCCGCGATCTCCGCGATCCTCGACACCGACGCGCCGGCCGACGCCACGCGGCGGTTCCTCGACGCGCTCGCCGCCGCGTGAAGCTCCGCGTGGTCGCGTGAGCGGCTCAGCGCGCGGTGTCCGACGCGTGCCCGCCGCTCGACTTCCGGCTCGACTTCCGGAGGTCGAGCATCGGCGGCAGGGAGCCCTGCGGGGGCACCTCCTCGACGCGCGTGATCTCGTTCATGCGCCCGACGATGTCCCGGATGCGGCCGGCGCCCTCGCGCGCGCGCTCGGCCCACTGGGCCTCCTCGCTGCCGGCCGGGAGGCGCTTGACGAGGATCGAGAGCCCGCCCGTGACGATCATGAGCGGGTTGTTGATCTCGTGCGCCGCGGCGCGCGCGAGCAGCGTGATGGCGCGCAGCTCGGCCGTCTCGCGAAGCGCCGCGTCGGCGGCCCGGCTGTCGACGACGTCCCGGAACAGGTGGGCGCCGAGCCCGATGCCGACCAGGTTCATGACGAGGAACGGCACCGCGAGGGGCTGGAACATGGCGAAGCCGCGCGCGCCCAGGACGGCGAACGAGACGGCGGCGACGACCCAGGCGGCGGCGGCGAGCGCCAGGGCGTGGCGGGCCGTCACCCGGCCGTCCCGCTGCGCCCAGACGTGGGCGAGGGCGCCCACGAGCGCCGTGCCCAGCAGACCGACCACGCCCGCGAGGGCGCCGGGGCCCCCGAGCCAGAGCCGGTAGGCGATCGCGACGAGCCCGGCGACGAGCCCCGCCGGCCAGCCCTCGACCAGCGCGACGAGCGCCACCGGAACCGCGCGCGCGTCGATGAAGACGCCCTTGGCCACCTCGATGCGCGAGATCATCAGGACGACCGCGAGCGCGCCGAAGGCGAGGCCGTTCGTCGCGTGGCGCCAGCGCGGGCCGGGCCAGGCGCCGGGCGCGAACCACCTCGAGCTGTACGAGTAGAAGACGAGGCCGAGCACGACGACGCCCGCGGCCTCCATGACGTGGTGAAATTCCATCTATCCCTCCCGGGCTCCACGCACTATGGTATGCCCGGAAGGTACTTTTCCGACGCGAGGCGCGAGATGACCAGGGACGAGCTGAAGCAGCGGGTGTGGCAGGCGATCGAGCGGCGCGGCGAGGAGATCATCGGGCTCGGCGAGCAGATCCGGCGCCACCCGGAGCTCGGCTTCAAGGAGGTCAAGACGGCGCGGCTGGTGGAGGACACCCTCGCCAGGCTCGGGCTCGCGCCGCGGGCGGGCCTCGCGCTCACCGGCGTGCGCGCGGACGTGGCCGGGCGGGCGGGGGACGGGCCGACGTTCGCCGTCCTCGGCGAGCTGGACGCGCTCGTCGTCGCCGGCCACCCGGAGGGCGACCCGCAGACGGGCGCCGCGCACGCCTGCGGCCACAACGCGCAGATCGCCGGGCTGCTCGGGGCCGCGATGGGGCTGCTCGACGCCAAGGCATTCGAGCAGCTCGCCGGCCGGGCCGTGTTCTTCGCGGTGCCCGCCGAGGAGTACGGCGATATCGAATGGCGCGTCGCGCAGGCGCGGGCGGGCAAGCTCGAGTTCCTCGGCGGCAAGCCCGAGCTGCTGCGGCTCGGCCACTTCGACGACGTGGACCTCGCGATGATGATCCACGCGACCCCGCGCCCGGAGGACGGCAAGACCGGCATCCCCGCCTCGAACAACGGCTGCATCGTCAAGACGATCCGGTACGTCGGGCGGGCCGCGCACGCGGGCGGCGCGCCGCACATGGGGATCAACGCGCTCTACGCCGCGCAGATCGGGCTCGCGGCGATCAACGCGATCCGCGAGACCTTCCGCGACGAGGACACGATCCGCGTCCACCCGATCATCACCCACGGCGGCTCGCAGGTGAACGTGATCCCGGGCGAGGTGCGGCTCGAGACCTACGTGCGCGGCCGGACGGTGGAGGCGATCCTGGACGCGAACAAGAAGGTGGACCGGGCGCTGCGCGCCGGCGCGCTCGCGCTCGGCGCCACGGTCGAGATCGAGACCCTGCCGGGCTACATGCCGATGACGTGCGACCCGCTCATGGCGAAGCAGTACAGGGACAACGCCGTCCGGCTCGTCGGCGAGGAGCACTACCGGCAGATCGGCCACCGCACGGGCTCGACCGACATGGGCGACCTCTCGATGGTGATGCCGGTGCTCCACCCCTACGTGGGCGGCGCCGCGGGCACCGGCCACGGCGCCGACTACCGGATCGTGGACAAGCCGCTCGCGTACCTCGTCACGGCCAAGGCCCTCGCCGCGATGGTCGTGGACCTGCTCGCCGACGGCGCGGCGGGCGCGAAGGCGGTGCTCGCCGCGGCCCGGCCGCCGATGACGCGCGAGGAGTACCTGGCCTTCCAGCGCGGCATCGCCCGGCGCGAGGTCTACGCGGGCGCGTAGCGTGTACGGCAAGGCGAGCGCCGAGTTCCCGGCGCGGATCGTCTGCCTGACGGCCGAGACCGCCGAGATCGCCTACGCGGTCGGCGCGGGCGCGCGCGTGGTCGGCGTGCCCGGCACGGCGCGCCGGCCCGAGGCGGCGCGCGAGAAGGCGCGCGTCGGCGGCTTCACGACGTTCCGGGTGGAGCGGATCGTCGCGCTCGCGCCCGACCTGGTGCTGGCGTTCTCCGACCTCCAGAAGGACGTCGTGCGCGAGCTGATCGGCGCGGGCGTCGCCGTGCTCTGCACGAACCAGCGCTCGCTCGACGAGGTGCTCCGGGCCGTCCTGGTGATCGGCGGCGCGCTCGGCTGCGAGCCCGCCGCGCGCGCGCTCGTGCAGGACATGCGCGACGAGATCAAGCAGGTGCGCGAGTACTCGTCGGTCTGGCCCGACCGGCCGCGCGTCTGGTTCGAGGAGTGGCCCGAGCCGCTGATCGCGGGCATCCGCTGGGTGTCCGAGCTGATCGAGGTCGCCGGTGGGCGCGACGTCTTCGCCGAGCTGCGCGCGCAGAAGGGCGCCGCGGGGAGGATCGTCGCGCCCGAGGCGGTGATCGCGCGCGACCCCGAGATCATCCTGGCCTCGTGGTGCGGCAAGCCGGTGGACACGGCGCGGATCGCGGCGCGCCCGGGCTGGGAGGGGGTCAGCGCGGTGAAGGCGGGGCAGATCCACGCGCTCGACGGCGCCGACGTCCTCGTGCCGGGCCCCTCGCTCATGGTCGGGCTGCGGCGCATCCACGAGATCGTCCAGGCTCACCAGGCACGGGCCTGAGCCGAGGCGTCACGAGCCGATCCACGGAACTCCTTGAAAGGCATGCCGTATCTTACCGTCCGCCGGCCGGTACAATGAGAGCGTCAAAAAGTTTGGGGCCCGGCAATCGCCGGGATAGGATTGGAGCCCTCCGACAGCCATGGATGATCTCGCTCGCACGCGTCCCGAGAGCTTCTTCTCCGATCGCTTCAACGTCACGGCGTCGCTGCTGGATCGGGTCCTCGGCTCGAGTCTGCTCGGCAAGGTCGACGATGCCGACATCTACCTCGAGTACCGTATCAACGAAGAGCTGCAACTCGAGGAAGAATCGGTCAAAAAGGCCTCGCGCCATGTGAGCCAGGGGGCCGGGGTCCGCGCCCAGGCCGGCACGCGGACCGGCTACGCCCACACCGACGACATCTCGATCACGAACCTCGAGGAGGCCGCGCGCCAGGCCCGCGCCATCGCCGACCGCGCCGCGACCTCCGCCACGGTCGCGGTGGTCTCGCGCGGCCGCCCGCACGACCTCTATGCGCTGGCCGAGCCGCCCGTGGCGGCCGACCTGGGGCGCAAGCTCGACCTGCTGCGCCGGCTGGACGCGGCGGCGCGCGCCGCCGACCCGCGCGTGCGCCAGGTGATCGTCTCGCTCACGAGCGAGGAGATCGTGATGCTCATCGCGACCGCCTCGGGCCTGACGGTCGGCGACGTGCGCCCGCTCACGCGGCTCAGCGTCACGGTGATCGCCGAGGACAGGGGGCGCCGCGAGATCGGCTCGCACGGCGGCGGCGGCCGCGTGCCGCTCGACTGGTTCCTCGAGGGCGAGCGCTGGCGGCGCTACGCCGCCGAGGCCGCGCGCCAGGCGACGCTCAAGCTCTCCGCGGTGGACGCGCCCGCGGGCGCGATGACGGTCGTGCTCGCGCCGGGCTGGCCGGGCATCCTGCTCCACGAGGCCGTGGGCCACGGGCTCGAGGGCGACTTCAACCGCAAGGGGACCTCCGCGTTCGCCGGACGCCTGGGCCAGAAGGTCGCCTCCGAGCTGGTCACGGTGGTGGACGACGGCACGATCCCGAACCGGCGCGGCTCGCTCAACGTGGACGACGAGGGCACGCCGACCGGCCGCACCGTGCTGATCGAGCGGGGCGTGCTCGTCGGCTACATGCAGGACCGGCTCAACGCGCGGCTCATGGGCATGCAGCCGACGGGCAACGGCCGGCGCGAGTCGTACGCGCACCCGGCGCTGCCGCGCATGACCAACACGTTCATGCTGGCCGGCGAGGACGACCCGGCGGACATCCTGAGCTCGGTCAAGCGCGGGCTCTACGCGGTCACGTTCGGCGGCGGCCAGGTGGACATCACGAACGGCAAGTTCGTCTTCTCGGCGAACGAGGCCTGGCTGATCGAGGACGGGCGGCTGACCGCGCCGGTCAAGGGCGCCTCGCTCATCGGCGCGGGGCCCGAGGCCCTCACGCGCGTGACCCGCGTCGGGCGCGACCTCGCCTTCGACGAGGGCGTGGGGACGTGCGGCAAGGACGGCCAGTCCGTGCCGGTGGGCGTCGGGCTGCCCACCATCCGCCTCGACGACATGACCGTCGGCGGCACCGCGGTATGAAGCCGGACGTCCTGGTCGCGGTGCTCGCGCGCGCGACCGCGCGCGGCGCCACCGCGGCCGACGGCTACCTGGTCGAGGACCGCCACGGCGGCGCCTCGGTGCGCCTCGGCGAGGTCGAGACCGTGACCCACGCGCGGCAGCAGCGCCTGTCGCTCCGCGTCTTCGTGGGCCGCGCCTCCGCCGCGGCGTCCACCTCGGACTTCTCGCGCGGGTCGCTCGAGCGCGTGGTGGACGAGGCGACGCGCCTGGCGCGCGCGACGGCCGAGGACCCGCACGCGGGCCTGGCGGACGCCGCCGAGCTGATCGGGGAGCCGCCCGACCTCGACCTGGAGGACCGGGGCGCGGAGGCCACGCCCGAGGCGCGGATCCAGGTCGCGCGCGCCTGCGAGGCCGCCGCGCTCGCCGCCGACCCGCGCATCCGCAACTCCGAGGGCGCCGAGTGCTCGGACCGGCGCGCGCGCTACGCCTACGCGACCTCGCACGGCTTCGTGCGGAGCTACGCGAGCACGGGGTTCAGCGTGAGCGTGTCGCCGATCGCCGCGCAGAACGGCGAGATGCAGCGCGACTACTGGTACTCGTCGGCGCGCAAGCGCACCGGGCTCGAGGACCCGGCGGCGGTCGGCCGCACCGCGGCGGCCCGCGCGCTCCGGCGCCTCGGCGCGCGGAAGGTGAAGACCGCCGAGGTGCCCGTGATCTTCGACCCCGAGACCGCGGCGAGCCTGGTGCGCTCGCTCGCGGGCGCCGCCAGCGGGCCGAGCCTCTACCGCCGCGCCTCGTTCCTGCTCGACCGGCTCGGCACGACGGTCGCCGCCCCGGGGGTGACGATCGTGGACGACGGCACGATCCCCGGCGCGCTCGGCTCGCGCCCGTTCGACGGCGAGGGGCTCGCGACGCGGCGGACCGCGCTCGTGCAGGACGGCGTGCTCGTCTCCTACCTCCTGGACACGTACAGCGCGCGGAAGCTCGGGCTCGCCTCGACGCACCACGCCGCGCGCGACGGCGCCGGCGTGACGGTCGGGACGACCAACCTCATGCTGCTGCCGGGATCCGCGGCGCCGGAGGAGCTGATCGGCGCGGTGCGGCGCGGCTTCTACGTCACCGAGCTGATCGGCTTCGGCGTCAACGGCGTGACCGGCGACTACTCGCGCGGCGCCTCCGGCCTCTGGATCGAGGACGGCGAGCTCGCGTACCCGGTCGAGGAGGTCACGGTGGCGGGCAACCTGCTGGAGATGTTCGCGGCCATCGACGGCGTCGGCAAGGACCTGACGCTGCGCGATCGCACCGCGTCGCCCACGCTCAGGGTCGGCCGCATGGTGGTGGCAGGGCACTAGCACGGACGGGAGACGGCCCGCGATGATCATCGACAGCCACTGTCACCTGCACGACCCGGCCTTCGCCGACCTGCGCGAGACGCTCCGGCTCGCGCTCGCCCACGACGTCTGGGGTGTCGTCGGCGTCGGCTGCGACGCGGACACCAACGCGGCGACGCTCGCCGCGGCGGCGGCCGCGCCGAAGTCGGTCTGGGCGTGCCTCGGCTTCCACCCGGACCGCGAAGGGCTCGCCGACGCCGACCTCGAGCGCGTCGAGGCGCAGCTCGCGCAGCACCACGCGCGCATCGTCGGCCTCGGCGAGGTCGGCCTGCCGTGGTACTCGCTCGAGGGTGCGCCGGACGCCGCCGCGCGCATGGCCGCCGGCCGCGCGCGGCTCGACCGGCTGCTCGGCCTGGCGGCGCGCTGGGACCTGCCCGTGGTGCTCCACGCGCCTCACGGCGCCGCCGTCGGCGCCCTCGCGCTGCTGCAGAAGCACGGGCTCGAGCGCGCCGTGTTCCACTGGCACAAGGCGCCCGCCGAGGTGACGCGCGCGATCGTGGACGCGGGCTATCTGGTCTCGGTCACCCCGGAGGTCGTCTATCGCGAGCGCGACCGCGAGCTGGTGGCGGCGGTGCCGCTCGAGTCGCTGCTGGTCGAGAGCGACGGGCCGTGGGGCTACCGCGGCGAGTTCGAGGGGCTCGCCTCCGGGCCGTGGTTCGCGAGCCGTGTCGCCGAGGAGGTCGCGAAGCTCAAGCAGCTCCCCGCCGAGGACGTCCGCCACCAGCTCTCGACCAACGCCTGCCGGCTCTTCGAGCTGATGTGGGTGTGAGCGAGCGCCACACGGTCCCGGTCGGCGGCGGGACGCTCGCGCTGGTGCTCGACCTGCCCGCCGCGCCGGCCCGTGTGCCGTGCGTCGTCGCCTGCCACGGGCTCGGCGCCTCGAAGGACAGCGACAAGTACCTCCTGCTCGGCGAGGAGCTGCCGCGCGCCGGCCTGGCGCTCGCCCGCTTCGACTTCCGCGGCTGCGGCGAGTCGAGCGGACGCGAGGACGAGACGACGATCGCCACCCGGCTCGCGGACGCGCACGCGGTCCTCGCGCACCTCGCCGGCCACCCGCGACTCGACGGGCGCTTCGGCCTGCTCGGCTCGAGCCTCGGCGGCTTCGTCGCGCTGCACCTGGCCGCCGCGCGCGGCGACGGGCTGCCGGTGGTGACGTGGAACGCGCCGGCGACCCTCGAGGACCTCGCCGAGCGCGAGGACGCGCAGGGAATCGGCCAGCCGTTCCTCCTCGAGTTCGCCCAGCACCGCTACGCGCACGCGCCCGAGGGCGTCGGGCGCCACCTCGCCGTCCAGGGCGAGGCCGACGACGTGGTCCCGCTCGAGCACGCCACCGTCCTCCACGCGCAGGCGGCCGCGCCGTGCGACCTCGTCGTCATCGAGGGCGGCGACCACCGGCTCAGCGACCCGGCGCACCGCCGGCGGGCCGTCGCGCTCAGCCTCGAGTGGTTCCGGCGGTTCTTCGCGGAGCGCGCGTGATCGACCGGCAGCGGCTCGAGGCCGAGTTCCTCGACCTCGTCCGGATCTCGAGCCCGTCCCGGCGTGAGGGGCGGATGGCCGAGCGGCTGCGGGCGACGCTCGCGGGCTTCGGCGTCCCGGTCGAGGAGGACGACGCGGGGCGGCGGGTCGGCGGCGAGGTCGGCAACCTGCTGGCGCAGCTCCCGGGCACCGCGGACGGCGCCCCGCCGCTCCTGCTGTGCGCGCACATGGACACGGTCGTGCCGTGCGAGGACGTCAGGCCCGTGGTGCGCGGCGACGTGGTCCGGACCGACGGCACCACGGTCCTGGGCGGCGACGACAAGGCGGGGATCGTCGCGATCCTGGAGGCGCTGCGCGTGGTCCGCGAGCGGGGGATCCCGCACGGCCCGGTGGACGTGCTGTTCACGATCTGCGAGGAGTTCGGGCTCCTCGGCGCCAAGCACTTCGACGTCGCGCGCCTGCGCGCCCGGAGCGGCCTCGTGCTCGACGTGGACGGCGTCGCCGAGCTCGTGACGCGGGCGCCCGCCGCGAACCGGATGGAATTCACCGTGCACGGCCTCGAGGCGCACGCGGGCGTCTGCCCGGAGCAGGGGATCAGCGCGATCCGGGTCGCGGCGGAGGCGATCGCCGCGATGCGGCTCGGGCGGATCGACGGGGAGACCACCGCGAACATCGGCCTGATCGAGGGCGGGCTCGCGGCCAACATCGTCCCGAACCGCGTGCGGCTCCGCGCCGAGGCGCGCAGCCTGAGCCTCGCGAAGCTCGACGCCCAGAGCCGCCACATGCGCGAGTGCCTCGAGCAGGCGGCCGGCCGGCACCGCGTCGCGCTGGACGGGCGCGAGCGCACCGCGCGGGTCGAGGCGCGGGTCGACCGGGACTACGACCGGCTCGCGCTCGGGGACGACGCGCGGATCGTCCGGCTCCTGCACCGCGCGGCGGCCGGGCTCGCCACGCCCTTCCGGACGCGCGCGACGGGCGGGGGCTCGGACGCCAACGTGCTCACCGGGCGCGGGCTCGAGGTCGCGAACCTCGCGTGCGGCATGCGCGCGATCCACACCGTCAACGAGTGGGTGGACGTCCGGGACATCGTCGCCACGGCGGCGCTGCTCGTCGAGACGCTCCGCCTCAACGCGACGACGTGAGGGGGCCATGGGACTGCTGCTGAAGGGCGGCGAGGTGCTGGATCCGGGGGCGGGGCTTGGCGGAAGGCTCGACGTGCGGGTGCGCGACGGGCTGGTCACGGAGGTCGCCGCCGGGCTCGCGCCCGACGGCGACACGGTGCTCGACGTCACCGGGAGCCTCGTGCTCCCGGGGCTCATGGACCTGCACGCCCACTGCTTCATCGGCGGCTCGGACTTCGGCCCCCGCACGGACGACGTCGCACGCGCGACCGGCGTCACGACGTGGGTGGACGGCGGCTCGACGGGCGCCGGCACCTTCGAGGGCATGCGCGAGTGGGTGCTCTCGCGCTCGCGCGTGCGCATGCTCGCCTTCCTGAACATCTCGGCGATCGGCCTCATGTACCTCAAGATCGGCGAGCTGAACCACCTCGCGTACGCCGACGTCGACGCCGCGATCGGCGCGGGGCGCGACCACCGCGATCTGATCGTCGGCGTCAAGGTGCGCAACCAGCTCGAGGTCGTGGGCGACGCCGGCGTGGAGCCGCTCCGCCGTGCCGTGCGCGCCGCGGACGCGCTGGGCGGCCGCGTCATGATCCACTGCACGAATCCGCCCGTGCCGATGGGCGAGCTGCTCGCGCTCCTCCGGCCGGGCGACATCGTCAGCCACTTCCTGCACGGGCGCGGCCACGGGATCCTCGACGAGAAGGGGCAGGTGCGACGCGAGGTGCGGCAGGCGCGCGAGCGCGGGGTGCTCTTCGACGTGGCGCACGGCCGGATGCACGTGAAGTTCCCGGTCGCGCGCGCGGCGATCGCGCAGGGTTTCGCCCCCGACACGATCTCGTCCGACCTGACGATGGGCGGCGCCGCGGGCTGCGTGAAGGACCTGCCGACGACGATGGCGAAGTTCCTCGGCCTCGGCATGCCGCTCGCCGAGGTGGTGCGCGCCGTGACCGCGACGCCCGCGAAGGCGGTCGGCCGCGCCGGCATGCTCGGCACGCTGGCCCCGGGGGCCGTGGCGGACGTCGCGGTGTTCCGGCTCGAGACGGGCGCCTTCGACTTCGAGGACGCGCACGGCGAGCGGATGACGGGCCCGCAGCGCTTCGTCCCGCAGCTCACGCTGCGCGCGGGCGAGATCTGGTGGCGCCGCCCGCCCGGTCGCGCCATCGTCGTTCCCGAATAGTGCGGACGCGCGACGTATCTCAGCGGAGCGCGACGAGGACGATCACGAGCGCCAGCACCAGGCGGTAGACGACGAAGGGCGTGAGCGAGCGCGTCTTGAGGTAGCCCACCAGGAACCACACCGCGAGCCAGCCCGAGAGGAACGAGGCGAGAATCGCGGCCAGGAGCGGCCCGCCCTCGCCGGCCGGCAGCCCGCCCCGCAGCAGGTGCAGGAGCTCGAGCCCGCCCGCGCCCGCGGTGATCGGGATCCCGAGCAGGAACGAGAAGCGCGCCGCCGTCGCACGGTCGAGCCCGCCCAGGAGCCCGGTCGTGATCGTGATCCCGGAGCGGGACGTGCCCGGGATCAGGGCAACCGCCTGCGCGCAGCCGACCGCGAGGCCCTGCGCCCAGGTGAGCCGCTCGAGCGGGTCGCGCGGCCCGGCCGGCGCCCGGGCCGCGCGGCGATCCGCGGCCCACATGACCAGCGCCCACGCGGCGGTGGACCCGGCGAGCAGGAGCGTCGAGCGCAGGCGCGCCTCGATGAGCCGGCCCAGGAGCACGCCCGCGAGCCCGCCCGGCACCGTCGCGACCACGACGATCAGGGCGAGCCGGCGCGAGAGCGCGCCCGTCGCGAGCGCCCGGAGCTCGCGCCGGAAGTAGGCGAGCAGCGCCGCGAACGTGCCGAGGTGGAGCGCCGCGTCCACGGCGAGGCCCTGGTCGGGCCAGCCGAAGACGTACGGGACGAGGATCAGGTGGCCGGAGGAGGAGACGGGCAGGAACTCGGTGAGGCCCTGGACGAGGCCCAGGACCACGCCCTGGAGGTAGGTCACCCGACGACGTCTTCGCCGCCGTCCACGCCGATCACGTTGCCGGTGATCCAGTACGTGTCGGGATGCGCGAGCACGACGATCGCCCGCGCCACGTCCTCGGTCGCCGTCAGGCGCCCGCTCGGGTTGCGGCGGTGCGCCTGGAACTTGATGTCGTCGTGGCCCGGGATCTTCTGGAGCGCGGGCGTGTCCGTCACGCCCGCGCGGATCGCGTTGGCGGTGATCCCCCGCGGCGCCAGCTCCGAGGCGAGCTGGCGGATGTGCGACTCGAGCGCCGCCTTGGCGGCGGAGACGGGGCCGTAGTGGGGCAGCACGCGCGCGCCGCCGGAGGACGTCATCGCGTAGATGCGGCCGCCGCGGCCCATGAGGCCGCGCCCGACGACCTCCTGCGTCCAGTAGACGAGGCTGTGCGCCATCACGTCGAGCGTCATGTCCATCTGGGCCTGGGTCACCGCGTCCTTCATCGGCTCGGCGACGTAGAGCTTGAGCGTGCCGAACGCGAGCGAGTGGAGGAGGACGCGGAGCGTCCCCGGCTCGCCGCGCTCGGCCAGCACGCGCTGCATCTCGGCCGCGACCTCGGCGCGCCGCTCGGCGTCGGCCGCGTTGACGTTGAAGAAGCGCGCCTCGCGGCCGAGCGCCTGGATCTGGCCGGTGATGCGCTCGACGTTCGGCAGCGTGGCCTTGCGGTCGAGGTGGACGCCGAAGATGTGGAGGCCCGCGCGCGCCAGCGCGAGGCTCGTGGCCTCGCCGAACCCCGACGACGCGCCCAGCACGAGCGCCCAGCCGTGGAGCCGGATCGATTCCGCGTCCGCCATGCGCGCAATTCTAGCATCATGGCGCGTTTCGAGGCACACTGACGAGGATGGCTCGGGCACCGGGGTCTCCTCCATCGTCGCGTTCGTGATGGTGGGCCACCGGAGCGTCTATCCGGGCCAGCTCATCGGGATCGCCAAGGCGGGTGCGGTGCGGGTCCGCCGCGGCGAGGCGGTGCGGCACGCGGGCATCGAGGTCGTCACGCCGCGCTTCCGGCGCGTGCGCGTGCTCTGGCGGGCGCTCGGGCGGCTCGGCCGGCGGCCGCCCGAGTGATAGAATCCGGGCGCATGCCGAAGACCGCGGGCATCGTCCTCGTCGGCAACGAGATCCTCTCCGGCAAGATCGCGGATGCCAACGCCGCCTTTCTGTGCCGCGAGCTGCGCGCCCTCGGGGTGGAGGTGCGGCGGATCAGCGTGATCCCCGACGAGGTGGACCTGATCGCGGAGGAGGTCGTGACGCAGAGCACGATTTACGACCTCGTCTTCACCTCGGGCGGCGTCGGGCCGACGCACGACGACGTGACCATCGAGGGCGTCGCGCGCGCGATGGCGGTGGGCGTCGTGCGGCACCCGCGGCTGGTGGCGATCCTCGAGGGCTACTACGGCGCCCGCCTGAACGACACGCACCTCAAGATGGCGGAGATCCCGGATGGCGCCGAGCTGGTCGGCGGCGAGCCCGTGCGCTTCCCGACCATCCTCATGCGGAACGTCTACATCCTGCCGGGCGTCCCCGAGATCTTCCGCCAGAAGTTCGAGGCCCTCCGCGAGCGGTTTCGCGACGCGCCGATTCACTTGAAGAGCGTCTTCGTGCGGATCGGGGAGGGGTCGCTCGCCGACCACCTGAACGGCCTGCTCGCCGACTTCCCGCGGCTGATGCTCGGCTCGTACCCCGAGTTCGCCAACCCCGAGTACAAGGTGAAGGTGACCCTCGAGTCCCGGGACGGCGCGTACCTCGAGGACGCGCTGGCGGCATTCCTCCGGCGGCTGCCCGCCGGGGCGCTCGTGAGGGTGGCGTGATGCGCGACCGCACGGCCGGGTCGCGCGGGTAGCCGCTCGCGTGCGCGGAGTCGCGCTCGGCGTCGCCCTGGTGGTGATGGGCCTGTACTTCGTGGGGCTCGGGGCGTCGCCGTTCATCGACCCGCCGGAGGGCTTCCACGCCGAGGTCGCCCAGTCGATGCGCGCCACGGGCGACCTCGTCACGCCCCGGGCCGGCGGCGTGCGCTACTTCGACAAGCCGCCGGTCCTCTACTGGCTGATGGCGGTCTCGTTCGGCGTCGAGGGGCCCACGCCGTTCGCGGCGCGCCTCTGGTCCGCGCTCGCCGCCGTCGGCGTCGCCGCGGTGACCGCGCACCTGGGCGTGCTGCTCGGCGGGCCGCGCCTGGGCCTGCTCGCCGGGCTCATGGTCGCCGCCAACCTCGGCATGTTCCTCTACGGCCGCATCGTGAAGCCCGACATGCTCTTCATCTTCTGGATCCTGCTCGCCTACGCGGGCTTCGTGGTCGCGTACCAGGGACGCGGCCGCTGGGGCCTGAGCCTCTTCTACGCGAGCCTGGGGCTCGCGACGCTCAGCAAGGACCTGCTGGGCGCGCTCGGCCCGCTGCTCGTGATCGCCGCCTTCTTCTGGCTCACGCGCGAGCGGCCGCTCGCGCCGTGGATCCCGTGGTGGGGCGTGGCGCTCGCCGCGGGCATCGCGCTGCCGTGGTACCTCCTGGTCGAGGCGCGCAACCACGGCTTCCTCTGGTACACGATCGTGGACAACCACGTGCTGAACTTCGTCCGCCAGCGCGTGTTCCCCGACGAGGACGTGCCGCTCGGGTCGGTGGAGTTCCTGGTGGTCACGCTGCTGGCCTTCCTGCCGTGGACGCTCGCGCTGCCCTGGGCGCTCCGGCGCGCGTTCCGCCGCCCGTGGGAGGACGCCACCGCCCGCCTCTGGCTCCTGTTCGCGCTCTGGGGGGTGCTCGTCGTCGGCTTCTTCACGGTGTCGCCGTTCAAGCTGCCGCACTACGGGCTGGCGGCCTTCCCGGCGCTCGCGCTGCTCGCGGCGCGCGCGTGGGACGAGACGCTGGACGGCGTGCCCGGCTCGGCGCGCCCGCGGGCCCTGACGGCGCCCCTGCTCGTGCTCTTCGCGTGCGCGACGGCGGCGCTCTGGCTGGTGTGGTCGGGCGTGGTGCGCGTCCCGCCCGAGGCGCTCGCGAGCCTCGACATGGCGACGCGCAACCAGGCGGCGCGGGGACAGGCGGGGCCCCAGCCGCCGCTCGGCCCGTGGCTGCCGATCCTGCTGCGCGGCGCGCTGATCATGAGCGCCGCGACGGTGGCGATGGCGGTCGCCGTGTGGCGCCGCGCGGCGGCGCTCGGCGTCGGCATCGCGCTCGCGACCACGATCGCCTTCCTGCCGGCGGTCGCGGGCGAGGGGATGGCCCAGTTCGTGCGCGCGCGTTCGGTCGCGCCGCTCGCCGAGGCGCTCGTGCGGCGCCTGGCGCCCGGCGACGTCGTGGCGCACGAGGGCCCGATCGAGAACGGCGCCACGCTGCTGCTCCGCGTCGCCGAGCCGGTCAAGATCGTCAACGGGCTGCAGTCCAACCTGGCGTTCGGTGCGACGTTCGCCGACGCGCACGAGACGTTCTGGGACTCGCCGCGGCTCGAGGCGGCGTGGGCGGGGCCGCGCCGCGTCTTCCTCGTGAGCGGGGTCGGACCCGGGCGGAGCGTCGTGCGCGCGCTGCCGCCCGCGCGCGTCCACCTGCTCGCGCAGGGCGGCGGGCGCCGGCTCTACTCCAACCGGGCCGACTGACGTGCCGGACGAGGCGCGCGGGCCGAAGGTCGTCGTGGTGATGCCCGCCTACAACGCCGGGCGCACGCTCCGGATGACCTACGAGGAGCTGCCCAAGGACGCCGTCAGCCTCGTGATCCTCGTGGACGACGGCTCGACCGACGCGACGCTCGACGTCGCCCGGCAGCTCGGCCTCGAGATCTTCGTCCACAACCGCAACTACGGCTACGGCGCGAACCAGAAGACCTGCTACACGGAGGCGCTGCGCGCCGGCGCGGACGTCGTCGTGATGGTCCACCCCGACTACCAGTACGACCCGGCGCTGGTGCCCCGGATCATCGAGCCGCTGGTCCGCGGCGAGGCCGACGTCGTGCTGGGCTCGCGCCTCAAGGAGGGCTCGGCGCTCCAGCAGGGGATGCCCTGGTGGAAGTACGTCGCGAACCGGTTCCTCACGGGGCTCGAGAACCGGGTCTTCGGACTCCGGCTGTCGGAGTACCACACCGGCTACCGGGCGTTCCGCCGCGAGGTGCTCGAGACGGTCAACTTCGGCGCGAACTCGGACGGCTTCGTCTTCGACCAGGAGATCGTCGCGCAGGCGGTGGCCGCGCGATTCCGCATCGCGGAGATCGCGGTGCCGACACGCTACTTCCCGGAGGCCTCGTCGGCCAGCTTCCTGGCGTCCTCCGTCTACGGCCTGCGGATCCTCGCGGTGTGCTTCTGGTATCTGCTCCACAAGCACGGCCTCAGGCGCTCGCGCCGCTTCGACAGCCTCCGGGCTCGGTACACGCGGCTCTCGTGACCGCCCTCGCGCGCGCCCTCGACGCGCTCGCCGCCGCGCTCGCCGCCGCGGCCGTCCTGGTGTCGGCGACGGGCGGCGCCACGCTGGGCGGCCTGGCGCTCACGCGCGCCGAGGACTTCGTCGTCGCGCTCGCGGCGGTGGCGGGCCTGCGCTGGCTCGTACGGCCGTGGCCGCGGCCGGCGGTGCGCCCGGCGCGGGCCGTCGCCGCGGGCGTCGTCGTCTACGCCGTCGGGATGTCGTTCATCACGGTCACCCGCCACTGGGCGCTCCGCACGCACGCGCTCGACCTCGGCCAGTACCTCCAGGTGATCTGGAGCCTCGCGGCGGGGCACGGGGCCCGCACGACGATGCCGACGACGCCGAACCCGATCAGCTTCTGGGGCGAGCACTTCTCGCCGGTGTTCTACCTGCTGGCGCCGCTGGAGTGGCTCGCGCCGGGCGCCGAGGTCCTGCTCGTGGCCCAGACGCTCATCCTGGCGGCCGGCGGCGTCGCGGTGTTCGGGTTCGCCCGGCGGCGCCTGGGCGCGCCGGCGGCGGCGGTCTTCGCCCTCCTCTACCTGCTGAACCCCTCGCTCCACGGCATCAACATCCGCGACATCCACCCCCAGGCCTTCGCGATCCCGCTCCTCGTGGCCGCCGCGTGGGCGTTCGACGCAGGCCGGCCCGCGTGGTGCGCCGCGGCCCTGGTGCTGACGCTGGCGTGCCGCGAGGACGCGGCCGTCGCCGTCGTCGGCTTCGGCCTCTGGCTCGCGGTCGCGCGGCGGCGGCGCGCGCTCGGCGCGGCGGTCGCCGCCGCCGCCCTCGCGGTGCTCGTCGTGGACCTCCAGGTCCTCATGCCGCCGCTCCGCGGCGCGCCGTACTCGCACCTGCACCGCTGGGCGTACCTGGGCGCGTCGGTCGGCGAGATCCTGACGAACGCGGTGCTGCGTCCCTGGCGCTGGCTGGCCGTGGGGCTCGCCCCCGCGAAGCTGTTCTACCTCGCGAAGGTCCTGGCGCCGCTCGGCTTCCTGCCGCTCCTGGCGCCGCGCGCGCTGCTCGCCGCGGCCCCGACGCTCGCGATGAACCTGCTGAGCGTCGACCCGATCCTCATCAACCACCGCGCGCAGTACCAGTCCTTCGTCCTGCCGTTCCTCGTGCTCGCCGCGGTCGAGGGCTGGGGCGCGCTGCGGGCCCGGGCGGTGGCCGGGCGCCGGCCGGCGCCGGCGGGCGTGCTCGCGTTCGCGCTCGTCGCCAGCGTGGCGATGACCGCGCGGACGGTGAACGACTTCACGGTCACGCGCTGGTGGCCCGGCGCCGAGCAGCGGGCCGCCTGGGCCCTGATGACGCGCGTGCCGCCGGAGGCGTCGGTCACCGCGAACGACCGGATCGTGGCGCACCTGGCGACGCGCCGCGAGATCTACCTCACGCCGACGAACGTGGGGAAGAGCGAGTACGTCTTCGAGCGCGTGTCGGAGGTCCCGGCGCCGCCCGAGGGCTACCGGCTCGTCGCGCGGGAAGGAAACTGGGTGCTCTACCGCCGTGGGGAGCCCGGCGCGCGCCGGGAGCGCCGGCCGTCGTCCTGACGGAAGCGCCCGGCCCCCGGCGGGTCACGGGGCGGTCTCCGGCGCCGCCTCGTCGGGACCGGCGCCCAGGCTGTGCGAGGCGTGGTGGTGGCAGAGCTTCCAGCCCTCGGCCCCGCGCTCGAAGACGTTGGTCGCGAGCACCGCCGTGACCGAGAGCCGGCCGCCGGCCTCGGACAGGATGTTCTCGGTGCACGTGAGCCAGGCGAGGTCCTCGCCGGCGACGACGCGCACGTCGGTGATCGTGAAGCGCATCTCCGCGGTGTTGGCAAAGATCGTCTCCCAGGCGGCGCGCACCGCCTCCCAGCCGCAGAGCAGGGGCCAGCCCGGGTGCACGCACCTGACGTGCTCGCCGTGGGCCCACACGGCGTCCATCTGGACGATGTCGAGCGCCTCGATCGCCCGGTAGAAGTGGGCGTTGGCCTCCTCGACGTCGTCGGTCATCTCACCGCCCGCCTCGTCGCAGGCACCGCCTCGACTCGCCCTGCCGGCCGCCGGTCATTCACCCACACAGCGGACGACGACGGTGTCGCCTTCGAGCGTGAGCGGCAGTGGTGTCAGGCGGTCGCCCGCGCAGGGGCCGGCCGTGCAGCGCCCGGTGGCCGGCTCGAAGAGCGCGCCGTGGGTGGAGCAGACGAGCGCGCGCCCGTCCTCGGCGAGGAGCTCGTTGGGCCAGAGGTCGAGCGGCGTGCCGACGTGCGGGCAGCGGTTCACGTACGCGCGATAGCCGGCGCCGTCGTTGACGACGAAGCCGTTCACCGTGCGGTTGCCGCAGTCGAGCCGGAACGTCGCGGTGCGGCCGGCGGGCACGATCGCGGCGGCGCAGCGCCACTCGCCGGGGGGCGGCATGGCCCGATGGTATCATTCACCGGGATGCTCGCGATCGACGCGCGCGACGTGGTGAAGACGTTCCGCTCGGGCTGGCCCCGCCGGCGCGAGACGCCCGCCCTGCGCGGCGTCTCGCTCGCGGTCCCGCGCGGCGCGATCTTCGGCCTCCTCGGCCCGAACGGCGCGGGCAAGACGACGTTCCTGTCCATCCTGGCGACGCTCCTCGTGCCCGACGGCGGCAGCGTGCGCGTGCTCGGCCACGACGTGGTGCGGGAGGCGGGGGCGCTCCGCCGGCGCCTCAACATGGCGAGCGGCCGCCCGTCGTTCCTCTGGAGCCTGCGCGTCGGCGAGATCCTCGCGTTCTACGGGCGCCTCTACGGGCTCGCCGGCG
>MGCF01000112.1 GCA_001788495.1 Candidatus Rokubacteria bacterium RIFCSPLOWO2_02_FULL_73_56
GGGCTACGACCAGATCGTGCAGGGCATGTCCGGGCTCATGTGGCTCACGGGCACGGCGGAGTCGGCGCCGCTCCGCATCGGCATCCCGATCGGCGACCTGCTCGCGGGCTACTTCTGCGCGATGGGCATCCTGCTCGCGCTCGTCGAGCGCCAGCGCTCGGGGCGCGGGCAGCACGTGACGACGTCGCTGCTCGAGGCGATGGTGGGGAGCCTCTCGTTCCAGGCCGCGGGCTACCTGAACACCGGCAAGGTCCCGCCGCCCGTCGGCAACCACCATCCGCAGACCGCGCCGATGGGCGTCTATCGCGCGCAGGACGGGTTCCTGAACCTCGCCGTCGGCAACGATGACATGTACCGGCGCCTCTGCGACGTCCTCGGCGTGCCCGAGCTCGGCGCGGATCCGCGCTTCGCGAAGAACCTCGAGCGCGTCGAGCACCGGCAGGCGCTCGACGTCGTCATCGTCGAGCGGCTCTCTACGCGGACGGTGGCCGAGTGGATCGACACGCTCAACGCCGCGGGCGTCGCCTGCGGGCCGATCTACACGCTCGACGAGGTCTTCGCCGATCCCCAGGTGCGGCAGTTCGGCCTGGTCCACGAGCAGACCCACGACACGTTCGGGCCGGTGAAGGTGGTCGGGCTGCCCGTCGGGCTGAGCCGCACGCCGGCGACCGTGCGCACGCCGGCGCCCCCGCCCGGCACGCACACGCGCGAGGTCCTCGGCCGGGTCGGTTACCCGGCCGCCGAGATCGACGCGCTCGCCCAGGCCGGCGTCATCGAGGTGACCAAGTGAGCGACATCCTCGTACAGCACGACGGCCCGATCGCCACGGTCGTACTCAACCGGCCGAAGATGCGCAACGCGATCAGCCTCGCGATGTGGACCGAGCTCGCGCGCGCGATCGAGGGGCTCGCCAAGGACGACTCGGTCCGCGCGGTCGTCTTCCGCGGCGCCGGCACCCAGGCGTTCGCGTCCGGCGCGGACATCTCCGAGTTCACGGAGAACCGCAAGGACACCGCGACCGCGCTCCAGTACAACGCGCAGACGGCCGCCGCGTACGGCGGCCTGCGCGACTGCCCCAAGCCGACCGTCGCGATGATCTACGGCTACTGCATGGGCGGCGCGGTGGCGCTGGCGCTGGCGTGCGACCTGCGCTTCGCCGCGGAGGGCGCGAAGTTCGGGATCCCGGCCGCCAGGCTCAACATCATCTACCCGCCGGACTCGGTCGGTCAGCTCGTGGACCTCGTGGGACCCGCGTACGCGAAGGACATCCTCTACTCGGCGCGCACGGTGGACGACCGGGAGGCGCTCGCGATGGGGTTCTTCCAGCGGCTGCTCCCGCCGGACGAGCTCGAGCGCTACACGTACGACTACCTCCGCCGCGTCGCCGACAACGCGCCGCTCTCCGTGCGCGGCACCAAGCTCACGGTGCAGGCGTGGCTCGCGGGCCTCACCGACGAGCGCCGCCGGCGCCTCGCCGACCTGGCGCTCGAGGCGTTCGAGAGCGAGGACTACAAGGAGGGCACGCGCGCGTTCCTGGAGAAGCGGGCGCCCAGGTTCCAGGGGCGCTAGCGCCCCGGCGTGCGGTTCGAGTTCCTCTCCTCGACCCCGCCGAGCCCGACCGAGGGGAGCGGGACGTTCGTGGCGATCGACGGCCTCGCGCGCGGGCTCGCCCGGCTCGGCCACGGCGTCGCGCTCCGGCCGCTCGGTCGCCGCACCGGTGTCCACACCCTCGACCGCTGGCTCTACAACGCGGGCGTCGTCCTCCGCCCGCCGGACGCGGACGTGACCGTCGGCGTGGACCTCGACGGCTTCCTCTGGGCGCGCCGCCGCGGCCGCGCCCGCTTCGTCGTGATGCTCAAGGGCATCATCGCCGACGAGCTCCGGAACGAGCGCGGGCTCGTGCGCGCGCTGCTGACCGTGCAGGCGCGCTGGGAGCGGGCGAACACGGAGCGCGCCGAGCGGGTCGTCGTCCCGAGCCGCTACTCGGCGTCGGTGGCGCAGGAGGTGTACGGGATCCCGCCGGCCAGGCTCGCGGTGGTCCCCGAGCCGCTCGACCTCGCGGACTGGAGGCGCCGCTTCGTCGCCGCCGCGCGCGGCAAGGCCGTGCGCCCGACGGTCCTGGCCGTCGCGCGCATGTACCCGCGGAAGCGGCTCGACGACCTGCTGCGTGCGGCGGCGATCCTGCGCGGCCGAATCCCGGGCGCCCGGGTCCGCATCGTAGGGGAGGGGCCGGAGTCCGCGCGGCTGCGGGCGCTCCATCGCGAGCTCGGCCTGGGGGACTCGGTGACGTTCCTCGGCGAGGTGTCGCGCGGCGACCTGGCGGTAGAATACGTGAGCGCCCACTGCTTCTGCCTGCCCACGGTGCAGGAGGGGTTCGGGCTCGCGTTCGCCGAGGCGATGGCCGCCGGGCTGCCGGTGGTCGCCTGCCGCGCCGCGGCGGTGCCCGAGCTCGTGGAGGACCGGCGGACCGGGCTCCTGGTGACCCCACGGCGCCCGGACGAGCTCGCGACGGCCATGGAGACACTGCTGATGGACGACGATCTGCGGAGGGAGCTCGGCGCCCGGGGCGCCGAGCGCGTGGCGGCGCTCGACCTCGAGCGCGTCGCGGCGCGCTTCCTGGAGGCGTGCGCGTGAGCGCCGAGCGCGCCCGCAGCACGCGCCGCTTCGCGTTCGCCGCGGGGCACCGCTACTGGGTGGACGGCTGGCCGGCGGCCGAGAACGAGCGCGTCTTCGGCCGCCTCACGGTCCCGCACGGCCACAACTACACGCTCGACGTGACGGTCGCGGGGCCGATCGACCCGCGCACGGGCATGGTGATCGACCTCTCCGAGCTCAAGCGCCTCGTCGAGGAGGCGGTCGTCGCGCGTTTCGACCACGCCGACCTCAACGCCGACCCGCTGTTCCGGGGGCGCGTGCCGACGACCGAGAACGTCGCGGTCGCGGTGTGGGAGCTCCTGGCGCCGAAGCTCGGCGCCGACCGCCTGGTGCAGGTCCGCGTCTTCGAGGACCCGACGCTCTGGGTGGAGTATCGTGGCGGTGCGAGCTGAGCGGCGTCGCGCCGCAAAGATCCCATGGTTGAGCTGACGCGCGTGTACCACGTGAGCGCGGCGCACCGCCTCGCGAGCCCGGCGCTCTCCGACGAGGCGAACGCGGCGCTCTACGGCACCTGCACGCGCCCCCACGGCCACAACTACTACGTCGAGGTAACCGTGGCCGGCCGGCCGGACCCGGTGACCGGCATGGCGGTGGACCTCGCGGCGCTCGACGCCGCGGTGGACCGCGCCGTCACCTCCCGCGTGGACCACCAGACGCTCGAGGCCGTCCCGGAGCTGGCCGGGGTGATCACCACCGGCGAGAGCCTGGCGCGCGCGTTCTGGCGGCTGCTCGCGCCGGAGGTCCCGGCGGGCGCGCTCCGGCGCGTGAGCGTCGTCGAGACGGCGAAGAACCGCTTCGAGTACGAGGGCGGCGCCCGATGATCGCCAGGCTGATCGCCGAGCTCCTGAAGGAGCTGGGCGAGGATCCCCACCGCGAGGGGCTCGCGAAGACGCCGGAGCGCGTCGCGCAGGCGTTCCGCTACCTGACGTCGGGATACGACCGGGACGTGAAGGACGTCCTGAACGACGCCCTCTTCGTCGAGGACTACGACGAGATGGTGATCGTGAAGGACATCGACTTTTTCAGCCTCTGTGAGCATCATCTTCTCCCATTCATCGGCAAGGCGCACGTCGCGTACATGCCGCGGCGGAAGATCGTGGGGCTGTCGAAGATCCCGCGGCTCGTCGAGATGTTCAGCCGGCGCCTGCAGGTGCAGGAGCGGCTCACGACGCAGATCGCGACGACGCTCGACGAGGCGCTCCAGCCCCGCGGCGTCGCGGTCGTGATGGAGGCGATCCACCTCTGCATGCTGATGCGCGGGGTGGAGAAGCAGAACTCGAAGGCGGTGACCTCGGCGATGCTCGGGGCCTTCCGCGACCGGCCGGAGACGCGCGCGGAGTTCATGGAGCTGATCAAGGCGGGCCGGGGGCTCGTGATATGAGTCGTGAGATGGGCAGGGCGCTCGCCGGGCAGGTCGCGCTGGTCACGGGCGCGGGGCGCGGGATCGGCCGCGCAGTCGCGCTCGCGTTCGCGGCGGAGGGCGCCGCGGTCGTGCTGGCGGCACGCTCGCGCCAGCATCTCGCCGGCGTCGCCGCGCACATCCGCGCGCGCGGCGGGCGGGCGCTCGCGATCCCGACCGACGTGACGCAGGACGCGGCCGTCGAGGCGCTCGTGGAGGAGGCCGTGGCCGAGCTCGGGCGCCTCGACGTGCTCGTCACCGCGGCGGGCACGGCGTCGTTCGGCCCCGTCGCGGGCGCCAAGCCCGCCGACTGGGACGCGATGCTCGCGCTGAACCTCCGGGCCGTGCTGGTGTGCTGCCGCGCCGTGCTCCCGGTCATGCTCCGCCAGCGGCGCGGCACGATCCTGAACGTGGGCTCCGTCGCCGCCGAGCGGCCCATCGCGGGCGCCGCCGCGTACGCGGCGACCAAGGCCGGCGTGGCGGCATGGAGCCGGGTGCTCGCCGAGGAGCTGCGCGGCGAGGGGGTGCGGGTCGGCCTGCTCGTCGCGGGCGCCGTGGACACGCCCCTCTGGGACGCGATCCCCGGCGCGCCCGACCGCGCCCGGATGCTCCGGCCCGAGGACGTCGCGCGCGCCGCGGTGCTGATGGCCGCGCTCCCGCCCGGCGCGAGCCTCGAGGCGCTGACCCTCCTGCCCGCGGGAGGGATCCTGTGATACGATTGCGCTAGTGGGACGCACCCCAGAACACACGCGTGGATCCGGAGGTTTCGAATAATGGTGACGATGACCGAGACCGCAGCGAAGAAGATCAGCGAGCTTCGCCTCGAGGAGGGCAAGCCCGAGTGGGGGCTCCGGATCCGTCTGGTCGGCGGCGGCTGCTCCGGCATGTCGTACGAGCTCGGCTGGGAAGAGCAGGAGGCGCCGGGGGACACCGTGGTCGAGGCGCAGCAGGGCATCCGGGTGTTCATCGACCAGCACAGCGCGCAGTACGTCTCCGGCAGCGAGATCGACTACGTCGACAACACCATGCTGGGCGCCGGTTTCGCGATCAAGAACCCGAACGTGAAGTCGAGCTGCGGCTGCGGCCAGTCGCACCGCTTCTAGCCCCGTCCCCCGCCGTGCGCGTCCGGGTCCGCCTCTTCGCCCGGTACCGTGAAGCCGCGGGGCGGGAGCACCTGGACGTCGAGCTGCCGGAGGGGGCCACCGTCGAGTCCGCGTGGGCCGCGGTCGTCGGCAGCCACCCCGAGCTCTCGCCCTTCCGCCCCTTCACGCTGTTCGCCGTCGGCCACGAGTACGTCCCACCCGAGCACCCGCTCCGCCCCGACGACGAGCTCTGCCTCTTCCCGCCCGTGAGCGGCGGCCGCGCCGCCGACGTCTACCGGGTGGTCGGGACGCCGCTGTCGGCGGACGCCGCCGCCGCGGCCGTGGACGACCCGGGGGCCGGCGGGATCGTGATCTTCTCGGGCGTCGTGCGCGACGAGACCGGCGGCCGGCCCGTCAAGTTCCTCGAGTACGAGGCCCACGCGCCGATGGCCGAGGCGAAGCTCCGCGAGATCGGCGCGGCCCTGCGCGTCCGCTGGCCGGGCATCATGCGCGTCGCGATGCTCCACCGCGTCGGGCGCCTCGAGATCGGCGAGGCCTCGGTGCTGATCGCGGTCGCCGCCGCCCACCGCGCCGAGGCGTTCGAGGCGTGCCGGTACGCGATCGACACGCTGAAGGCGACCGTGCCGGTCTGGAAGAAGGAGCACTTCGAGGACGGCGAGGTCTGGGTGGGCCTCCAGGGGGGCTGAGCGCGTGTCGTTTCCCGGCAGGGTCGAGCGCACCGTTCGCCGCCACGCGATGCTCGCGGGCGGCGAAACCGTCTTGGTGGCCGTGTCGGGCGGGGCCGACTCGGTCGCGCTGCTCCACACGCTCGTGGCGCTCGCGCCCGCGTGGCGCCTGCGCCTGTCCGTGCTCCACGTGGACCACGGCCTGCGCCCCGACGCCGCGCGCGACGCCGACGTCGTGCAGGCGCTCGGCGCGCGCCTGGGCGTGCCGGTGGAGGTCGCGCGGGTCGCCGTGAGCCCGCGCGGCTCGCTCGAGGCGGCGGCCCGGGCGGCCCGCTACGCGGCGCTCGACGCCGCCGCCGACCGCGTGGGCGCCACGCGCGTCGCGCTCGGCCACACCGCGGACGACCAGGCGGAGACCGTGCTGATGCGCCTGCTCGAGGGCGCGGGCGTGCGCGGGCTCGCCGGGATCCCGCCGGTGCGCGGCCGGTTCGTGCGCCCGCTCATCGAGCGCCGTCGCGTGGAGATCGTCGCCGAGCTTCGCCGCGCGGGCCTCGCGTGGATCGAGGATCCGACGAACGCGGATGCCAGGTTTCTGCGCAACCGCGTCCGCCACGAGCTCCTGCCGCTGCTCGCGCAGGCCTTCGCCCCCGACGTCGCCGCGGCGCTCGCGCGCGTCGCGGCGCTCGCGCGCGGCACGATCGATGCGCTCGACCGCGTCGCCGCGGCCGAGCTCGAGCGCTGGGCGGAGCGCGCCGGGGGCGCGCTCACGCTGCCCCGTGCGGCGCTCGCCGCGCTGCCGCCGCCGGTCGCCGCGGAGGTGCTGCGCCGCGCCGCCCTCGAGCTCGGGGGCCGCGCGCCGCTGCGCGCGTGGGCGCACCGCGGGCTCGCGCGGGCGCTCGCGAGCCCGGCACCCCGGCGGGCGCTCCGGCTGGGCGGCGTCACGCTCGAAATCAGCGGGCCGCGGCTGCGTCTGGCCGCCGCGCCCGCGCCGCCGCTGCCGCCGCGCGCGCTCGCCGTCCCCGGGCGCCTCGCGCTGCCCGAGCTCGGCCGGACGCTCGAGGCGCGCGTCCTGGACGCCCGCGGCTACACGGTCCCGCGCGCCGCCGACCGCGTCGCCTTCGACGCCGACGCGCTGCCCGCCGCGCTCACGGTCCGCCGCCGGCGTGCCGGCGAGCGCTTCACGCCGTTCGGGAGCGGCGAGCGTCGGCTCAAGACGTTCCTGATCGACGCCAAGGTGCCCCGCTGGGAGCGCGACCGCGTGCCGATCGTCGAGGCCGGGGGCGCGATCCTCTGGGTCGGCGGGCTCCGGCGCGGCGCCCAGGCGCCGGTCGCCGCGGCGACCCGGCGGGTGCTCGAGTTAGCGCTTAGCGCGCCGGTCGTCCCGCGCTAGAATACGGCGACCGCGGCCCATGAAAGCGCTCGTCGTCCTGCTGCTGCTCCTGCTGTCCGTCGGCCCGGTGTGGGCCGAGCAGCGCCCTGCGCAGCGCGCCCCCGCGCCCCGCGCCATCCTCCGGGCGCTCGAGGACGCCTTCACCGAGGTCGCCGACCGCGTGACGCCCGCCGTCGTCAACGTCAGCACCGTCCCCAGGCGCCCGGCCGGCGGCCCGCACGGCGAGACGCCCGAGCGGTTCCGCGAGTTCTTCGGCGAGGAGTTCTACGAGCGCTACTTCAAGCAGCGGCCGCGCCAGGACGCGCGCGCGAGCGGCTCCGGCGTCATCGTGGATCCGAAGGGATACATCTTGACGAACAACCACGTGATCGAGAACGCTGACGAGATCATCGTGCGCCTCTCGGACTCGCGGAAGTTTCCGGCGCGGCTCATCGGGCACGACCCGAAGACGGACCTCGCCGTCCTCAAGATCGAGGCGCCGGGCCCGCTGCCCGTGGCGGAGCTCGGCGACTCGGACCGGCTCCGCGTCGGCCAGTGGGCGATCGCGATCGGCAACCCCTTCGGGCTCGACCGCACCGTGACCGTGGGGATCATCTCCGCGACCGCGCGCACCCACGTCGGCGTCGCCACGTACGAGAACTTCATCCAGACCGACGCGTCCATCAATCCGGGCAACTCGGGCGGCCCGCTCCTCAACCTCGACGGCCGCGTCGTCGGCATCAACACGGCGATCGTCGCGTCGGGGCAGGGCATCGGGTTCTCGATCCCGATCAACCAGGCCAAGGAGGTCATGCGCCAGCTCATCGCGCAGGGGCGCGTGGTCCGTGGCTGGCTCGGCGTCGTCATCCAGGACGTGACCGACGAGCTCGCGCAGACCTTCGGGGTCCACGAGCGCCAGGGCGTGCTCGTGGCCGACGTGATGAAGGGCGGGCCCGCGGAGGCGGCGGGGCTCCGGCCAGGCGACGTCGTGGTCGAGCTCGGCGGCGCGAGCATCCGCGAGGTGCCCGAGCTGCAGCGGCGCGTCGCCGCGGTCGCGCCCGGCCAGACCGTGGCGCTCACGATCGTGCGGGATCGCCAGCGGCTGCCGGTGTCCATCAGGGTGGGCGAGATGCCCGCCGACGAGCCCGTGCAGGCGGCGGTGCGCGGCGCGGAGGACGTCGGGCTCAGCGTCGAGCGCCTCGCGGCCGCGCAGGCGCTCCGGCTCAACCTGCCCGCGGGCGGCGTCGTGGTCACCGGCGTGTCGCCGGGCAGCGCCGGTGAGAAGGCCGGCCTGCGCCGCGGTGACGTGATCGTCGAGCTGGACCGGCGGCCGGTGCCCGATCCGCCGGCGTTCTACCGCGCGCTCGCCGCGCTCCGCCCCGGCGAGTCGGCCCTGCTGTACGTCCACCGGCCGGGCGGGGACGGCAAGAACGAGTACGTCGTGCTCGAGCGCTCGGGCCGGCCGTGACCGACGACCGCGGCAAGAGCCCCACGCGCGGGACCGTGCTCGTCGTGGACGACGAGGACGGCGTCCGCGCCTCCGTGCGGGCGATCCTCGAGGAGACCTGCGACGTCCTCGAGGCGGAGAGCGGCGCGCAGGCCCTCGAGGTGCTCGGCGCCCACGAGGTCGACCTCGTGATGCTCGACCAGCGCATGCCGGGCGAGGCGGGGATCGACGTGCTCCCGCGCATCAAGGCCGTGGACCCCTCGACCGTCGTGGTCATCGCGACCGCCGTGCGCGACCTCCGGACGGCCGTCGAGGCGCTCAAGCGCGGCGCCTACGACTACCTGACCAAGCCGTTCGAGGTGGACGACATCCTGATGCTGGCGCAGCGCGCGCTCGAGAAGCGCGCGCTCGAGCGCGAGGTCCTGGGGCTGCGTTCCGCGCTCGCCGGCGGCGGGGCCGACGCCGGCACGCCGGGCGCCTTCGCGGGGATGGTCGGGCGCCACCCGGAGATGGTCCGGATCTACCAGCTCGTCACGCAGATCGCCGCGACGCCCGCGACGGCCCTGATCACGGGCGAGAGCGGCACGGGCAAGGAGCTCGTCGCGCGCGCGATCCACCAGCGGAGCGAGCGGAGCGGTCAGCCGTTCGTCGCCGTGAACGTCGCCGCGCTGCCGGACACGCTCATCGAGGCCGAGCTGTTCGGCCACGAGAAGGGCGCGTTCACCGGCGCGCACGCGCGGCGGCTCGGCAAGTTCGAGCTGGCCCACGGCGGCACGGTGTTCCTCGACGAGATCGGCTGCCTGCGCCTGGACCTGCAGGCCAAGCTCCTGCGCGCGCTGCAGGAGCGCGAGATCGAGCGCCTCGGCGGGACCCGGCCGGTGTCGCTCGACGTGCGGATCCTCGCCGCGACCAACGTCAACCTCAAGGCGGCGGTGAGGGCGCACGCCTTCCGCGAGGACCTCTACTACCGCCTCAACGTGGTCCCGATCCACGTGCCGCCGCTCCGGGAGCGCCGCGAGGACATCGTGTTGCTCGTCGAGCACTTCGTGCGGAAGATCGCGCGCGAGTGCCGGCGCGAGGTCCGCGGCGTCTCGGCGGGGGCGCTCGAGGTCCTCACGCGGTACGACTGGCCGGGGAACGTGCGCGAGCTCGAGAACGTGATCCACCGCGCGATCGTGCTCGCGCGGGGCCCCGTCATCCAGCTCCAGGACGTCCCCCTCGACGTCGCGCTGCCCGAGACGGGGTCACGGCTCGCGGAGGACACGGGCCTGCCGCTCCGCGAGGCCTGCGAGCAGTTCGAGCGCCAGTACGTGCTGCGCGTGCTCGAGGGCGTGCAGTGGAACGTGAGCCGCGCCGGGCGGCTGCTCGGCGTGCACCGCAACACCGTCCTCGCGAAGCTGTCGGGCTGGGGGATCCAGCGTCCGGCGGGCCCCGAGGGGAGGAGCCTCTCGCTGTGAGGCGCCCGCCCGCCGCGCGGGCCGGCGCCGCGCTGCTCCTGGTCCTGCTCGCCGGCGGGCTCGGGCCCGCGGCCGCGCAGCCGACCGAGTCGGACGTGTTCGTCGCCGAGGGCGTCCTCGCGCTGGAGGACAAGAAGTACGACGAGGCCCTCGCGCACTTCCGGCGCGCGCTCGAGCGCGAGCCGGGCCACATCGAGGCGCTCTACTACTCGGGCGTCGCCCACATGGGGCGCGGCCGGCCCGACGCGGCGCTGCCGTTCCTCGAGAAGGCGCGCGCGCACTCGCCGGGCGAGGTTTCCGTCGCCTTCCAGCTCGGCCTCGCGTACTTCGCGCTCAAGCGCTACGACCGCGCCGCGCCGCTGCTCGAGGAGGTGTTCTCGGGCTCGCCCGAGCTGGACGGCCTCGGCTACTACGTCGGCTTCCTGCGCTACCGGCGCCAGGACTACCAGGGGGCCCTCCGCGCGTTCCGGACCGGCCGCACCACCGACCCGAACCTCGCCCAGCTCACCCGCCTGTACACGGGCCTGGCGCTCGCCGGGCTCGGGCTGCCGGAGCAGGCGGCGGCGGAGGTGGACCAGGCGCTCCGCCTGCAGCCGGCCTCGCCCCTGACCGGCCCCGCCGAGCGGCTCCGCGAGTCGTTCGCCGCCTCGCGGTCGCGCGCCCGCCGCTTCCACCTCGGCGCGACCCTCGGCGTGTTCTTCGACGACAACGTGACCGCGCGCCCGAACCCCGAGCCGAACAACCGCACGGTGTACGAGCTGCGCCGGCCGGGGCACACGTCGGTCGGAGAGCTGTTCTCGCTCGACCTCGGCTACGACTGGCTCCGCCGCGGCGCGTGGGACGGCACGGCGGGCTACGCGTTCTTCACGACCTACAACGACGAGCTGCCGTCGTACAACCTGATGGTCCACACCGGGAACGCCAGCCTCGCGCGCCGCGGGGCGCTCGCCGGGATGCCGCTGCTCTCGGGGGCGCAGTACGCGTACGACCTCATCCTGCTGGACGACAAGGAGTTCGTGCAGCGGCACGCGACGTCGCTCTTCGGGACGCTCATCGAGAGCGACGGGCACCTCACCAACGCGCAGTTCCGGGTCGAGGTCAAGGAGTTCTCCGAGGAGCGCCCGCTGGTCTCGGAGGAGTTCCAGGACGGCGTCAACTGGCGGCTGGGCCTGCTCCACGTCGTGCGCTTCCGCCAGGACCGTCACTTCGTGCGGGTCGGCTACCAGGCCGACCTCGACGACACCCGCGGCGAGAACCTGGACTACTTCGGCCATCGCGTCCTCGCCGGCGCGAGCGCCACGCTCCCCTGGGGCGGCGTCCGGCTGAGCTACGACGTCTCGTTCCACCTGCGCGACTACCGCCACCGGCACACGCTGCTGCCCGAGCGGGCGCCGGGCTCGCTCGAGCGCCGGGACCGGGAGCTCACGCACCAGGCCCGCGTGGAGGTGCCGCTGTCGCGCGGGTTCGCGCTGATCGGGGATTATCTGAGGACGGTCAACGACTCGAACATCCCGTCGTTCGAGTACGAGCGGAACGTGGTCACGCTCTCGCTCTCCTGGCAGTACTGAGCGCCGCGCTCAGTCGTCCTTCTTCTTCCTGAACTTCTTCTGCTTCTGCAGCTCCTGGATCGCGTTCAGGATGCCGCTGGGACCCCTGGGCCCGCTCGAGCCGGCGCCCACCTGGCTGCCGCCACCGGCCACCGTGCCGGTCGGCAGGCTCACGGTCGGCATGCCGAGGGTGGGCACGCTCACGCTCGGCACGCTCACCGGCGGGGCGCTGACCGCGGGCGCGCTCACGGTCGGCGTGCCGGCGGCGGCGCCGCTCGCCGTGCCACTCCCGGAGGCTCCGCCCGCGGGGCCGCTCGTGGCCGCGCCGCCGGTCACGCCGGACGTGCCGGTGCCGCTGCCGGCGGCGCCCTCCGGCGCGTCGCTGCCCTTGACGCCCGCGCCCGCGCCGCTCGAGGGCAGGCCCGCCGCCGGCTTCACGCCCTGCAGGCTGCCGAGGTGCCCGAGGGCCTCCCCCACCTGCGTCGACGCGAGCGTGGCGTTGACCGCGGTCGGCGCCTCCTTGACCCGCAGCCTGTAGTCGTCCGAGAGGCCGCGCAGCACGTCGGGCGGCAGCGTCTGCGCCGGCCGCGGGGCCGTCGCGCCCGTGATGAGCGTGCGCTGCGCGGGGCCGAGCGTGATCACGGCGCCGAAGGTCCGGCGCTGACCGGGATCGTACTGCGTGACCCGCACCACGCCCTGCAGCACCGTGAACGTCGTCGTGAAGGCGGCGCCGCGGATCGGGCCGGCCTGCGCCGTCGTCTGGTCGACCTCCGTGATCACGACGGTCCCGCGGATGCCCGCGACCGCGTTCGGCGTCCTGATGTCGATGGACTCGCCCGGCTTCATGCGCTCCTTGACGACGGCGAGGGCGACGCGGCCGATCGAGACGTTGAGCGTCGAGGCGCCCGGCGCCTCCGTGAGGGTCAGGACGGAGCGCTCGCGCACGGTGACGATCGCCTTGCCGCCGAGCAGGATGCGGGCGACCGAGGCGTCGCCGGTCGTGATGCGGTCGTGCACGAACACGGCGTCCTTGAACCTGAGCGGCAGCGACTCCTTCGTGGTGGCGCGGACGACCGTGGCCGTGCCCTGCAGCGTCGTCACGACGCCGGCCTTCGTGAGCTGGGCCGGGGCGGGCGGGGGGCAGGCGAGCGCGAGCGCGAGCAGCGAGGCCAGCGCAGTGAGTGTCGCGAGCGCGCGTGTCATGCCACGTCCTCCCTTGACCACGGACCACGAGCCCCCTGCGCCGCCGAAGCCCGCGCGGCGGGGGCGTCTATTATGAGCAAGGCGGGTGCCACCCCACAAACGATTTCGGCGTCTGGCTTTTCGGGGGGTTGGGAGGCGGCATTCCCGGAACCCCCCGAGCGTCCGCGGCACCCTGTCACAGAGCTGACAGCGCGCTCGGCCTTTTGCCCGCCACTCGCCCCGCGCTAGAATACGGGTCCGGATTCGGGCGCTCGCGACACGGGCGCGCGCGTTCCACAAGGAGGAACGAGATGGCGGCGAACCTGACCCCCTGGCACACCGACAAGTGGTTCGTGAGCCCCTGGAACTACCTCCCCGAGGTGATGGAGGGCGCGCAGTTCCCCAAGCGGGTCAAGTTCCACGACGTGTGCCTGCGCGACGGCGAGCAGCAGGCCGGCGTGGAGTTCACGCCGGCCGAGAAGGTCCGCCTGGCCACGATGCTCGCCGAGGCGGGCGTCCACCGGATCGAGGCGGGCATGCCGGCGGTCTCCCCGGCGGACGCCCGGGCCATCAAGGAGATGGTGAGGCGGAACCTGCCGGCCGAGATCTTCGCCTTCTCCCGCTGCATGAAGGAAGACGTCAAGCGGTCGGTGGACACGGGCGTGAAGGGGATCGTCATGGAGGTCCCCTCCAGCGAGCACATCATCCAGTACGCCTACAAGTGGACCCTCGATCAGGCCGTCGAGCTCAGCATCGAGGCCACGCAGTACGCCAAGTCGCAGGGGCTCTACGTGGTGTTCTTCCCCATCGACGCCTCCCGCGCCGAGATGAGCTGGTACCTGAAGATCATCGAGCAGGTGGCCACCCAGGGGCACATGGACGCCCTGGCCCTGGTGGACACCTTCGGCGTGCTCTCGCCGCACGCCGTCCGGTACTTCGTGCGCCACACCCGCGAGCGGATCAAGAAGCCCCTCGAGACCCACTTCCACATGGACTTCGGCATGGGCGTGGCCAACACGGTGATCGCGGTGGCGGAGGGGGCCGAGGTGATCCACTCCACCATCTCCGGCATCGGCGAGCGGGCGGGCAACGCGCCCACCGAGGACACGCTCCTGGCCCTGCTCACCATGTACGGGGTGGACACGGGGATCAAGACCGAGCACCTCACGAAGCTGTCCCGCTACGTGCGCAAGATCTCCGGGCTCCAGGTGCCCACCAACCGGCAGATCGTCGGCGACACGCTCTTCGACATCGAGTCCGGGATCATCGCGAGCTGGTACAAGAACGCGGCCCGGGACCACTTCCTGGAGGTGTTCCCGTTCCACCCGAAGCTGGTCGGGCAGCGGATGCCCCGCATCGTGCTGGGCAAGAACAGCGGCCTCGACTCCATCCGGATGCACCTGGACCGGATCCGCGTCAAGGCCACCGACGAGCAGGTGGCCGACATCCTGATGCGGGTGAAGTCCGCCTCGCTGAAGACGAAGGGGCTGGTCGACGACAAGGAGTTCCGCCGGATCGTCAAGCGGGTCGTGCGCTGAGCGGCTGAGCCGCGGGGCGCCGCCGGAGGCCCCCGGCGCCGGGCGTCAGCCGGCGGCGATCAGCCCGTACACGACCGACCAGAGCGCCAGCGCGTCGCCGAGCGCCGCCGCGCCGGGCGCGCCGCCCTCCACGTGGTCGAGCACTCCCACGACGACGACGCGCGTCCGCGCGGGCCGGGCCGCCGCGAGGCGCAGGCTCTCGGTGTAGGGCACCGCGGGATCCGCGCGCCCGTGGACCAGCACGAGGCGCGCCCGGATCCGCGTGACGGCGCCGACGGGCGAGAGCGCGTCGAGCAGGCGCGCGGTCCCGGGCGGCGGCGCGTCGAGCAGCGCGTCGATGCGCGCGGGATCGCGCGTCGCCAGGAGCCCGCGGACGGGCGCGTCGAGCAGGTCCGCGTTGGCCTGGAGGAACGGCTCGACGAGGCGCGGGTCGGGCGCGACACGCCCCCGCACCCCACCGAACGCGTAGCTGCCCGAGAGGTGGTAGCGGACCAGCTCGCGCGCGGACGCGTAGCCCCCGAGGCTCAGCACGACGCGCACGCGGTCGCGCACGCGCGGGTCGGCGGCGGCGAGGAGCGCGGGGCCCGAGCCGACGCTGACGCTCACGACCGCGGTCGGCGCGTCGCGCGCGGCGAGCGCCGCGACCACCGGGGCCACGTCGTCGGGCCGGAGCCGGCCGCGGGTCAGCCCCGGGATGGTCGGGACCACGACGTCGAAGCCGGCGCGCGCGAGGAGCGCGGCGGCCGCGCGCACGCGCGGGTCGTCCTTCCCGGCGGGCGTCACGCCGTGCACGAGCACGAGCGGGCGGCCGCGGGCGAGCCCCGCGGGCGCGACGCGGTCGGCGGCGACGCCCGGGAGGGAAAGCGGCCGGCGGGCCGGCGCGGCCGTGAGCGTGGAGAGCGGCGCCCGGCGTCCCTCGCTCAGGAACTCGGCGAGGAAGGCGCCGGCGAGCAGCATGGCCTGCCCCGCCTGGACGACGGGCGCGGCGAGGACGAGGGCGAGGAGGAGGAGGGCGAGCCGGGCTACTTCCGGTTGACGCACTTCACGAGGCGCCAGCCGTTGAACATGTTGAGCCTGGCGACCACCTCGGGCTCGAGCCCGACCCGCGCGAGCAGGGGCTTGAGCGCGAGGTTCGACTTCCAGCCGAGGCGCGTGCAGAGCGGCGCGACCAGGTCCTCGAGCCGTCCGGCGATGCGGCCCTCGCTCCGGAAGTGGTTCAGGATCACCAGCACGCCGCCCGGCTTCACCACGCGGCGCATCTCGCGGAGCACCGCGACGGGGTCGGGCACCGCGGAGATCGTGTAGGTGGCGAGCGCCTTGTCGAACTCGTTGTCGGCGAAGTCGAGCGCGGTCGCGTCCATGACCTTGAGCGTCACGTTCGTCCTCGTGAGCGTCTGGACGCGCTCCACGGCCTTGTCGAGCATCTCCTGCGAGAGGTCGATGCCGGTCAGCCGGCAGGTGGGCGGGTAGAGCGGGAGGTTGAGCCCCGTGCCGATGCCGACCTCGAGGACGGAGTCGTTGCGCGCGAGGCCCAGCTGCTTGATCGCCGCGGCCCGGCCGGGAGCGAAGATCCAGTCGAAGATGAAGTCGTACACCGGGGCGTACAGCTCGTACGCGCGCTCGACCTGCCTCTTTTCCAACGCTGCGTCCACGGCGAACCCTCCAGCGACTTGGATTGGAGGCCGGTGAGCGGCTACCAGGATCGCCGGCGTATTCTAACCGTCCGCGCCCGCCGTTGCCAAGCGCGTTTTCCGGTCACAGCAGGAACCGGATCAGGAGCGTGGCCAGCCCGAGAAAGGAAAAGAAACCGCACACATCCGTGAACGTGGTGATGATCACGCTGGACGCGATCGCGGGGTCCACGCGAAAGGTCTTGAGCGCCATCGGGATCAGCGTGCCGACGATCGCGGCCACCAGCATGTTGAAGACCAGCGCCACGCCGAGGATCAGCGACAGGAGGATCTGGCCCTTCCACAGCCAGGCGATCAGGGCGATCACGAGGCCGTTGGCCGCGCCGGTCGTGAGCCCGAGCCAGAGCTCCTTCCCCAGCACGCGCCGGAGCACGCTCGAGGTCATGTCCCCGAGGGCGATGCCGCGGACGACCACCGTGGCCGTCTGCGTGGTCCCGATCCCGCCCATGGACGCGACGATCGGCATGAACACCGCCAGCGTGGCCAGGGCCTGGATCGACGACTCGAACAGGCCGATCACGGAGGCGGCGAGGACGGCGGTGCCGAGGTTGACCAGGCGCCAGACCAGGCGCTTGCCGAAGACCGCCCGCGGCGGGTCGAGGACGGTCTCGTCGCCCGCGACGCCGCCCAGGCGCTGGATGTCCTCGGTCGCCTCCTCGCGGATCACGTCGATCACGTCCTCGACCCCGATCGTGCCGAGCAGCCGCCGGTTGGCGTCCACGACGGGGACCTCGATGACGTTGTAGTGCTGGACGAGGCGCGCGACCTCCTCCTGGTCGGTGTCCACCGTGACGCTCTCGACGTCCTCGTTGCGGATCGCGCTGATCGGCGTGTGCGGGTCGGCGGCGAGCAGCCGGTGCAGCGGCACCAGGCCCACGAGGTGCTCGTGGCCGTCCACGACCCACACGTAGAAGGCGTCCTCGCCGGTCGTCGCCTTGCGGATGTGCTCGATCGCCTGCGCGACCGTGGTGCGCTCGTGCACCGCGACGAACTCCCGGGACATGAGCCGTCCCGCGGTGCCCTCGCGGTACTCGAGCAGCTCCTGGACCTCCTCGGACTTCTCCTCCTCCATGAGCTCGAGGATCCCCTCGGCCTGCTCGCGGGGCAGCTCCTCGACGACCTCGACGACGTGATCGGGCGGCATCCGGTCGAGGATGCGCGAGACCTCGGTCTCCTCGAGCGAGCCGACGAGCTCGCGCAGGACCGGGTCGTCGAGCTCGGAGAGGACGGCGCCCGCGCGCTCGCGCGAGAGGAGCCGGAACACGCGGACGCCCTCGTCCGGCGGCAGCTCGCGGATCACCCGCGAGACGTCGGCGGGGTGCGCCTCCTCCAGGACGTCGGCGAGCCGCTCGTCACGGCTCTCCGCGAGGAGCGCCTTGATCGTCTCGGCGAGGCGTTCGGTGTCGTCCACGGTCCCGATCCTCAGCGAAGTATGACCCCGCTTCGGCGCGGCACAAAGAGGGTTATCGCAGGCGGCGGGCGCGGAAGGCCCGGGCGGCGGGCGCGGCCTGCAGGCGCCGCCGCAGGGCCACGTCGGTGGGCCGCGGGCCCGTGAGCGCGCGGGGCGACAGGAGCCGCGCCAGCACGCGCGGCGCGACGAGCCCGTGCCGGACGACCACCTCCCGCAGCGCCCGCCCCGTGGCCCGGGCCTCCTTGACGACCTCGGCGGTCACGTCGTAGCCGAGGTAGGGGCTGAGCGCGGTCGCCTCCACGAGGCTCCGCGCGGTGAGCTCGCGGGCCCGCTGGCGGTCGACCGTGAGCCCGTCGAGGCAGCGCGTCCGGAGCAGGCGGATCGCGCGGGTGAGGACCTCCAGGCTGTCGCCGAGGCAGACCGCCACGAGCGGAGTCATCACGTTGAGCTCGAGCTCGCCCGCCGCCGCGGCCAGCGCGACGGCGTGGTCGTTCGCCCGGACCTGGAAGCAGGCCATCTGGACGGCCTCCGGCACGGAGGGGTTGACCTTGCCGGGCATGATGGACGACCCGGGCTCGACCTCGGGCAGGCGCACCTCGCCGAGCCCCGCGTCGGGCCCGGAGGCGAGCAGGCGGAGGTCGAAGCAGATCTTGCCGAGGTCCACCGCGCACGCCCGCAGCGCCGCCGAGCAGGCGAGCAGGGGCGCCAGGCTCCAGGTGGCGGTCACCGGGCTCCGGGCGGCCACGAGGCGCCGGCCGACGATCCGGCCGAGCTCCGCCACCACCAGGCGGCGGAAGCGCGGGTGCGCGGTCAGCCCCGTGCCCACGGCGGTGCCGCCGAGGCCGATCGCGGCGAGCCCGGCCTGGCTCGCGCGCAGGGCGGCGGCCGCGGCGCGCACCGCCTCGGCCCAGCCGCCGAAGACCTGGCCCCAGGTGATCGGCACCGCGTCCTGCAGGTGCGTGCGCCCCGGCTTCACCACCGAGCGCTCGCGGCGCGCGAGGCGCCGGAGCGAGCGCTCGAGCCGCCCGAGCTCGGCGCCGAGCGCCTGCGCGAGCTCGAGCGCCATCAGCCGGATGGCGGTCGGCGTGACGTCGTTCGAGGACTGGCCGAGGTTGACGTGGTTGTTCGGGTGGATCGGGGTGTAGCGTCCCCGGCGCCCGCCGAGCCGCTCGTTGGCGAGGTTCGCGAGGACCTCGTTGACGTTCATGTGCGCGGGCGTCCCCGCGCCCGCCTGCAGGACGTCGAGCACCGCGGCGTCCGGGACGGCGCCCGCGGCGACCCGGTCGGCGGCCCACGCGATCGCCCGCGCCCAGCGCGCGGGCAGGAGCCCGAGGCGCGCGTTCGCGCGGGCGGCGGCCTTCTTGACGTGGGCGTACGCGCGCGTCAGCGCGGGGTGCGGCCGGCGGCCGGTGAGGTCGAAGGTCGCCCGCGCCCGCTCGGTGAACGCGCCCCAGAGCGCGCGCGCCGGGACGTCCGTGGCCCCGAGGCTGTCGCGCTCGCGGCGCCGGCCCCTCACGCCCCGAACTTCGTGAGCCGCAGGGCGTTCGCCATGACGAGCGGCATCAGGTGGTGGGCGGGCAGCACGCCGAGGCTGCCGGCGGCGCACGTCCGCTCGGTGAACGCGGTGACGCCGTCGGCGCCGCAGTAGCGGCTCCACAACAGGATCGGCACGGGCTGCCAGCCGTGCGCGGCGAGGATCGAGGGGGTCGCGTGGTCGCCGGTCACCACGAGGACGTCGGGCCGGAGGTCGCGGATCGCCGGCACGAAGCGGTCGAGGCGCTCGAGGGCGTCCACCTTCGCGTCGAAGTCCCCGTCCTCGCCCGCCTTGTCGGTGTCCTTGTAATGGACGAAGAAGAAGTCGTAGCCGTCCCAGTGCTCGCGGAGCGTGGCGACCTCGTCGGCGAACGTGCCCCCCGTCTTGAGCACCTCCATGCCGACGAGCTTCGCGAGCCCGCGGTACATCGGGTACGCCGCGATCGCCGCGCTCCCGAGGCCGAAGACCTCCGGGAAGCGCGGGAGCTTCGGGAGCTGGTCGAACCCGCGGAGCAGGACCATGTTCGCGGGCGTGGCGTCGCGCAGCCGGCGGCGCGCCTCCGCGACGAAGCGGTTGACCCGCTCGGCGGTGGCCCGGGCCCCGGGGGCGAGCGCGCGCACGGGGAGCGGCGGCCGCCCGACCGCCTGGGGATCGGTCTCCGAGAGCCGGCCCGCGAGCGCGCCGCCGCGGCGGGTCTGCCGGAGCACCAGGACGAACCGGTGCTCCTTCACGGGCTCGACGAACAGCTCGACGCCCGGCAGCCGGATCGTCCGCAGGCGCTCGGTGAGCCGGACGCACGTCTCCGTCGGGATCCGGCCGGCGCGGCGGTCGGTGATGCGCCCCGCGGCGTCCACGGTGCAGAAGTTGCCGCGCGCGGCCACGTCGCCCGCGCGCAGGTCGAACTCGATGCCGAGCGCCTCGAGCACGCCGCGGCCCACCTGGTGGCGGAGCGGGTCGTAGCCGAACAGCCCGAGGTGCCCGGGGCCGCTGCCCGGCGTGATGCCGGGCGCGACGTGGCGGAGCCGGCCACACGCCGCCTCGGCGGCGAGCGCCGCGAGGTTCGGCAGCCGCGCGGTCTCGAGCTCCGAGCGGCCCGTCTCGGGGCGCGGCAGCCCGCCGAGCCCGTCGAGCGAGAGCAGCACGATCTTGGTCGTGTTCGGGACGACCAGCGGGGCGATCAGGTCGAGCATCGCTCAGGCGTCCTTCACGGGGTTCTCCAGCCGCCCCAGCCCGGTGATCTCCATGCGGACGACGTCGCCCGGCTGGAGCCAGACCGGGGGCTTCTTCGCGAAGCCGCAGCCCGGGGGCGTGCCCGTCGCGATGAGGTCGCCGGGCGCGAGCGTCATGAGCCCGGAGAGGTAGCTCACCAGGTAGCGGACGTCGAAGATGAAGGTCCGGGTGTTGCCGGCCTGCATCCGCTTGCCGTTGACCCACGTCCCGAGGTCGAGGCCGTGGGGGTCGGGGATCTCGGCGCGGTCGGCGATGCAGGGCCCGACCGGCGCGAACGTCTCGCACGCCTTGCCCGTCGTCCACTGGGTCGTGATGAACTGGAAGTCGCGCGCGCTCACGTCGTTGACGATCGTGTAGCCCCAGACGTGGTCGAGCGCCTGCTCGCGCGGGACGAACCGGGCGGTCCGGCCGATCACCACGCCGAGCTCGACCTCCCAGTCGAGCTGCGTGGAGCCGCGCGGCCTCAGGATCGGCTCGCCCGGGTCGAGGATCGCGTTGGCCCACTTCGCGAAGATCGGGGGCTCCTTCGGGATCGGGTTGCCCCCCTCGGCGGCGTGGTCGCTGTAGTTGAGCCCGATGCAGATGAGCTTGCCCGGATCGGCGATCGGCGCGTGCAGGCGCGCGGCGGAGGCGGGCACGCTCACCCACTCGGTGATGCCGGCCACCGCCTCCTGGGCGGCGGCGCCCCCCTCGAGGAAGCCGCGGGTGCTCTGGGGCACCAGCGCCGCGGCGATCTCCCCGGCCCGGACGACGCCGCGCCGGCCCAGGGTGGCCGCCAGGCTGGCCTGCAGGTCGGCGATCCGGTCGCCCTGGAGCGCGCCCAGGCGGGGCGGCTGGCCGTTCGTGGAGAAGCGGACGAGCTTCATGGATGCTGCCCTCCCGGGAAAAGTGTGCGCCAAGTATAACCCCGCGGAATTTCCGCCCCCAGAGGGCGTCTGCTATGATCGTGGGACTCCGGTTCCCCTGCAAGGCGGGGCCTTCGGGGGCAATTGACGCCGTCGGCGTCGCGCCGGCGGCGGGCGGAAGGGTCAGGAGGCTCGGTGATGAAGATCGTGGCTCGAACGATCGCTCTGGCGGTGGTGGTGTTCTTCGTGCTGGGAGGCCCGCTGGCACCTCTGGCCTCCGCGCAGCAGCCGACCGAGACGAAGCCCGACGTGATGCAGGAGGCGATGAAGGCGAGCGCCCAGCAGGACCCGAGCAAGTCCTCTTACGACGTGGGCGCCGGCGTCGCCAACCTCTTCTACGTGCCGGGCAAGGTGGCGCTCTGCGGGATGAGCGGCGTCTTCTCTGCGGTCCTCCTCGCCGTCACGTTCGGCAACGCCTACAAGGAGGCCGCCGGTGTGGCGCGCGAGGCCTGCGGCGGCAAGTGGACGCTGGTCGGCGATGACCTGCGCCCCGAGCCCCAGAAGCGCCGGGCCTTCGACTGGGAGACGAACTAGGATCGTCCGCTCCCCCGAGGCGGGGCGGCCGCCGCGCGCGGCGGCGCCCCGCTGGGTGCTCGCCCTCCTCTTCGTCGTCCTGCTGGGCGCCTTCGCCGCCGGTCTCTGGGGCACGCTCCTGCGCCCGCCCGCCTACGAGGTCCGCGGCACGATCGTCGCGCGTCCCGCGCCCGACCTGATCCTGATCCGTCACGAGGCCGTCACGGCGCTCGGCATGCGCGCCATGGAGCTCATGGCGGTGGACGCCGAGCCCGCGCTGCTCGATGCCGTCGCACCCAGGCCCGGCGATCGGGTGAGGCTCGCCGTGCGGCCGCGGAACGACCGGATCGTGCTGCTCAGGATCGAGCGGGAGGAGTGACGCGGCGGGCGAGCTCGCGCAGGTAGCCGACGAGCGCCCGGATGTCCTCGTCGCTCAGGTTGGCCTCGAACCCGGGCATGCCGGGGCGGCCGATCGGCGAGCCGCCGTGCTTGATCAGGTCGAAGAGGTACTGGTCCGTTTGGCCCACGCGCGAGCGGTCGGTGAGGTCGCCGGCGCGGACGAGAAAGAGCGCCGCGCGCCAGGTGCCGCGGCCGTCCGCGCCGTGGCACGCGGCGCAGAACGCCAGCCAGAGCCGCTCGGGGTGTGATGCGCCCGGCGCCGGTCTCGGGGAGTCCAGCAGCCACGCGAGGCCAGCCGCGAAGACGCCGATCGCGACGATGACCAGCACGAGGGCGAGCAGCGGACGCCGCATCGCGTCGAGGATAGCACGCCGCCATTCCTGACAATCGGAAGGGGTTGACAGGTCGGGAAGGCCCCCCTAGAATCCGCCTACCTTCGGCGCTACCGATCTCCACCCGATGCTCAGGAGGTCCCCCATGAGGAAGGTGCTGTCGTCCCGGCTCGGAATCCTCGTCACCGCCGTCCTCGTTCTCGCCATGCTCGCAGGAGGCTCGCACGCCGTCCGGCCGGCGGCCGCGCAGGGCCCGATCACGCTGAAGATGCAGGCCGCGTGGCCGGCCGCCCTCACGCTGTACGACAACTTCACGATGTTCGCCGAGCGGGTGAACAAGCTCTCGGGCGGTCGAGTGAAGATCGAGACCCTGCCGGCGGGCGCGATCGTTCCGCCGTTCGAGCTGCTCGAGGCCACGCACAAGAAAGTCGTCGACGGCGCGCACTCGTGGGCGGCCTACTGGGTCGGCAAGAACAAGACCGCCGTGCTGTTCACCGGCGGCCCCGGCGGCACCTACGGCATGGACTTCATCGACTACATCGGCTGGATGTACGAGGGCGGCGGCTGGGAGCTCTACCAGGAGTTCTACCGCGACGTCCTCAAGGTCAACGTGATCCCGATCCCGATCATGCCGGCCGGCCCCCAGGCGTTCGGCTGGTTCAAGAAGCCCATCAAGAACCTCGCCGACTTCAAGGGGATGAAGTGCCGCCAGACGGGCATCGCCGCCGAGGTCTTCACCGCCATGGGCATGCGCGTCGTCAACATGCCGGGCGGCGAGATCATCCCGGCCGCGGAGCGCGGCGTCATCGACTGCGCCGAGTGGGTGGGCGGCGTCGAGGACCTGAAGCTCGGCTTCCAGAACGTCTGGAAGTACCACTACACCCCGGGCATGCACGAGAACGTCACCGTCGCCGAGCTGATCGTCAATCGGGACGTCTGGAACAAGTTGAGCCCGGACATCCAGGAGATCTTCAAGACGGCGGCCACGGAGGTCTTCTTCCGGTGGTGGGCCCGGTGGCAGAAGCAGAACGCCGACGCCATCAAGGAGCTGCAGGAGAAGCACAAGGTCCAGATCCTCAAGACCCCCGACGACATCCTCTACGAGTTCCTGAAGGCCTGGGACAAGATCGCGGCCGAGGAGTCTGCGAAGAACCCGTTCTTCAAGAAGGTCCTCGAGTCGCAGAAGAAGTACGCGGGCCTCGTCGTCCCCGCGAAGCGGTTCATGTTCCCGCCGTACGAGTTCGCGGCGAACTACTACTGGCCGCCGAAGAAGAAGTAAGGGCGCACCGTCCCGGTTCGTGATCCCCCGCCGCGGGGGCCAGCAGGGAACGCCTGCTGGCCCCCGGTCGTGCGATGCCCTGAACGCGCGCACCCACGGAGGCAGCGGAGCGCATGCAAGAACCCCCTGAGGGAATGCTCAAGGCCATCAAGGTCATCGACACGTTCAGCGAGTGGTCGGGGAAGGCGTTCGCCTGGATGATCGTCCCGCTGGTGCTGGCGCTGACGTATGAGGTCGTCGCGCGCTACGGCTTCGACGCGCCGACGATCTGGGCCTACGACGTCTCGTACATGGTGTACGGCGGCCACTTCATGCTCGGCGCCGGCTACACGCTGCTGAAGAAGGGCCACATCCGGACGGACTTCTTCTACGAGGCCTGGCCGGCGCGCCGCCAGGGGTGGGTCGACGCCGTCTCGTACCTGGTCTTCTTCTTTCCGGGTCTGATCTTCTTCTTTTTCGCCGGGTGGGACGCCGCCTGGCACTCCTGGCAGATGCGCGAGGCCTCAGAGGTCAGCGCGTGGCGGCCGGCGCTCTATCCCTTCAAGTTCGTCATGCCCGTCACGGCGGTGCTGCTCCTCATCCAGGGCACGTCCGAATTCATCAAGAGCGTCTGGGCGGCGAAGACGGGGCGGTGGCTGTGAGCCCCGAGCTGCTCGGCCTCGTCCTGCTCTTCGCGCTGATCGGCTGCATCTTCATCGGCTTCCCGATCGCCTTCACGCTGATCATCCTCGGGCTCGTCTTCGGCTACATCGGCTTCGGCGGCATCGTGTTCAACCTCATGGTCTTCCAGACGCTCGGGATGATGAAGGAGGAGACGCTCGCCGCCGTGCCCCTGTTCATCTTCATGGGGCACATCCTCGAGCAGGCGGGCCTCATGGAGCGCCTCTTCAAGTCGTTCCAGTTCATCCTGGCGCCGGTGCGCGGCTCGCTCTACCTCGGCGTGCTCCTGACGGCCACCATCTTCGCGACGGCGACCGGCATCATCGGGGCCTCCGTCACGGTCATGGGGCTCATGGCGGCGCCGGTCATGATCAAGGCCGGGTACGACCCGAAGCTCTCCGCCGGCTCGATCGCCGCGGGCGGCACGCTCGGCATTCTCATCCCGCCGAGCGTCATGCTGGTCGTCCTCGGCCCGGTGCTGGGCGTCTCGGTCATCCAGCTCTTCGCCGCCGCGATCATCCCCGGCGTGATGCTCTCCGGGCTCTACATCGGGTACGCGATGCTCCGGAGCTTCCTGAACCCGCGGCTCGGGCCGCCGCTCCCCCTGGAGGAGCGCGCGACCTCGTACATGCAGATCTTCGTCGAGTTCGTCAGCGGCATCGTGCCGCTCGGCGCGATCATCTTCGCCTCGCTCGGGTCCATCATCTTCGGCCTGGCGACGCCGACCGAGGCCGCGGCGATGGGCGCGTTCGGCGCGACCGTGCTCACCGCGGCCTACGGCCGGCTGACGTTGCCGGTGCTGCGCGAGGCCTGCTTCAAGACGCTCCAGACCTCGAGCATGGTGCTCTTTCTGGCGGTCGCGTCGAACGTCTACGGCTCGGTTTTCACGCGGCTCGGGACGGGTACGATGATCGCGAATGCGATGCTCGCGGCACCGGTCCCGCCGCTGGTGATGATGGCGCTCCTGATGGGCGTGATCTTTCTCCTCGGCTGGCCGCTCGAGTGGCCGGCGATCATCCTCATCTTCGTGCCGATCTTCCTGCCCGTGGTCATCGGGCTCAAGTTCGACCTGGTCTGGTTCGGCACACTGCTGGCGGTGAACCTCCAGACGGCGTTCCTGTCGCCGCCGGTGGCGATGGCGGCGTACTACCTGAAGGCCGTGGTGCCCCGGTGGGAGCTCAAGGACATCTACCGCGGGATGTTCGACTTCATGATCCTGCAGGTGATCGGCCTGGCGGCGGTCTTCTTCTTCCCAGAAGTTGCCCTCTGGCTGCCGAGCGTGTTGTACAAGTAGCCGCGAAGGAAGCGGCTGCGC
>MGCF01000113.1 GCA_001788495.1 Candidatus Rokubacteria bacterium RIFCSPLOWO2_02_FULL_73_56
GAGCGGGTCGAAGACGACCAGGTTGTTGAAGCAGGGCGAGCCCGGCCAGACCACGTCGATCGTGCCCGTCTCGTGGATCGCGAACCCCTGCGCGGGATCGCCGCGCTGCGGGAGATTCAGGATCCCGCCGTACTTCGGCGCCTGACCGACCGCGGGCGTGCTGACGGCGGCCACGGCCAGCACCAGCGACAGAGCGACCAGCGACAGCGTGATGCGCCTTCGGGGCATGGGCACCTCCCGGTGATTGCGAGCCTTGCGAGTTGCCCGAGTGTACGTGAAAACCCTCACGCGGACAACGAGGTTCCCGGCGCAGTGCGTCGTAAACCTCAGAGCAGGCGCAGGAGCAGGTGGATCGCGTAGATGGCGCCCCCCGCGAGCCCGCCGACGACGGTGCCGTTGACGCGGATGTACTGCAGGTCGTCGCCGGCGTGCTCCTCGACGAGCCGCACGGCGCCCTCGGGCCCGAGGGCCAGCACGCCCTTCTCGATGAACCCGGCCAGGCGCGCGTGGTGGCGCTCGAGCCCGTCGGCCACGCGCGCCTTGACCCAGCGGTCGATGTCGGCGCGCAGCGCGGCGTCGGCGCCGAGCGCGCGGCGCGCGCGGTCCAGGCGCGCGACCGTCCACGCGACGACGTCGGAGGCGGGGCGCGCGAGGTCGGCGACGAGCGCCCGGTGGACGGCCGCGGCGGCGTCCTCGAGCACGCGCGCCGCCGCCGGCGTCCCCAGCAGGTCGCGGAGCGCCGCGTCCACCCGCGCGGCGAGCGCCCGGTCCTCGCGCAGCCGGCGCGGCAGCGCCTCCACGGCCTCGGCGAGCCGCCGGCGCAGGGGGTGCGCCGGGTCCGCCGCGACCTGCCGGAGCCCCGCGTGGAGGGCGGCGACGAGCCGGTCGCGGTCGAGGAACCCGAAGAGGCTCGCGAGCCCGATCCAGAAGCGCGGGGCCGCGCCGACGCGCTCGCGGTAGCGGAGGAGCAGCTCGTCCACCAGCTCGGCGACGACCGCGCGGAACGCCGGGCGGTCGAGCGCGGCGACGAGCGCCTCCGCGAGCGCCGCGGTGAGCCGCTCGTCCCAGCGGTGCCGCCGCGCGACCTCGAGCGCGGCGGCGAGCGCCGGCGCCAGCGGCCGCCGGAGGAGCAGGTCGCGGAGGCGGGCCACCAGGTCGGCCGTGCCCGCGGCGGGCAGCTCCCCGGCGAGCCAGCGCGCGAGCGCGCGCACGACCGCCTCGAGGTCGTCCCGGCTCACGCGCTCGGCGGCGGTCGCCAGGAGCGCCGCGACGTCCAGGCGCGCGAGCTCCTGGGTCACGTACTCCTTCGTCAGGACGCGGCTGCCGACCATCGTGCCGACGCGCGCCGCCAGCAGCTCCCAGTTGGCGGGGATCAGCGCGGTGTGCGGGATCGGCAGGCCGAGCGGGCGCCGGAAGAGCGCCGTGACCGCGAACCAGTCGGCGAGGCCGCCAACGACGCCCGCCTCGGCGACGGCGAGGACCCACCCGCCCCACCACGTGGCGCGGAACGGCAGGGCCAGCACGGCCAGGCCGGCGGCCGCGAGCAGGACGCCGAGCGCGAGCCGCCGCTGCCGGCGCTCAGCGCGCACCGGGCGCGAGGAGGAAGTCGAGCATGTGGGCGGTCGCGTCGGGGCCGATGGGGGCCGCGTGCGTGCCGCGCGGGTCGCCGCCGCTCCACGCGTGGCCGAGGCCCGGGACGAGCCACGTCTCGAGCACGGGGCGGCCCTCGGCGTCGCGCCAGAGCGCGCGGAGGGCGCCCTCCTGCCGCTCCGTCGTGCCCGACGCCGCGCCGGCGAGGCGCGCGAACATCGTCTCGAGCGCGGCGAGGTTGGCGGGCGCGACGACGGTGTCCTCGGCGCCCTGCCAGAGCGACGCGCGCGCGCGGAGCGCGGGCGTGCCGGACGCCGCCCGGCACGCCGCGGCGGCTCGCGTGCCGTCGAGCCGGTGCCCCCGCATGCACTGGACGGCGCCCTCCGCGCCCTCGCCACAGCGATAGGGCCCGCCGGCGAAGACGCCGACGCCGGCGATCAGCTCCGGCGCGGCGCAGAAGAGGTTCACCGCCATGAAGCCGCCGGCCGAGAGGCCGACGACGACGACGCGGCCGCGCGCCACCGCGTGCACGCGCTCCACCTCCTCCACGAGCGCCAGGATCTCGGCGACCTCGCCCGCGCGCCGGCCCCGGTGCGCGGGCTCGAACCAGTTCCAGCAGCGGCTCGCGTTGTCGCGGTGGCCCTGCGCGGGGTAGAGGACGAGGAGCCCGCGCCGCTCGGCCGCCTCGTTCAGGCGCGTCCCGAGGGCGAAGTCCTCGGGCGTCTGGAAGCAGCCGTGCAGCGCCACGACCAGTGGCCGCGGCGCCGGCGCGGCGCGCGCGGGCACGTAGAGGCTGAAGGCGCGCCCGCCGAGCGTGCCGCGCGTGAGGCTCCCCTCTTCCGCGCGCGCGACGGCCGCGACGCAGAGGATGCCGACGAGCGCGAGGGCCCGGGGGCGCGTGGCTAGGCCCGGGACGCGCGGCGGCGGGCCGGCAGGAGCACGCGCCCGCGCCTGACGTCCCAGACGCCGCGTGGCGAGAGCCGCACGGCGGGCAGGAAGTCGGCGGACAGGAAGAAGAGCGAGAAGATCGGGTCGTGGTGCGCGTGGCCGCGCGCGACGAGCGCGGCGCGCAGCGCCTGCTCCCAGTCGGCCGCGTCCTCGTAGGCGCCGCGCGCCATGATGCCGCCGAGCGGGAGCGCCAGCTCCCACGCGACCGCGTCGCCGTCCACGAGCACGACGCCGCCGCGGAGCGCGAGCAGGCGGTTGACGGCGCGCGCCATCGCCTCGGGCCGGCGGCCGAGGACGAGGATGTTGAAGTCGGTGCTGAGCGTCGCCGCGAGCCCGTCGAGCCGCTCGTCGGCGAACCCGGCGACGACGCCCGGCGCGACCCAGCGCCCGGCGCGGTCCACGAGCGCCGCGTGGAGGTCGCCGGGCGCGAGCGGCCGCTCCTCGAGCCGGCTGATCACCGCGCTCACGAGCCGGAGCACGGGGTAGCGCGCGCGGCGCGGCAGCGCGAAGTCTGAGGATCGGGCGCGCCAGCGCACGCGAAGGCGCGCCGCGGCCGAGGTGAACACGCGCCGCCACGGGGGCTCCGGCACGCGCGCGAGGAGCCGCCCGTCCCGGGCCGCGAGCCGGCCGCGCGCGACGACGGCGGCAGGCCGCGGCTCGGCGAGGTCGTCGAGGAGCAGCAGGTCGGCGTAGCGGCCCGGCGCGATGCCGCCGAGGTCGCCGTCGAGGCCGTAATAGGCCGCCGGGTTCAGCGTCGCCATGCGGTAGGCGTCCACGGGCGCCACGCCGCGCGCGAGCGCCGTCCGGATCAGGTGGTCCACGAAGCCGTGGGCGCGCACGTACGCGGGCATCGAGCCGTCGCACGTCAGCATCAGCCGCGCCGCGAGCCCGGGCGCGACCTTGAGCGCGTCGAGCAGCCCGCCGAGGTCGGGGCGCAGCGAGGACTCGCGGAGCATCACCGCGATCCCCTGCCGCGCGCGCGCGAGCGCCTCCTCGGCGGTGATCGGCTCGTGGTCGGAGGTGAAGCCGGCCGCGGCGAGCGCCGGCACCCGCTCGGCCGCGGCGCCCGCCGTGTGGCCCTCGACGCGCCGGAGCGGCGGGCGCGCGAGCGCGAGGCGACGGAGCAGCTCCCGCTGGCCGCTCCAGGCCTCGGGCCAGCGCGTCACCTCGCCCACGGCGACCGCCCAGGGGTGGGCGAGTGCCTGCGCGAGGGCGCGCACGGGGAACCGGCGCGCCTCGTCCGTCCGGCGCGCCTGGCCGTGCGGGCGGATCATCCAGTAGAACTTCACCGGCGAGGTGGCCAGCGCGTCGGCCAGCGCGCGGAAGGCGCGCAGGCCCCCGAGCTCCCAGACCTGCAGCGTGTCGGCGAAGAGCGCGGTCGTGCCGAGCGGCAGGACGTAGCGCGCGAAGGCGGCGGGGCTCACGAGGTGCCCCACGTGGACGTGCGGGTCCACGTAGCCCGGGACCAGGATCCGCCCGGCGGCGTCGAGCACCTCGGTGCGCGGGCCCAGCATGTCCTCGCGCGCGCCGACGTACGCGATACGCTCGCCGGCCACGGCCACGTTCGCCGGGTGGAGCTCGCCCGTGTAGACGTTGAGAAGCGTGCCGCCGCGCACGTAGAGGTCCGCCGGCGCCGCGCCGCGCGCCACGGCCGTGAGCCGCTGCCGTTCCTTTACCGTCGGCCCCACGAGCGACTATTGTAAGCGGCATGACGCCGATCCTCGTGACGGACACGGTGCGCGTCCCCGCCGCGGCCCTCGGCCTGCGGGCCTCGCGCGCCGGGGGGCCCGGCGGCCAGCGGGTCAACAAGGTGGCCACGCGGGTCGAGCTCACCGTGGACCTCGAGGCGATCGAGGGGCTCGCCGACGCCGCGCGGGCGCGCCTGCGCGCGCTCGCCGCCCACCGGCTCGACGCCGAGGGCCGGCTCCGGGTCACCAGCCAGGCCACGCGGGACCAGGCCCGCAACGTCGAGGACGCGCGGGACAAGGTGCGCGCGCTGGTGGCGGCTGCGCTGGTCGAGCCGCGGCGCCGGCGGAAGACCCGGCCGCCCGCCGCGGCGCGCGAGCGCCGCATCGAGGCGAAGAAGCGCCGCGCCGCGCTCAAGCGCAGGCGCGCGCGGCCGGCGGAGTAGGCAGCTAGCCCGTATTATTCGCGAACGGTTATGGCGCGAGGCGGGCAGGGCCTGTCGCAGGGTGCGGCCCCCGCGGGGCCGGCGCCGTCACCCGTTCGCCCGAACGCCGCGCTGCGCGCGGCGGACGGGACGAAGGGGGCCCACAGCGCACGGCCCCGCGGGGACCGCACCCTGCGCCACCCGCCCGGTCGTGCCACCGCCGTTCGCGAATAATGCGGGCTAGCGTGCCGTGCTCGAAGTCATGCGAAGTCCGTCGCCCGTGGAGTCCGGGCCGACGGGCGCGGGCGGGAGGGGTCGACGGGATCCGTTCCCGCCACGTGGGCCGCGGGCCCCGCGCACCCGGATGGCGTGACGCCGCAACGGGGCATGCGGACGCGTGCCGCGTGGTCCCGTCGACCCCTCCCGCCCGCGCCTGGCGGCTGCCTCGGCGGCCGTTCGTGAATGGTCCGCGTCAGCCCTTGCGGCGGGCGGCGCGGTAGGCGGCGGCGCCGGCGCGGACGCCGGCCCGCACGCCGCGGGCGTAGACCTGGGCCTCGGCGACGGCCTGGCGCACCTTCGGCTCGACGGTGCGGAGCGTGCGCGCGACCGTCACGCGGGTGCGCCGCTCGACGCGCTTGGCGCGCCGGCGCGCCGCGCCGCGGGCCTTCGACGCCTGGGTGCGCAGCGTCGCGAGCTGCGCCTGGAGCTTCCGGATCTGCGCCTCGAGTCCCGTCATGGCTAGAACCCCAGCGCGCGGACCTCGTCCCGGAACCGCTGGACGTTCCGCAGCTTGATGTCCTCGTACCCGCGGATCAGGTCGGGCAGGCCCGCGAGCGTGACCGCACGCTCGTAGCTTTCCGGCGAGAGCCCGATCAGCGCCTTGTCGACGAGCCCGCGGTACTCGCCGATCAGCCGCCGCTCGACGCGGCGCACCTCGGCGCGGCCGAAGACGTCGAGGGCGGTGCCGCGGAGCCCCCGGAGCGCGACGAGCACGCGGAACACGCCGTCGAACCACCTCCCGAGCGCGAGCTTGCGCCCGACGCCCAGCGCGCGCAGCAGCGGCGGGTGCAGGTGGTAGCGCACGCGGACGCCGTCCGGGAACTCCGCCTCCAGCGCCCGCGCGACGTCGTTCTCGAGGTGCAGGCGGGCCACCTCGTACTCGTCCTTGTAGGCCATGAGCTTGTACAGGTGGCGCGCGACGGCCTCGCCGAGGCGCGAGGCGCCCGGCACCGCCGCCCGCTCCGCCTCGCGCACGCGCCGGACGGCGTCCACGTACTCGCGCGCGTAGGCTTCGCTCTGGTAGGCGATCAGCGCGGGCACGCGGACCTCGAGGAGGCGCCGGAGCTCGCCCGCCGCGCCGGCGCGCTCGACCAGCGCGCGCGCCTCGGCGGTGAGCGCCGGCCCGGCCGCGGCGGCCCCGACGCGCTGGCGCTTGACCGTCTCGAGCCAGGCCGGGTCGGCGACGAGCAGCCGGCCGACGCGGAACGCGTGGGTGTTCATCGGGACCGACACGCCGTTGAGCGCGACGGCCTCCTCGATCGCCCGGGCGCTCACCGGGATCGCGCCCGCCTGGTAGGCGGCGCCGAGCACGATCATGTTGGCGGCCATGTGGTCGTCGAAGAGCGTCTCGGCGAGCCCGAGCGCGTCCAGGTAGACGTTCTCGTCCTTGCGCGTCACGCGGTTGATGGACGTGACCAGCGCGTCCGGCTCCGGGAACTCGACGTCGGTGTGCGTGACCATCGCCCCGGTCGGCACCCGGCTCGTCGAGACCACCGCGACCGTGCGGTCGGGCCGCGCGTGGTCGAGGTTCTGCGCCGCGGTCGCCACGAGGACGTCGAAGCCGAGATAGCAGTCGGCCTCGCCGGCGGCGATCTTGTTCGCGACCTCCGGCGCCCGGTCGAAGAGCTTCAGGTGCGAGACGACCGGGCCGCCCTTCTGGGAGAGGCCGGTCTGGTCGAGGCCGCGGACCTGCCGGCCGTCGAGGAGCGCCGCGGTGCCGAGGATCTGGTTGACGGTCACCACGCCGGTGCCGCCGATCCCCGTCATGAACACGTTCGCGTCGCGCGGGACGCGCAGGGCCGGCTCCGGCAGCGCGCGGTCCACCGTGTACACGCGCCGCTCCTTCTTCCTCGGCTCGCCGCGCGGGACGACCGTGACGAACGACGGGCAGTCGCCCAGCAGGCACGAGTAGTCCTTGTTGCAGGACGACTGGTGGATCTGCGTCTTCCGCCCGAACTCCGTCTCCACCGGGTGCACGGAGAGGCAGTTGCTCTTCACGCCGCAGTCGCCGCAGCCCTCGCAGACGGCCTCGTTGATGTAGACGCGCAGCGCCGGGTTCGGCAGCCGGCCGCGCTTGCGGAGGCGGCGCTTCTCGGCCGCGCACCGCTGGTCGTAGACGAGCGCGGTGACGCCCGGGACCTCGCGCAGCAGCCGCTGCGCCTCGTCGAGCCGGTCGCGGTGCCAGACCTCGACCCCCCGGGCCCAGCGGACGCCCTTCGGGTACTTGTCGGGCTCGTCGGTCATCACGATGATGCGCCGGACGCCCTCGGCCTCGAGCTGGCGCGTCAGCTCGGGCACCGGGATCGCCCCCGCGGCGTCCTGGCCGCCCGTCATCGCGACCGCCGCGTTGTAGAGGATCTTGTACGTGACGTTCGCGCCCGAGGCGACGGCCTGGCGGACCGCGAGCGAGCCCGAGTGGAAGAAGGTGCCGTCGCCGAGGTTCTGGAAGATGTGCGCGGTCTCGGTGAAGGGCGCGATGCCCACCCACTGGACGCCCTCGCCGCCCATGTGCGTGAGGCCCATCGTGCGCCGGTCCATCAGCAGCGCCATGCCGTGGCAGCCAATGCCGGCGCTCGCGAGCGAGCCCTCCGGCAGGACCGTCGAGCGGTTGTGCGGGCAGCCCGAGCAGAAGTACGGCTGGCGCGCCAGCGTGAGCGGCGCGGGCCGCTGGCGGAGCGCCTCGAGCAGCGCGACGCGCGCGGTGACCGACTCGAGCCGGACCTTCCGCTCGAGCCGCGAGGCGACGATCTGCGCGATCCGGTCGGCGTCGAGCTCGGCGTCGGCCGGCACGAGCGGGCGGCCCTCGAGGTCGTGCTTGCCCGTGACGCGCGGCCGCTCGGCCAGGTTGTAGAGGACGTCGCGGATGAACAGCTCGCAGAACGCGCGCTTCTCCTCGACGACCAGC
>MGCF01000114.1 GCA_001788495.1 Candidatus Rokubacteria bacterium RIFCSPLOWO2_02_FULL_73_56
GGGGCCGCGCAGTGGGCCCCCCTCGTCCCGTCCGCCGCGCGCAGCGCGGCGCTCGGGCGAGTGGGTGACGGAGCCGGCCCCGCGGAGGCTGCACCCTGCGCCAGGACCCGCCCGCCACACGCGACGACCGTTCGTGAGTGACGCGGGCTAGGGTCGCGTCGCGACCGCGGCGGCGTAGCCGACGACGCTCCGGTAGTCGCCCGTGACGTCGCCCGAGGTCGCGTAGCGGAGCACGCGCACGCGATCGGCGCCGAGCGCGCGCGCCGCCCAGAGGACGGCCGCGAGCGCGCCGACGCCGCATGCCTCCGCGGCGCCCTCCTCGTCCGCGCGCAGGACGGCGTCCGCGTCGAACGCCTCGAGGCGGCGGAGCAGCTCGGCGTCGAGGCGCCGCGCCGCCGCCTGCGGGTGATAGTGCGAGAGGTCGGTGCTCGCGACGAGCAGCGCGCGGCGGTTCGCGAGCGCCCGGGCGAGCGCGCGCCCGAGCGCCAGCGCCACCGGGCGCCGGGCATCGCGCACCATCACCGGCAGCAGCCGCCAGGCGCCGACGAGCGCGCGCTGCAGGAACGGCAGCTCGATCTCCACCGAGTGCTCGTCGTCGTCCCGGACGGGCGTGAGGCCGGCGGCGCCCTCGGCGGCGAGCGCCGCGTCGAGCGCCGCGCGCGCCGCGGCGTCGAGCGGGACGGGGCCGAGCGGCGTCGCGTACGCCTCGTGGGCCGAGGTCAGCAGCGCGCCGCGCGCGGGGACGTGCATGGGCCCGACGACGGCGACGAGCTCCGGGGCGAGGCCGCGCACCGCCGCGAAGGCGTGGCCGGCGACGCCCCCCGAGTAGACGTGGCCCGCGTGCGGCGCCACGACCGCCACCACGGCGGCGCCGGACGCGACGGGCCCCGCCGCGTCCAGGGCGCGGTCGACGCCGGCGGCGAGCTCGGCGGCGTCCGCCGGGTACCACTGGCCCGCGATCGGCGAGGGGCGGACGTCCATCGCCGTCCAGCATAGCGCGCGCGGCGCGCGGCTACGCGTAATGCACGGACAGCACCTCGGCGACGAGCGCCGGGCGTGCCTGGCCCTCGACCTCGACGGTCATCTCGCTCGTCAGCCGCACGCCGCTGCCCGGGACCTCCTCGGCGGCGAGGAGCTTCGCGCGCAGGCGCACCCGGGCGCCCGCGGGCACCGCGTTGGTGAACCGGACGCGGTTCGAGCCGTAGTTGAGGCCGCGGCTCCGGCGGGTGACCTGGAGCAGCGTGGCCGCCAGCCGCGGGACGAGGGAGAGCGTGAGGTAGCCGTGGGCGATGGTCGTGCCGCCGGGCATCTCGCGGCGCGCGCGCTCCACGTCCACGTGGATCCACTGGTGGTCGCCGGTCGCGTCGGCGAACTTGTCGATCGCGGCCTGGTCCACGACGATCCAGTCCGACGGCCCGAGCTCCCGGCCGACGTGCTGCAGCAGGTCCCTGGGGTACTCGACGGTCAGTGTGGTGGCCATGCCGGCGATCCTACCGCACCGCCGCCGCGGTCCGGCAGACGTAGATGCTGTTCTGCGGCCCCGGGGCGTCGAACACCTCGACCGTGCCGAAGCCGGCCTCGGCGAGGAGCCGCCGCGCCGCCTGTTCGCCCCACGCGGTGCCGAGCCCCGCGCCGCCCTCGGCGAGGGAGACCGTCATGCAGTGGAGCACGCTCATGCCGTACATGTACGGCGTGAACGGACTGCCGATGTTGTCCTCGAGGCGGCTCGACGCCTTGGGCTCGACCATGAGGTAGATCCCGTCCGGCGCGAGCGCGGCCGCGATGCGGCGGAGCACCGCCGCGGGATCGCGCTGGTCGTGGATCGCGTCGAACGTCGTGACCAGGTCGAAGGCCGGCTCGGCGGGCAGCCGGGTCACGTCGAGCGCCTCGAAGCGCGCGTTGGCGAGCCCCAGGCCGCGCGCCTCCTCGCGGCCGCGCGCGACCGCCTCCTCGCTCCAGTCGTAGCCGACGAAGGTCGAGCGCGGGTACGCGCGCGCCATCACGTTGACCGCGTGGCCCGTGCCGCAGCCCACGTCCGCGACGCGGAGGCCCGCCGCGAGCCGCTCGGGAAGCCCCTGCGCCACGGGCAGGAAGCCCTTGACCAGGAGCCCGTCGTAGAGGAGCCGCCACGAGGCGTCCTGCGCCTCGGTGAAGTCCGGCCGGTACGCCGCGTACGGGACGCCGCCACCCGCACGGAAGCAGTCGATGACCTGCGGCAGGCGCTTGGCGAGCATCGTGAGCGTCTGGCTCGCGGGCGCCAGGTTGCGGCTCGACGTCCCCGTCAGGCACGTCGCGTGCTCCGGCGGCAGCGTGAAGCGTCGCGACGTCCGGTCGTACTCGACGACCCCGCCCGTCGCCATGGCCGCGAGCCACTCGCGGACGTAGCGCTCGTCGAGCCCCGCGCGCGCGGCCAGCTCCGCGCTCGTCGCCGGGCCCTTGGCGGCCGCCTCGAAGAGGCCGGTCTTGAAGCCGATCTGCACCATCAGCGTCAGGAGCCCGCTCGTGTAGAAGCCGAAGAGCTTGCGGGCGAACTCCTGGACGCGCTGCCGGTCGAGCGTGGGCTCCATGGTCCCTCCCCGCGGCCCGGGGCCGGCCGCTGGCCGCACGATAGGGCGACGACCGCCCGCGATCAAGCGGCGGCGGCGCGCGCGAGGAGACCGGCGCAGACGCGCACCGACGTCAGGATCGTGACCCTGGGGGACGGCGTGCTGGAGGGGGGAGCCGTCCGGCGCCGGCAAGGAACGTGTCAGACGGTCTGACACGAGTCGTGTCAGTCAGGCGCCAGGGTGGCACATTGGCATTCGACAACGCAATCTTTCCGGATGGTTGACGATTCGATTGGCTGTGGCACCTTGCTTGCTTTTTTCGAGCGTCAGCAGCTTTGCCAGGCGGAGGGAGGTGTCACCATGGCAGAGTTCAAGCGCATCAAGATCCGCGCGACGCTGGCGACGGGCGTCATGCTTCTCACCGACTCGGACATCGACCGCAGAGTCGCCGAGGTGTGCGCCAAGCTCAAGGACAGCGGCCTGACGCTCGAGGCGATCGAGGCCGAGGAGCAGGCGCCGGTCAATCCGGAAGTCGCGATCCCCGCGTACGACGGCTGAGCCGGGAGGCGCCCCCTACCACCAGCAGCCCGGCTTGGGCGCCGGCTTGGGATCCGGGCGGATGACGAAGGCCTGGTCGTGGGCCTCGTCGTCCAGGTCGAGGTCATAGTACGGTGCCCACGGACTCGGCGAGCCGAGCGCCTGGCTGGTCCCGTACACGTCCAGGTGCCCCGCCCAGATGACCAGGCGCGCCTTCAGGATGTTCGCGAGCGTCGACGAGGTGTCGTGGCCGCTCCGGATCGTGTCCCGGTCCTTGCTCTTCTTGCCGGTCGCGCCCTCGAGCGTGTCGCTGTCGCCGCCGCCCACCAGGTAGTCGTCGCCGTCCCCGCCGTATAGCCGGTCCCGGCCGTCCTGGCCGAACATCACGTCGTCGCCGGCGCCGCCGTAGAGCGTGTCGTCGCCGGCCGTGACCTGGAAGTCCTCCTGGTCGTGGTCGTCGTGATCGTCGTGGTCGTGGTGCTCGTGGTGGTGCCACCAGCCGTGGTGGTGCTCGTGGTGCCCGATCTCGGTGAGGTCCTCGACCGCCTCCCACGCCTCGTCGATCGCCCAGCGGTCCTGCCAGCTCGGGCTGAACGTCGTGCTCACGTTCGGCGCCACCAGCGCGAGGCTGTCCCCGAACATCACGTCGTTGCCGTTGCCGCCGTCGAGCACGTCGTTGCCGAGCGTGACGATGTCACCGGCCCCGTGGTGATGCCAGCTGCCGTGGTGCGACCAGTAGTCGTCGTGCCACGCCTGATGGCGGTGGCGGCCATGGTCCTTCCAGCCCCACCAGTCGCCGTCCCACCAGTCACCGTCGTGCCAGCGGTGGTGCGGCTTCGAGGCCTTCCCGCCCTCCGTCAGCGTGACGTTCGCCGTCAGGTGGAGCTTCTGGTCGCCGACCAGGAGGTCGTCGCCGTCGCCGCCCAGGAGGGTGTCGGCGCCGATCGAGATCCGGTCCACGTGGTGGCGGAGCACGTCCTTCCAGGACCAGCCGCTCTTCACCTGGACGATCTCGTTGCGCAGGTGGTGCTGGATGTCGCCCAGCTCGAGCGCGGCGTGCTCGAGCTCCCCGCCGACGAGCTGGAGGCCGTCCACCAGGAACTCGAAGTCGTCCACGAGGGCGACCGGCATGGTGAAGTTCTGGGCGAGCACCGTGGAGTCGTCGCCCACCAGCACGTCGTTGCCCGCGCCGCCGTCGAGGAGGTCGGCGGCGATCGTGATCGTCGCGTCCACGACGGTCTCCTGCTTCCAGATGCCCGACCGCCACAGAGCCTCGGACACGGCGTGGTGGAGGACGGCCGTGAGGTCCGCGAAGTCGTCGGCGATGTCGAGCAGGTCGCCGGTCAGGCCGATCGCCTGCTCCATGCGCGTGTCCGTGAAGACGAGGGACGCCGCGAGCACGGTGGAGTTGTCGCCGACCAGCGTGTCCTCGCCCGCGCCGCCGGTGAGCGTGTCGTTGCCGGCGACCAGGTCGAGGTGCGAGCGGACGTCCGGCACGACCGAGGCGAACGGCACGAGGTAGCTGCCGTCCGCACGGTGCAGGACGTTGTCCGCCGGGAAGAGCGGGATCCCGCCCAGCACGCCGAGCACCGCCGGCAGCGGGTCCACGTCGTGGCCCGGGACCACCGATACCAGGGGCACGAGCGTCGTGCCGTCGGGGCCGAGCACCACGCCGGCGGCGGCCTCCACCGAGCCGGGGCCGGCGATGAGCCGGAGCGCGTGGACGACGTTCGGCACCGCGCCGTCGCCCGTCACGACCGTGGACCGGTCGCCCACGAGCTGGTCGTCGCCGTCGCCGCCGTCGAGCACGTCGTCGCCGAGGTCGCCCTCGAGGTAGTCGTTGCCGGGGCCGCCGGTCAGCGTGTCCTCGCCGCGGCCCGCGTAGAGGGCGTCGTCGCCCGCGCCGCCGTCGAGCACGTCGTCACCGTCCGGCACGAGCGTGACCAGGAACAGCTCGGTGTCCCACCGGTGCGTCCAGTGCTCCCACCACCGGACGGGCGCCCGGTCGGGCACCAGGTCGTGGCCCCCGTCGGCGTCGAAGGCGCCCGTGACCAGGATGAGGTCGGCGCCGACGAGCGCGGCCGCGAGCTCCGGGGTGAGGTCGTCCCAGCGGAGCCCGTCCAGGTCGTACCGGGCCGTGAGCATGCCCACGTCGGTCAGCCAGACGTCGCGGTGCACCGAGCCGTTCGGGTTGAGCCGGCCCATGCGCTCGATCACGCCCGTGTCGCCCAGCAGGATGTCGTGGCCCGCCTCGCCGTAGAGCGTGTCGTTCCCGAGCTCGCCGTACAGCTCGTCGTCGCCCGCACCGCCGTAGAGGGTGTCGTCGCCGTCCTGGCCGTGGATCACGTCGGCGCCGCCGAGCGTCGGCGGGCCCGACGTCACCAACGGCGGCGTCACCGTGAGGTCGACCGTGCCGTTGTCGCCGACGACGATGTCGTTCCCGGTGCCGGCGGTGATGAAGTCGTCCGCCGCGCCGCCGAGGATGATGTCGTCGTTCGCGCCGCCCTCGATCGTGTCGGGGCCGCCGATCGTCGGGTCGGTCGTCTCCACCCGCGTCACGACGCCGGCGGTGCGCATCACGATCCCGTTGTCGCCCAGGATCACGTCGAAGCCGGCGCCGCCGGTGAGCAGGTCGCCCTCGGCGCCGCCCAGGATGATGTTGTCGCCGGCGCCGCCCGTGATCGTGTCGGCACCGCCGATGGCGGGCTCGGTCGTGAACACGTCGCCGCCGACGATCACCTCGCCGTTGTCGCCCAGGATGATGTTGGTGCCGCCCGGCGCGCTGATCACGTCGGCGAAGGTGCCGCCCAGGATGATGTTCTGGCCGCCCAGGCTGGTGATGGTGTCCGGGCCGCCGGTGGTCCCGTCCTCGTCGCCCGTGATGACCCGCGTGACGACGCCGGCCGTCCGGAGCACCGCGCCGTTGTCGCCGAGGACCGTGTTGGTGCCGCCGCCCAGCGTGATCGCGTCGCCCGCCGCGCCGCCCAGGATGATGTTGTCCGCGCCGCCGAGGATCACGTCGGCGCCGCCGATGGCGGGCTCGGTGGTGACCACGTCCCCGTCCACCACCACGTCGCCGTTGTCGCCGAGCACGATGTTCGTCCCGAACGACGCGTCGATGACGTCGCCGCCGATGCCGCCCAGGATGACGTTCCGGCCGCCCAGGCTCACGATCACGTCGGCGGCGCCCGTCGTCCCGTCCTCGTCGAACGTCTCCACGCGGGTCACCTGGTGGTCGCCGTCGCGGTACACGATGCCGTTGTCGCCCAGCACCGTGTTGGTCCCGCCGCGCAGCGTGATCGTGTCGCTGCCGACGCCGCCCAGGATGAAGTTGGTGCTCCCGGCCAGGATCGTGTCGTCGCCGCCGAGGTCGGGCTCGGTCGTCTGGATGTCGTTGGCCACCGGCTGGTTCAGGGTCACCTCGCCGTTGTCGCCCAGGAGGATGTTGCTGCTCCCGCTCGCGGTCTCGATCGAGTCCTGGCCCACGCCGCCCAGGATCACGTTCACGCCGGCCTGGCTCAGGATCGTGTCGTCGCTCGCCGCCAGCGGCCCGAGGTCGGTCGTGAACACCTTCGTGACGTCGCCGAGGGTCCCGAGCGAGATGCCGCCGTTGCGGTTCACCTGGCCGTTGTCGCCCAGGACCACCGCGGTGCCGCCGCCCAGCGTGATCGCGTCGTTCCCGAACCCGCCCAGGATGATGTTGTCGCTGCCGGCCAGGATCGTGTCGTCGCCGCCCAGCGTCAGCTCGGTCGTCCAGATGTCGTTGGCGAGCGGCTGGTTCAGGTTCACCTCGCCGTCGTCGCCCAGGATGATGTTCTGGCTCCCGCCGGTCGCCTCGATGCGGTCCGCGCCCACGCCGCCCAGGAGGATGTTGGTCCCGCCCTGGCTCAGGATCGTGTCGTCGCCACCCGTCGCGCTCGTCGTGTCGGTGGTGACCACGCGGGTCACCGTGGTGACGAGCTGCCCGAGGGCGTCCAGCGCGCCCGTGCGGCTCACGTGGCCGTTGTCGCCCAGGACCACCGCCGTGCCGGTCAGCAGCTCGACGTGGTCCTGGCCGAAGCCGCCCAGGATGACGTTGTTGCTGCCGGCGAAGATCTGGTCGGCACCGCCGAGGTCGAGGTCGGTCGTGAAGACGTCCTCGTCGCCGACCCGGTTCAGGTTCACCACGCCGTTGTCGCCGAGCACGATGTTGTCGCTGCCGCCCGTCGCCTCGATCGTGTCACCGGCCACGCCGCCCAGGATGATGTTCACCCCGCCCTGGCTGAGGATCGTGTCGGGCCCGCCCGTCGCGGCCGTGCCATCCGTGGTCCGGACCTGGGTCACGACCCCGGCGGTGCGCGTCACGGAGCCGTTGTCGCCGAGCACGGTGTTCGTGCCCGCGCCCAGCGTGATCAGGTCGGATCCTGCGCCGCCCAGGATCGTGTTGGTGGCGCCGCCGGTGATGACGTCGTCGCCGCCGACCGCGAGGTCGGTGCTGAAGATGTCACCGCCGACGTTCACCTCGCCGTTGTCGCCCAGCACGACGTTGCTGCCCACCGGGGCGTCGAGGAAGTCGCCGGCGACGCCGCCCAGGATGATGTTCACCCCGCCCAGGCTCGTGATGTGGTCCACGCCGCCCGTGAGCGCGCTGCCGTCCGTCGTGAACACGCGGGTGACGACGCCGCCCGTGCGGAGGACGTGGCCGTTGTCGCCGAGGACGACGTTGGCGCCGCTGTTGAGCGTGATCGTGTCCTGGCCGAAGCCGCCCAGGATGATGTTGTCCGCAGGGCCGGTGACCGACACGCCCGTGGCCTCGATGACGTCGTCGCCGCCCAGGTCGAGGTCCGTGGTCTGCACGTCGCCGTCGACGATCACGTCGCCGTTGTCGCCGAGGACGATGTTGCTGCTGCCCACCAGCGCGTCGATCGTGTCGCCCGCCACGCCGCCCAGGATCACGTTCACGCCGCCCTGGCTCGTGATGTGGTCCACGCCGCCCGTGAGCGCCGTCGTGTCCGTCGTCGTCACCTGCGTGGTCTGCTCGCTGCCGTCCCGGCGCACCACGCCGTTGTCGCCGAGGACCACGTTGGTGCCCGAGCCGATCGTGATGTCGTCGGGCCCGAAGCCGCCCAGGATGATGTTGTTGCTGCCCGACTCGATCGTGTCGTGGTCGCCCAGCGCGCCGGGGCCGCTCACGATCGAGTAGATGTCGTTGCTCACCGGCTGGTTCAGGTTCACCACGCCGTTGTCGCCGAGGATGACGTTGGCGCTGCCGACCAGCGCCTCGATGACGTCCTGGCCGACGCCGCCGAGGATCACGTTCACGCCGCCCTGGCTCGTGATCGTGTCGCCGCCGCCCGTCGTGGCCAGCGTGTCGGCCGTCGCGACCTGCGTCGGCGTCTCCGCGCCGTCGCGGCGGACCACGCCGTTGTCGCCGAGCACGGTGTTGGTGCCGCTGCCCAGCGTGATCTCGTCGGCGCCGAAGCCGCCCAGGATGATGTTGTTCGTCCCTGAGAAGATGAAGTCCCGGTCGCCCAGGTCGAGCTCCGTGCTCTCGATATCGTTGGCCACCGGCTGGTTCAGGTTCACCTCGCCGTTGTCGCCCAGGATGACGTTGCGGCTGCCGCCCGTGGCGTCGATCCCGTCCTCGCCCACGCCGCCCAGGATCACGTTGACGCCGGCCGTGACCGTGATCGTGTCGCCGCCGCCCGTGCCGGCCGTGACGTCGGTGCTCTTCACCTGGTACGGCGTCTCGCCGCCGTCGCGCCGCACCGTGCCGTTGTCGCCGAGCACCGTGTTGACACCGCCGAGCAGCCGGATCTCGTCGGCGCCGAAGCCACCGAGGATGATGTTGTTGCTGCCCGAGAAGATCTGGTCGTCGTCGCCCAGCGCACCCGGCCCGTCCACGATCGAGGCGATGTCGTTGGCGGCGGCCTGGTTGAGGTCCACCACGCCGTTGTCGCCCAGGATGATGTTGCTGCTGCCGCCCGTGGCGTGGATCTCGTCCCGGCCCACGCCGCCCAGGATCACGTTGACGCCGGCCGCGCTGGTGATGACGTCGCGGGCGCCCGTCGTGTCGTCCACGTCGGTCGTGGCCACGGTCAGGACGGTCTCGTCCGGCGCCGGTCCGCGCAGGACCTGGCCGTTGTCGCCGAGGATGACCGCGTTGCCGAGCCCGGTCGTGATCGTGTCGGTGCCGAAGCCGCCGATGATGATCGAGCGGCCGCTGTCGCCGCCCTCGATGATGTCGTCGCCGCCGATGCCCGGCGCCACGCTGGCGATGTCGTTGGCGGGCGCCTGGTTGACCGTCACGTCGCCGTTGTCGCCCAGGATGATGTCGCTGCCCGCGCTGGCCTCGATGACGTCGCCCATGGCGCCGCCGATGATGATGTCGTTCCCGACGCCGCTGGTGATCCGGTCCACGCCGCCGGTGGCCGGGTCGATCGAGGTCACGCGCTGCACCACGCCGCCGATCCGCGCGACCAGGCCGCCGTCGCCCAGGATCACGTTGTCGCCCTGGCCGCCCAGCAGCGTGTCGTTGCCGGCGCCGCCGATGAGGATCGAGCGGTTGCCGAACCCGGCCGCGAGCGCGTCCTCGGAGCCGGTGAGCACGTCGGCGCCGCCGATGGCGGGCGCGATCGTGAAGACGTCGCCGTCGAGGTCCACCACACCGGAGTCGCCGAGCACCACGTCGCCGCCCAGGCTGGCGGTGACGACGTCGCCCGCGGCGCCCGCGATGGCCACGTCGGCGCCGCTGCCGCCGTCGATGGTGTCGAGTCCGCCGCGGGCCGGCAGCAGGGACTCGACCCGGGCCGGGGCGCCGGCGTCGAAGATCACCCGGGCGTAGTCGCCGACCAGCACGTCGTCGCCCTCACCGCCGAGCAGCGTCTCGCGGATCGGGTCGCCGGCCACGTCGGCGTTGTCGCCGCCGATGAGGATGTCGTCGCCGAGGCCGCCCGCCAGCGTGTCCACGCCGTCCACGTCCGCCTCCACCGTGACCAGGAGGTACGGATGGCGCACCGTGCCGGCCGTCACGTCCTCCGGTCCGCCGTGGCCGCGGACGGCCGTGGCCAGCGCCTGGAGCTGCCCGAGCGGCAGGCCGAGGTCCACCGCGCCCGGGTCGGCGAAGAACAGCAGGCGGCCGCGGTCGCCGACGAGGACGTCGCCGGCGTCGCCGCCGGTGATCACGTCCCGGTCCTTGCCGCCGAACACGACGAGCGGCAGCGTCGAGCCGGTGCCGAGGACCGTGTCCTCGTCGTCGGTCACGGCGCCGACCGCCGACGTCTCCGTGATCCGCTTCGTCATCCGGACCACGACCAGCGCGCCCGCCGGCGGCGTGGCCGCCGCCGTGAACGTCACGGTGTCCGCGGCCGGGTCCACCACGACACCGTCCAGGTCGGCCAGGTCGACCCCGTTGACCGACACGCCCACGACCTCGGTCACGCCGGGCTGGAGGTCCTCGCCGACGTGCAGGACGGGCGCCGCATCGTCGAAGGTGAAGGCCTCGGCCACCGTCCGCACGATCTCCACCTCGACCGACGCGCCGAGGAGCGGGCTCACCAGCAGGCCGATCCGGTCCAGGCCGAAGTCGGCCGAGAACTGGTCCGCCGTGAGCGCCACGCCGTCGACGGCGACGCTCACGAGGTCGGCCGGCGTGTCCGGGCCGGCGGCGTTCAGGCCGGCCGCCACCGGCACCAGCACGCTGTACTGGCCCTGCGTGTTCAGCACGAACCGGCCGTCGTCCGCCGCCTGCAGCGACACGGTGACGACGTCGTTCCCCAGGCCCGTGTTGAGCGTGGTCACCGTCTCGACCGGCTGGCCGCCCTCGGTGGCCGCCGGGCGGAAGTGCGTGTCGTCCACGGTGATCACGTCGGCGCCCGAGCCCGTCCAGATCGTGATGCCGCGCGCGAAGTCGCCCGCGGCGTCGGCGCGGAAGGTGATGCCGGCGGGCGCCAGGCCGACGATGAAGATCTCGGCGTCGCTCGCGACGTTCGGATCGACGGCCGCCGCCGCCGCGAGGCTGTCCGTGATCAGCACGCTGCGGCCGGCCGCGCTCGCCTCGTTGCTGATCATCAGCTGGTGGCGGCCGGTGCCGGCGTCGATGTTCAGCGTGCCGAGGAACGTGCCGAGGTGGCCGGACAGGAAGGCCGGTGTCTCGCCCATGGCCACGTTGGCCGCCGACGACACGTAGATCCACTCGTCGCCGTCGCCGAGGTCGAGGTTCGTCACCGCCGACGTGCCCGTGACGTTGACGACGTCGTCGCTGCCGAGCCTCACGTCCAGCAGGTCCACGCCGTAGTAGTTGATCCCGTCCAGCCGCGTCGCGACCGCCACCGTGCCCAGGAGGGCCGAGACGTCCACGAACGCGATGGCGATGTCGCGGTGCTCGCCCCGGAAGCCCAGGTGGTACGTGGTGCCGTGCTGCTCGACCGCCACGTTGTCCGTGAACGGCAGCGCCGGGTTGGCGTTGTTCGGGTTGAGCACCGCGCTCAGCGCCTCGAGCACCGCCGCCGCCGAGGCGTTGAACGCGATCGGCGCCGTGGCGAAGTCCTGGGCGACACCCTCGGCGTTGGCGCGGACGAAGTGGAGCACGAAGCTGCCGCCGGTCGCGTCCACCGTCAGCGTCTGCACGGTGTCGCGCTCCGTCGTCAGCGCGCCGTCGCGCAGCGTGGCCACGCGCACGTCGGTGGACGCGCCGAGGCCGGCCACCAGCCCGGTCGTCTCGCGGGTCTCGCCCCACTCGAGCGGCGCGTGGTCGACGCCGGCCTGGCCGCGGATGAACGTCACCCGGTGGGTCACGTCCACACCGGTGCGGATCGACGACACCTTGAGGTCGTCGAAGCCGTAGAGCGCGCGCAGCCGCTCGGCCACGGCCTCGTCGTCCATCCCGTAGTCGAGGGTGACCAGGGCGAAGCCGGCGCCGCGCTCCACGAAGTCCGTGGTGGTGTCGGGCAGGCCCGTCTCGGTGCCGTAGCCCGGCGTGCGGAGCCGGTAGGTGCCCGAGGCGGCCTGCACGAAGACCGTCTGGACCTCGGCCACCGTCGGCATGTCGAGGCCGGTCAGCGTGCTGGCGGTCAGGTCGAGCGTGGTGTCGTCGACCGCGTCGCCCGAGTCGTCGACCACCAGCGTGTCCTCGCCGGCGCCCATGTCCACGGTGAGCAACCCGGTGATCTGGTCCACGTTCTGCTCGTCGTTCGCCACGGTGACCGTGTCGTCGCCGGCGCCCGTCTCGATGGTGGCGTGGCCCACGATCGTCTCGACGGCGATCGTGTCGTTGCCGGCGCCGCCCCTCACGGTCGTGGAGCCCGCGTGGGTCGTCTCGACCGTGAAGTGGTCGTTGCCGCGGCCCAACCCGACGCTCACGACCTCGAGGTTCGAGTACGTGATGCCGCCCGGCACGAGGCGGCCGGCCACCACCGTGGTGCCGCCCATGCCGAGGCCGGTGATCCGGCTGTCCGTCAGCACGCCGACGTCGTCGGCCGGGCTGTTGGTGTTGTCGACGTACAGCGCGTCGACCTGGTCGTCCTCGATCACGCGGAAGTTCAGGTTGAACGGCGCGACGAAGTACAGGTCCTCCGCCACCGGCTGCGTCCCGGTCGGCCAGCCGGTCCGGAGCGTGACCCGCGTACCGGAGACCAGCGGCGCGTAGGCGGAGTCGATGCCCTCCTCGAAGAAGCCGGTGACGTCCGCGACCGTGTCGCCCGCCTGCACCGGGTAGGTGACCGCCGGCGCGCCGCCCAGCGCGATGCTCCACGTCCCGGTGCCGGCGCTCAGGATCCGGAACGCCGCCTGGGTCCAGGTCGTGAGCCCGACGTCCGCCAGCTCGAGGGTGCCGCCCAGGGTGGCCCCGCCCTCGACCGTCTCGCCGGGCGCGGCCAGCACGCTGAAGGTGGCGTTGAACCTGGTGCCGTCCGTCTTCGTGAGGATCAGGCGGCTGTCGCCCAGGATGCCCACGCGGACCTCGACGTCGAGCGCCGGCGTCTGGGTCCGGATGGCGTCGGCCAGGCGCTCGGCGATGCTCGACAGGACGGCCTCGCCGGCGCCGATCGGCACCGAGTAGGTCGTGCTCGGGCCACCCGACGCCGTGCCGTCGAGGTCCACGGTCAGCCGCCACGTCTCGCCCACCCTGGCGACGCCGTCGAGGGTGACCACCATCCGCGTCCAGTCGAGGCCGCCGAGGCCCGTCTGGACCGGGGTGCCGATGAACTCCGCGCTGCCGCCCGCCGCCACCTGGAAGGCCACGCTGAACGCCGTGGCCTTCGCCACCGACAGGATGTCGGCGGAGACGGACGCCACGTCGAGCGTCAGCACGCTCTCGAGGTGGTTCACGGTCAGGAACGTCGCGATGAACGCGAAGTCGTTCATGCGCGGGTCGAAGCCCGGCCGCTCGCCCGTGCGGGCGTTGACGTGCATGGCGCTCGCGTCCGTGAGGAAGGCGAGGCCGTCGGTGGCGGTCCCGGTGCCGGTCACCTCGCCCTGCGGCAGCGGCAGGTTCTTCTCGCCCGGCAGCAGCAGCGGGTTGCCGAGGAACCGCTCCTCGCCCACCCGGATGCCGCCGTCGATGACCAGCGGCCCGCGGATCCCGTTCACCCGGCCCTCGAGCGCCGGGAACACGAGGGCGTCGCTGCCGTCCACGAAGTCGTCGTCGAGCGCGCGCACGATGACCGTCTGGGCCTGGTTCCAGTCGGTCGTGGTGAACACGAGCTGCGGGGTGACGACGGCGCTGCCCAGGCTCTGCGGCAGGACGTTGAGCGTCGCCGTGAAGTCGCCGCCGTGCGCGCGCTCCAGGCTGAGGACGCGGCCGCTGACCGCGACGTCCCACGCGCCGGTCGGCAGCTGCTCGCCGAGCTTGCGCGCGACCGTGGCCAGGCTGTCGCCGAACCCGGTCGTGTAGCTGACCGTCGTCACGCCGACGCCCGGCACGGTCAGGGTCAGCGTCCAGCGCTCGCCCTGGGCCGTGTGGCCGCCCAGCTCGACGTCCACGGCGCTGAAGAGGCCGGCCACCGTGCCCGGCGTCCCGGTGACGGTCGCCGTGCCGCGACTGTCGGCCACCGTCGGCGTGATCGACAGGGTCACGGTGAAGTCGACGAGCGCGGTCACCGTGAAGGCCGTCGAGTCGCCCGCGACCAGGCTCGCCGAGAACGAGAAGTTCAACGGGAAGCCCACGTAGACGAAGCCGTTGACCTGGCTGCGCAGGTCCGCGGCGATCGTCGCCAGCGTGTCGCCGGCCACGACCGTGTGCGTGACAACCCGCGGCGAGCCGATGGCCGGGGTAAACGTCAGGCGCCACTGCTCGCCCACGGCCGGCAGGCCCTCGAGGTCGACCGTCTTCACGTTCGACGAGCCGGTCACGGCGGCGGTGCCGCCGAGCGCGGGCAGCGCGATCGAGAAGGCCGAGAAGAAGGCGTCGGGCGCCGTCACGACGAGGGCGGTCGGGTCGGCCGGGTCGAGGACCGCCGTGAACCGCCGCCCGCCGACCCCGTAGATCCCCGCGGCGGAGTTGATCGCGTTCCGGAGGCTCAGGGCGATCGTCGCCAGCGTGTCGCCCGGCTGCACCGTGTACGAGAACCCCGGCAGCGCGTTCGACGAGCCGTCGGCCTGCGGCGTGTTCAGCGTGACCTTCCAGACCTCGCCCGGCGTCGGCGTGCCCTCGAGGTTGACGTACACGCGGGTGGTGGCCGTCTTGACCTGGACCTCGTTGTTCTCGCCGAAGTTGGCGTTCGGGTCGAAGGCGAGGTCCGCGTTGTAGGTCCGCGTCGCCTGCGGCGCCACGTCCACGATCACGGTGGCGTCGGGCTGGCCCGTGAGGACCACCGTGTAGCTGGCGTCCACCGGCTGGTAGGCCGGGAAGTCCGACATGGGCTGGTAGATCTCGAACCGGCTCGTCGAGTCCGGCGTGACCGCCCACGTCGTGCTGAGGGTGTAGATGCGCTCCTCGGCGTCGTAGGCGGTGATGGTGGCTTCCTGGCCCTTGCCCGTGCCCTCCACGATCTGGATCTTCTTCCCGGCCAGCGTGATGGCGTCCGGGTTCGTCTGGTGCAGCTGGAGCGACACGATGAGGTCGTAGGACTGGCCGGGCATCACCCCGCCCTGCCCGTCCGCGAAGTACGTGTTCGGACGGCCGAGGTAGCGGGTGAAGCTCGCGTAGTCCACGAGGGAGCCGACGCGCAGCTTGTACACGCCGGCGGTGTTGAACGTGTGCTGCAGCAGCGGGTCCAGCGTCGTGGCGCTGCCCGCGTCGAGGGCGTGCGAGCCGGCCGAGGTACTGCTCGCCAGCACCGAGCCGTTCGGCGCGATCAGCTCGAGGGTTAGCCGCGCCGTGAAGTCCAGCAGGTCCGTCACCGAGAAGAAGAAGAAGCCGAAGAAGAAGAACGGCACCGGCACCTGGACCGCGCCCTGGATGAGGTTCGCGCGGTCGATGTCGAACACGCCCTTCACCACGCCGCCGCCGCGCGTGGCGCTGATCCTGAACGGATCGTCGCCGGCCACGGTGACGCCGGCCGCCTTCGCCTTGTCGATGATGCGGACCTGGCCGGCCGCGAAGTCGCCCGTCTGCAGCTCGGCGCGGAACGGCGCCGCCGCGTCGGCGTTGATCGCGTTGGCCAGCCCCTGGGCGACCGTGCCGAGCTGGCGCACCGTCGCGTTGCCGAAGGGCGCCAGGAAGCTGTAGGTCCGGCCGTCGATCGTGATCGCCCACGTCTGGCCTTCCTCGTACGGGCTGCTCAGCCGCACGACGCCGAGGAGGTAGAAGTCGTCGGCGCTCGCCGTCGAGGCGGTCGTGGTGAAGGCCACCGGCCGGAGCTGGGTCGCCGGCCCGATCGCGACGGGGGCACCCGTCGCCGACTCCACCACCAGCGCCCCGCCGTCGTTCGACAGCGTGTGCCCGGTCGCGATGAGCGCCGGGAGCGCGAGGAAGAGGTCCACGATCTGGCTCGTGGTCTGGCCCGCGGACGGCAGCACCGTGTAGTCGACGCCCGCCACCCGCAGCGTCCACGTGTCGCCCTCCTGGGCCAGCGCCGGGCCGGCGGGGTTGAGGGCCACGCTCTGCGTCCACGCGAGCGGCACCGTGCCGCTGACCGTCGCGGCGGCCGCCGCCGGGTCGCGCGCGATGGCCACGTCGAGGGCGAAGGCGGCGCCGCCGGCGACCTTCGAGACGTAGACCGTCGCGCCGGCCGCGAAGGCCGTGTAGCCCGCGAGGCCGTTGGCCTGGCCCGCGAAGGCGGTGGCCACGGCGTCGGCGACCGCGGCCGGGGTGGCGACCGTGAAGCCCGGCGTCAGCGCGGAGCCGGCCACGCTGAGCGTCCACATGTCGCCGGCGTTCACGGGGCCGGTCAGGTCGACGCGCAGCGTGGTGGCCGTGCCGACCGACGCGCTGCCGCTCGGCGTGATGGACCGCGCGACCGTGAACGTGCCGCCGGCGGCGCGGGTCACCGTGAGCGTGTCGCCCGTCCGTAGGATAACGAAGGTGGCGCCGGCCGCGAGGTCGCCCTGGAGGTCCGCCACCACGGCGCCGATGGTCGGCGTCGGGCTCGACGGGATCGTGAACGTGCCGTTGACGGGCGTGCCGGACGGCGTCGGCGTCAGCGTGACGTTCCAGACGTCGTCCGCGGTCGGCGTGCCGGAGAAAGCCAGGGAGGCCGCCGGCTGCTCCGCGCCGACCGTCTGGCTGCCCAGGCCGGCGCCGTCCACCGTCACGCTCAGCGCGACGCCGAAGTCGTCCGTGGACGCCGTCCGGGTCACGATGATCTGGGCGCCGCGCGCCTCGGCGTCGAAGTCGGCGGCGGCGTCGATGTCGGCGGCCAGGTCGGCCGCCACCTCGTCCGGCGTGTCGCCCGGCGCGACCGGGTACGTCGCCACCACGAGCTCGCCGCCGTCCGTCAGCCCCAGCCGCCACGTGTCACCGGCGTCGATCAGGCTCGGCAGCGTGAACGTCTCCACGCGCACGACGGTCGGCGCGGGCGTCAGCGTCGGCGTCACCGTGTCGGGCTCGGCCGGGCTGGTGATGGACGGCACGGCCGCCGTGAAGCCGCCGGAGAGCCGGCTGAGCGTCAGAGTGGCGCCGCTCGCGGTCGCGAAGAAGTCCGTGAAGGCGTTGATGGCGTCCCGGAAGCTCCCGGCGATGGCGTCGATCGTGGGCGAGCCGCTGATCGGCACCTGCGCCGTGTGCAGGGTGGACGCGCCGTCCATGAGCGCGATGGCCCACGTGTCGCCGTCCACCACGGTGCCGGCCAGCAGGTAGGTCAGCGTGGTGGCCTCGGTCTGGGCCGCCGGCTGCCGGTCGATCGTCAGCGACGCCGTGAACGTGTGCGCGGTCACGGCGATGATCGTGATCGCGTTGCCGGAGGCGACCGCGGTGAACGCGCTCGAGGCGTCCACCTGGCCCGCCAGGTCGGTCGCCACGGTGCTCGCGCTGTCCTCGGTGCTGTCGTACGGATCGCCGGCCACCGTGAGGCGGAACACGTCGGCCGCGTCGACTGCCCCGATCGTGATCACGCGGGCCACCGTCAGGGCGTCCGTGGCGATCGACGCCACCGGGTCCACCGACAGGGTGACGTCGAAGTCGTCGCCGGAAAGGCGCGTGACGACGACCGTGGCGCCCTCGGCGACGGCGCGGAAGCCGCTGACCGCGTCGAGCAGGCCGGCCAGCGTCGAGGCCACCGCACTCGGGGTCGCCCCGGAAGCGGTCCTGGTCGCGAGCACGGTGGTGCTCGGAGCCGGCTCGCCGAGCGTGACGCTCCAGACGTCCGCCGCCTGGAAGCTCGTCGCGATCGTGATCGTGTGGCTCACGACCGACGGCGCGGTCTCCGCCGTGAAGGCGCCCGACACCGCCACCGAGACGCTCACCGTGAAGCCGGCCGCCTTGCTCACGGTCACCACGGCGCCGCTCGGCGTCACGGTGTAGCCGCCACCGTTCAGCGCTCCCGCCAGCAGGCCTGCGAGCGTCGCGCCCGAGGTGCTCGGCGCCGTCTGCGTGGTCGTGCGCGTGGGCGGCGTCGCGTCGTCGAGGTCGGTGAGCGTCACCGTCCAGTCTTCGCCCGGCCGCACCGCGCCCGGCAGCGTGATCTGGGCGGTCGTGAAGGCGATGGCCGGGACGTCGCCCTGCGACAGCGGCGTGCCGCCGATGGTCGCCGTGCCCTGCGGGGCGGCGCCGGCAACCGTGAAGGACAGCGTGAACCCGGCCGCGCGCGTGATCGTCAGCGTGTCGCCGAGGCTCGAGCCCGTGCCGGCGCCGAGCGCGGTGTTCAGCGAGCCGGCCAGCGCGGCGGCGATGCTGGTCAGGGTGTCGCCCACCAGCACCGTCCGGGCGGCCGTGGTGGCGCCGCCGTCCAGCGTGACCGACCACACCTCGCCGGCGGCCGGCGCGCCCGCCAGCCCCACGTTGGCCGTGCCGAAGGTGATCGGGGTCGTGCCGTCCGCCGCGAGCGCCTGCGTCGACCGGGTCACCGTGGCGGTCTTCCGGGCCTCCTGGGCGACGCCGTTGACGGTCAGGCCGTGCAGGTTGAAGCCGTTCGGGTCGGTGATCGTCAACGCGCCGTTGGCCGCGACGGTCACCGTGTACCGCGCCGGCAGCAGGTTCCTGAGACCCGTGCTGACGTCGTCCAGCGAATTGTCGCCCGGCTGCACCGTGTAGGCGTAGTCCCGGTACCGGAGGCCGAGCGTCCACGTGTCGCCGGCGGCGACACGGCCGTTCGGCAGCAGCGTCACGCTGGTGAAGAACGGCCCGTTCGGGTCCACCACCGTGCCGGCCGTGGCCGCCGGCGACTGGGCGAACGCCGACGGGTTCAGCATGGCCGCGGTGATCTCGAACGAGTAGAGGTCGAAGCTGCCGTCGCCCGAGCCCTGGATCCGCGCGAACGGCGTCGAGAAGGTGATGTTCGAGCCGTTGCCGACCTCGGGGTCGAAGAACGTGAAGAAGTTGTCGCGGTCGTCGATGTCCTGCGCCGCCCCGCCCGCCTGGAGGCTCTCGTTCTCCAGCACCGCCGACGGCGCGAACACGAAGTCGGCCGTCTCGTGCTGCTCGATCGACACCTGCAGCGTGTAGTCCACGCCGACGGGCAGGCCGGAGGTGAACAGCCAGCTCGTGACCTCGAGGTAGTACCGGCCCGCCTGGGTGAACGTGAAGGCCAGGAAGTCGTCGAGCCACGTCGTGCTGCCGCCCGCGCCGGCCGTGAGCGGGTCGGAGAAGCCCCGGCCCTGCGCGATGCGGTCGCCGTTGGCGTTGTAGAGCCTGAGCAGGCTGAGCCACAGGATGCGGTCGCCGAACTCGAACCCGTGGTCGATGTCGAAGCTCGCCTGCACGCCGTTCGACCCGGCGTCGGCCAGCATCTCCGCCGTGATCTCGAACGAGTAGAAGTCCGGGTCGCCGTTGCCGGTGCCGAGCACGGTCAGGTGCGGCTCGAGCGCGGGGTCGCCGGTCACGCTGGCGATGTCCGGGTGCGCGTTGCGGCTCCAGTCGCCCAGCCCGAGGTCCTGCGCGGTGAAGGTCGAGTTGTGGAACTGGACCTCGTTGAGCACGGCCGTCCCGAAGTCGCCGATGAACTGGTTCGACGCCAGGCTGCCGCCCACCTGCGTGACGTAGCCGTCGCCCAGGAGCACGAACTGGGTGGGCTCGACGACAGTCGTCCCGCCGTGCGTCTCGCGGACGAGGACGGTCGGCGCGTCGTCGTCGGTGAGCCGGACGTCCACGGGGCCGGGCTGCGTGACCTCGCCGTTGGCCCCCGCCGTGTAGACGTAGGTCGCCACGTCGCCGCTCCGGGCGTCCGCGAGCCCCAGCGTCCAGGCGTCGCCGGCCCCGATCACGCCGCTGCCGGCCAGCGTGATCTGGACCTCGGTGTAGAACGCGGCGCTCGTGGGCGCGAGGGCGGTGCCCGAGCCGCCGGTGAACGACGCCGTGAACGCGCTGCCGTCGTCGGCCGTCACGTGCAGGACGTTGCCGCTCAGCGTGGCCTCGAACGGCTGGCCGGACGCGTTGACCAGGCCTGCCAGCGTGGCGGCGACGGCGGCGGGAGCGGCGAGGAACCCGCCGACCGTGCTGTAGATCGACCCGTTGAGGTTCAGGGAGAACAGGGTGCCGCCGAGCGACAGCGAGTCGCCGACGACGGCGTCCACCGACGTGTAGCGCGCCGTGCCGACATTGGTGAACGTCGCCGTCCCGAAGGTCGTCGCCAGCGAGTCCACGCCGAACGGCGCGTCCGTGTTGGTGAGGGTCAGGACGTTGCCCGCCACGCCGGCCGTGTAGGCGGCCGTGAGGTCGCCGGCGACCTGGGCGCCGAGGCCGCGCGCCGCGTCGGCGAGCGTGATCCCGAGGAACTCGTCGGTCTCCGACGTGATGGCGTGGGCCACGCGCGAGAAGTGGATCCCTTCCCTCTTCGCGTCGTCGACGGCCTGGATCTCGACGACCTTCAGCGTGTTCCAGTTCCCCGGCGTGAAGGTCAGGACCTGGCTGGCCGCCCACGTGCTGGTGCCGAACTCGCGCACCAGGACCTCGCCGTCGGCCGAGACGGCGACGGTGACCGTGCCCACCGGCGCCTTGCTCAGGACCACCGCGTAGGCGTCCGTGGCCGGCAGCGAGCCCGACGGGTTCTCGGAGACCAGGGTGTCGTCGTCGGCGCGCTGGCTCGTCTCGTCGAACGGCACCACCACGACCTCGGCGGCGTCGTCGTCGATCACCTGCACGGGCAGGCTCGCCAGCGCCAGGCCGTCGTACGGGTCGCCGTCGTCGGCGTTGGCGCCCTCCACCACCGTGTGCAGGATCGTGATGCCCCGGTGGCCCTCGGCCAGCCCGTCGTCGATGGCCGTCACCGTCACGTGCTGCGGGATGAACCAGTTGTTCTTGTCGAACAGCAGGGTCACGCCCGCCTCGTTGCCGTTGAGCGCGATGCCGGCGCCGCCCGCCTTCTTCTCGCGCTCACGGCCCGCGGACGGGGCGGCCGTGATGCGGACGTTCTCCAGCGGGGCCCGCGTGAGCACGATGTCGTAGCTGGCCACCACCAGCTCGTCCGGGGCGGCCGGGTTCTCGAACACGCGCAGCGGCCCGCCGCTGAGGCTGAGCAGGACGCCGGCCGTGTCGTTGTCGGCCACCTTGACCGAGAGGTCCGGCACGAACACCGCGTCGTAGTCCACGTCGGGGCTCGACGCGGTGTGCTCGACGAGGGCGCTGTGGCCGTCGAGGCTCTTGCTCACGACCACCACCGGCTCGCCGTCGTTGCCGCCGCCCACGCTGAAGGTGTCGCTGCCGCGGCCGCCCTGGATCTCGAGGATCGCGTTCGCGGGCGTGCTCACGATGAAGAACCGGTCGTTGCCCTCGAGCGCGTCCACCACGATCTTCTCGATGCCGGCGTAGGTGATGGCCAGGCCGGCGCCGAACACGCCCTGGTCGGTGATCACGAAGTCGTCGCCGAACTCCGTGCCGACCACGACCAGGGTGTCCAGGCCCTCGCCGCCCTCGATGCGGACCGGCGCGTTGACCGTGTACGAGATGAAGTCCGCGCCCTGGCCGCCGTTGATGGTGGTGAACGGCGCCAGCGGATCGTCCGGGTTGACGCGCACGAAGGCGCGCACGCGGAAGGTGTCGTCGTCCTCCTCGCCGAAGAGGGCGATCGACGCCGTGTTGTGGTAGACGGTGAAGCTGTCCTTGCCGAAGCCGCCGAAGAAGATGCCCGGCTTGCTCACGCCGTTCGAGAGGTAGCCCAGCGTCACCCGCGTCGTCTCGAAGAAGTCGAGGTCGGCGAGGCCGTTGTGCGGGTTCGAGCCGTCGCGCGGCGAGGCGAAGACCTGGCCGATCTGGAAGGTGTCGTCCCCGGCGTCGCCGAAGATCGTCGTCGGGGCCAGCGTGTCGTCCAGGATGAAGACGTCGGCGCCCTCGCGGCCGTAGATCGTGAGCGTGCTGTTGATGTCGCCGTCGTAGTTGACGCGCTCGAAGAAGCCGCCCGCCACGGGCTCGAGGTTCGCGTCCACCTGGAAGGCGGCGACCACGCCGATCCGCGGCGTGACCGTGGGCAGGTTGGCGCGGAGCAGGAAGAAGTCCGGCCCGTCGGTGCCGTAGACGATGAGCCGGTTGACGCCCAGGTCGTCCGCCGGCGACTCGTCGATGACGTTGATGAGCGCCTTGCCGGTCGCCGCCAGCCCGATCTCGTAGAGGTCGCTGCCCGCGCGCCCGTGCAGGGTCAGCGGGTGCAGCTCGTCGCGCAGGCCGCTCTGGAAGGTCTGCTGGCCGTTCTCGTCGTAGTTCACCCGGATCGTGTCGTCGTCCTGGACGCCGTCGCCCGGCCCGCTCTCGGGGTCGAACAGGCCGCCGCCGACCACCGTGGTGCCGCCGAGCGAGCGGATGTTGAGGACGTCGTCGCCGCCGCCCAGGTCGAGCTCCAGCACGCTGTCCAGCGGCGTGGAGTGTACGAAGAAGGCGTCCACGCCCTGGCTCAGCCAGACGTCGAGGTTCTCGAAGCCCGTGGAGGCGATGCCGGCGGTCATCCCGGCCGGCGCCGTCATGCCGAGGCCGGTCAGCGAGGCCGCGTCCAGACGGCCGGTGTTGGGGCCCGCGTCGCCGCTGTCGTAGGCGCGCAGCGTGTCGGCGCCGTCGGCGGCGGCGAGCGTCAGCGGCGCGCTGATGCCGTTCAGCGTGCTCGTGCCCGTGGGATCGATCAGGTCCGTGCGGCTGCCCACGCGCACGGTGTCGGCGCCCGGGCCCGTGAAGATCGTCGTCGGGCCCGCGATCGTCATCACGTTGATCGTGTCGGCGCCCATCTGGCTGTCCACGCTGGTCGGGCCCGTGATCGTGGACTGGATGGTCAGCGTGTTGTTGCCCTGGCCCAGGTGGACGTCGATCTGTTCGAAGGCGAGGTAGCTCATCGAGCCGCCGGCGCCGAAGATGCCGGTGACGAGCGAGCCGGACAGCGTGCCGGTGTTGGTGCCGGTGTCCTGCGTGTCGTCCACGGTGACGGTCTCGGCGCCGGTCGTCGAGTCCAGGGCGAGCAGCGCGCCGATGCCGTTGGCGTGGCCGAGGACGTTCAGGAACTTCAGGCCGTCGGCGTCCGCCTGCACCGCGGGCAGCTCGGTCGTGAGCCACGCGCCCGCCTGGCTGCCCACCGCGAAGCGGTCGGTGCCGCCCTGGCCCAGGATCGCCGTCGTGCCGCTGATGGCGCGGACGGCGATGCGGTCGTCGCCCCCGCCCGCGTTGATGGTCGTGCCGCCCGTGTGCGTCGTCACCACCGTGATCGTGTCGGCGCCGGCGCCCAGGCCGAGGGTCAGGCTCTCGAGGCCCGCGTAGAGGACGTCGCCCGGCATGCCGGTCGGCACCGCGAAGAAGGTCACGACCACGTCCGCGTCGGCGTCCGGCCGGACCGACGGCGTCAGCCGGAGGCGGTCGCCGGTCAGCGTGTACTGGCCGGCCGGCAGCTCCAGGCCGTCGATCGTCACCTTGACCACCGTGAACGGCGTCACCGGCAGGTCGAACTCCGCGTAATCGGCGTCGCCGAACACGAAGCTCTCGGCGCTCGGCTCGGCGCCGGCCTCCGCGCCCACGGGCAGGTAGGTCACGACCACGTCGGCGGTCTCCGAGGGCCGGACGGTCGGCCGCAGCGTGATCTGCGTGCCGCTCACCTGGAACTCGCCGGCCGCCAGCTCGAAGCCGCCGACCGTCACGCTCGGCGTGCCCTGGGGCTCGGCGACCAGGATGAAGGTCGCCGCGTAGCCGGCGCCGAAGACGAAGGCCGCGGCGTCCGGCGCCTCGCCCTGCACGCGGAGCCGCTGCAGCGTGAGGGCGTGCTCCACCGGGTCGGCCGTCGAGTGGAAGACCGGCTCGCCGCCGCGGTGCAGGCGCGCCTCGTTCCCCAGGTAGACCTTGGGGTCGCCGGCCGCGTACAGCGCCGGCACCCACTCGCCGGAGCCGGGCGAGGTCTCGACGAGGACGATCTCGCCGCGCGCGTGGTTCTTCACCTCGAGCCGGTAGACGAAGGTCACGCGCGTGTCCACGAGCGGCTTCGTCGTCGGCGTCACGCTGACGACAGGACGGTTCGGGTCGGCCATGCTCACGCTGAAGGTCCCGACGAGCGGCTGGCCGTCGAGCAGGACTTTGAGGAACTGGTCCGGGCGGCCCGCCTTCAGCGTGAACTGCTGCGTGGCCGCGCCGTCACGCGTGAACGTGAACTCCTCGGTGCGGTTCTTGCCCACCGTCTCGGCCGTGTGGAGCGCGACCGCGCCCAGCGCGTCGAGGACCAGGTTGCCCTGGCTGTCCACGATCGGCTGGCCGACCTGGAGCGGCTCGTTGCCGAAGTACTGCTGCGGGTCGTCCGCGTCGTGGACGGCCGGCGTCGCGATCACGACCGTCACCGTCACCTGGGCGCCCGCGGTCGGCACGGCGCTCGACAGCGTGAGCGTGTTGTCGGTCGCGTTCACGGCGAAGGCCGAGGCGGCCAGGCTGAAGATCCGCGTGCCGTCGTACACGGTCACCGCGACCTGGTCGGCGGCCCCGAGGTCGTAGGCGAAGCCCGCGACCGTGTCCAGGTCGAGGACGGTGCCGCCCGGCAGCGAGGCGCGCGTGAAGGCGACCGGCGTGTACAGCGTGCCCTCCGGCACCAGGTCGCCCTGCGCGTCCACCAGGTCGTACACGCGCTCGAGCCGGTTGTGGATCTGGACCTGGTCGGCGCCGTGCAGGAACGCCGAGCCGTCGCCGTTGAACACCTGGGCGCCGTTCTCGTCGAACACCGGCTCGCCGCCCAGGTACCGCTGGAAGGCGCCGCCGAGCTGGTAGACGGGCTCGCCGGCCGTGTGCAGCAGCGGGTCGCCCGCCTCGTGCAGCAGCGCCGCGCCGAACGGATCGCGCAGCACCTTCGGGTTGCCGAAGGCGTCCTTCGCGAAGAGGTCGACGACCACGTCGCCCGCCGCGTGGACCAGCGGGACGTGCGTGAACGGATCGAGCACCGGCTCGCCGCCGAAGTAGAGCTCCTGCACCGGCGACTGCCAGTAGGTCGCCACGCCCGCGCCGTGGAGGATCGGGCGGCCCTGCGCGTCGAGGTCGGCCACCGGGATGCGGTAGGTGGCGAGCGTCGCGCTCACGTCCGTCGCGTCCCCGGTGTTCACGAGGTTCAGCACGTCGGTGCCGCCGCCGCCCGCCGCGATCGAGTCGAAGACGCGGACGAAGTCGCGCAGCTCGGTCACGTTGACGGGCACGAGCGACGGGCGGTTGACGCCGGGGAACACGTCCGTCTTGCGCCCGGAGGCGTCGATCCACAGGTTCACCGCCGACGCGCTCGAGAAGTCGGTGATGAAGCTCCTGGTGTTTTTCGCGCGGATCACGATGTTGTCGATCTCGTACGAGGCGTCCTGGCCGTTGCGCTCGCCGGCGAACGCCACCGTGGCGTGGTCGCCGGTCGCGGTGAACTCCGCGGTGAAGCTCTGGAACGGCCCGCTCGCCGGCGCCTGGGACTTGCGCGCCTGGAACTTGACGGCGCCGTCCACGAGCACGGCGAACGAGGTCGGGGCGGTGCCGGAGTCGCTCCCGTACTGCGCGTAGATGTTCCGGTACTGACCCGTGATCTGGTACGTCACCCCCGGGTTCAGGTTCGCGAGCGTCTGCTGGATCGTCGGGTCGCTGCCGGCCGCGCCGTTGCTGTTCAGGACGTACGTCTGGTTCGTGACCGTGCTGATCCGGAAGAACGGGAACGTGCCCGTGAACTCGAACGTGAAGAACAGGATGTTGCTCCGCCAGCCGCCGTTGCCGTCGATGTTGAAGGTGCTGAACCCGCCCGCGGTGCCGTTGAGCGGCACGAAGTCGTCGAAGTCGCCGTTGGTGGCGATGTCCGTGCCGAGCTGCTCGAACACCTTGTCGAAGCTCGTGTCCACGTAGACCTGCTTCACCGGCCCTTCCTGGCTCGAGTCCGCGGGCACGATGACCGGGATGCCGGTGGACGTCGCGAGGTCGGTGATCTCGTTGCCCTCGGCGTCGAAGTAGAGCGGGGCGCCGGCGGCCAGGCCGTTGGCGGTCTTGTGCTTGCCGAACTCCGCCACGCCCTTCTCCTGGACGAGCTTCTCGACGATCGCGCCGCCCTCGTCGAGCACGACCGTCCGCGCCTGCAGCGCCGAGCCGTTGCCGGCGACGGCGTCCGTGTCCTTGAGGATCGGCACCATCGTCGCCCTGAAGTAGAGCGTGCCGTCGCTGGCGACGAACGGGTGCGCGAAGTCGTTGACGATGCCGGTGGTGCCGAGCGGCACGAGCACGATCTTCGCCGTGAGGAACGGCTGCAGGAACGCCTCGTCGTCGCGCACCGGGTCCGGGTGCTCGCTGAGCGCGGCGTCGCCGTCCACGGTGAGGCGGTCGATGATCTGGGCCAGCCGGTCGTCCGGCGCCTGCACGGTGATGACGTCGTTGCCGTCGCCGCCGTTGACGTGCGTCGGCCCGCCGACGGACTTGATCTGGATGGTGTCGTTGCCGCCGCCCGCCCAGATCAGCACGCTGGTGCCGGCCGGCGTCTCGGTCACCGTGAAGTTGTCGGCGCCGTCGTCGGCGGCCTTGCCGGGGGAGGCCGAGCGCCCGTCGGCCAGCCGCAGCTCGACGTTCTCGATACCGCCGAGCTCGACGCCGTGATAGACCGTCGTGTCCTGCGCCGCCTTGCCGCCGGCCGGGATGCCGAGGCCCGCGCCCTCGAGGCTCAGCACCGTGTCGAAGATCGGGGCGCCGTTCTCGTCGTGGTCCGGCCCGAAGATCGGGATGCCGTCGTTGCGCAGCTCGCCCGCCTCGTCGACGACGCCGTCGGCGTCGTCGTCGATCCCCGGCAGGCCCGGCACGAAGCGCGGGATCTCGCCGATCTGCGTCATCCGCTGCGTGGTGCGCAGCCGCAGCTCGCCGGCGGGCGAGGTCCCCTCCTGGTTGTGGTAGATCACGCGGTCGCCGTCCGTCTCGAACTGGTCGCCGCCGTTGATGGTCAGGCGGCCGCGGATCTCGGAGGCGTCGAGGCTCCGGTCGGCCTTGAAGGCGAACGGCAGCGGATCGACCTCGACCGGCGGCGGCTGGATCAGCTTGAACCGCGGCTCCAGGCGCCCGATCCGGTAGGTCAGGGTGAGCGTGCCGACGTTGATCTCCACCTGCCGGTTGAAGAGGAGCGCGAAGAAGAAGTCGAACCGCACCAGCGCCGAGATGTCCTCCGCGGTCGCCGAGACGCTGGCGAACGGCAGGAACGCCCGGAGCGACGCGTTCCACGCCCGGAGGTAGGCGTCCACCACCGACCGGCCCGCCGCGTCCACCGCCGCCGCCACGTTGCCGTCGACGGCCGCGAAGTGCGGGAAGAGCGGGCCGCCGCGGCCGAGCCAGTCGAAGATGTCGACCGTGAACCGCACGTTGTGCAGCGGGAACGTGAACTCGTCGAACACGAGCTCCGGCGGCAGCGGCACCTCGAACGGCGGCGGCGTGTAGGTGAACGGCGGCGGATCGAAGATCAGCGTGGGCGCGTCGCCGCCGATGTGGATGGTGTCGTCGCCCGAGCCGCCGGTGATGATCGTCTCGAAGTCGTCGCCGGTCGACAGGATGTAGATCTCGTCGTCGCCGCCGGCGCCGTCCACCTCGACCGCCTCGATCCCCGTGAAGGTCACGATGCGGCCGGCGCCCGCCACGTAGGTGTCGGTCACCACGAACACGTCGCCGATCGGCGTGCCGACGATGATGATCGTGTCGATGCCCGGGCCGCCGTTGATGAACACGGGCGCGTTCTGGAGGTAGTCGTAGCGGTTCGAGCCCGTGCCGCCGAACAGGTCGGCCAGGTTCGTGATCTCGTCCGGGTTGTCCGCGTTCTCCTTCAGGACCAGGAAGGTCTTGAGGAGGAACCGGTCGTTGCCGCTTCCGCCGTGCAGGTACAGCTTGCCGCGGTTGTGGTTGACCTCGAAGCGGTCGTTCTGGCCGTCGCCGAGCACGAACAGGGTGGCCGTGTTGCCGTTCGTCATGTTCTGCGTGTCGGCCACGGGCACGCCGTCCGGGAACTCCAGCGTGCGGTTGCCCGGGTCCGGGATGAGCGGCACGGTGCCGATGACGATCTCGTCGTCGCCGCTGCCCATATCGATGATCGTCACCACCGCGGTGTCGTTCGACAGCACGCGGTCGGCGCCGCCCAGCGTGTAGATCTCGGCGCGCTCCATGCCGCGGTAGGTGATCAGCATGGACGACACCTCGGTGGCCTGGATGAAGCCCACGCGGAAGGCGCCGCTGCCCGTCGCGTTCAGCGTGATGCGGTCGGACTGGTTCGTCCCGTACACGATCACCCGGTCCACGCCGGAGCCGCCGCCGCTGTCCACGATCTCGACCCGCGCCGTGCTGTCGAGGGTGACCGTGACCACGTAGTGCTCGGCGAACTGGTTCACCTCGTTGCCGCGCGCGTCGAGGATGGCCCGGCCCTGCCACGGCGTCACGCGGCGGGCCACGCCGCTGACGAAGATCGTGTTGTCGGAGTCGTTCACGACCATCGTGTTGTTGCCGATGCCGCCCGTGAGGATGGCGACCTCGAAGAGGCCGGTGATCGACTCCACGGTGGCGCCGGCCCACCGGTCGCCGTTGCCCGTGGCCCGGAAGGACGGATCCTGCTCGTTGCGGATCCGGGAGACCAGCGACGTCTCGTCCGGGAACCCGCCGGCCGCGTTGGCGAACCTGCTGGTGCCGTTGTCTGCGCGCAGCTCGCCGGTGACGAAGGTGTCGCCGTAGAGGCCGAAGTCGGTGTCCTGCGTCTCGACCAGCGTGTCGGTGTCGGCCACCGGGCTGGCGTCGAAGAAGCGGTCGAGGCCCAGGCCGCCCGTCACGCGGTCGCTGCCGGTGCCGCTGTCGAGCACGTCGTTGAACGGCGAGCCGATCAGCGTGTCGTTGCCGCTTCCGCCGAGCAGCACCACGGCCACGAGGTCCGGGTACACGGGCGCCACGCTCGGGTCGTCGTCGCCGAGGCCCGAGGCGTCCAGCGTGTCGTGGCCGCCGAGCGCGTCCACGATCAGCGTGTCGCCCTCGCCCCGGACCGTGTCCTGGACGAACACGTCGAGCACGCCGGCCTGGATGACCCGGATGTCCACGACCACGCCGTTCGCCACGTTGTTGCCCGACACCGTGTACTGGTCGTTGCCGGACGTGCCCTCGATCCGGACCGTGTCGGCGGCGCGGTCGTCGGCGATGCTGACCACCGGCGTGTTCACCACGACGCCCGAGGACGTCGTCACCGGCGTCGTCGTGCCCGTGTCGGTGATCACCTTGCCCGTCTTCACCGTGACCGTGGTCACCGTCGAGCCCACCAGACTCCTGATCGTGATGTCGTCGGCGCCGGCGCCGGCGTCGATGATCAGGTCCTCGATCGAGTTGCCACGGATGGAGGCGGTCACGGCCGCGCCGCTGAGCCGCGCCACCTCGATGGCCGCCCCCGCCGGCTTGGAGATCCTCAGGATGTCGCCGTCCGGGGTGGCGATGACGATGAGCGCGTCGCGGCCAATCCCGCCCTGGACGGTGTTGTGGGTGATGCTCTGCAGCGTCCAGCGGATGGCATCGTCGTCGCCGCCGGCGTCGATGACGTCGTTGCCGCCGCGGCCGTCGATCAGGTCGCTGCCCGTGCCGCCCGTGATCGTGTCGTTGACGGCCCCGCCGAAGAGCTGGTCGTTGCCGGCACCGCCGGTGATCACCGCCGCGCCGGGGCCGTTGTGCCGGATGAAGTCGTCGCCGTCGCCGCCCTGCATCTCGGCCGTCGGCGTGGCCTCGCCGGTCTCGAGGTAGTCCGCGTCGCCGTCACCGAACAGCCGCGCGTGGCCGGTGCCCTCGTAGACCAGCGCGTCGGTGCCGGGACCGCCGTGGAGCTCCACCGGCACCCGCACGCCCTCGCGGACGAGGATCGTGTCGGAGCCGCCCTCGCCGAAGGCCACGATCTTCTTGACGCCCGTGTAGATCTTCTCGCGGCCGCTGAACTTGACCTTGAGGGTCTCGCCGCTGACCGCGTCGCCCTCGACGTGCTCGATGATGTAGATCTCGTTGGCCTCGCCCTCGCCGATGCCGCGGACCGAGTTGCGGGAGCCCATGTTCAGCCACAGCTCGCCGTTGCCGGCGTTGCCGCCCGTGAAGCGCTTCCAGCTCTCCGGGTCGCCCGGCGTGCCCTGGTTGCCGGCCAGGAACACCGGCTTGGGCAGCTCGACGTAGCCGAGGGTGAAGTCCATCGTGACGGAGACGTCGAAGAACAGGAAGGAGATCGAGGCGCGGGCGTGCACGTTGACCGGCACGCGGCCCGCGCCCTCGGCGGTCACGCTGAAGGCGATGCTCACGGTGCCGAAGTTGAGGCCGAACGCCCGCAGGCCGACGCTCGCGCTGGCGATGACGCCGAACCGGTAGAACTCGGTCACCGGGTTCTGGTCGAGGAAGACCTGGACGTGGAACTCGCCGACGAGCCCGAAGCTGCGCGAGCCGAGGACGACCTCGCCGTCGAGCTTGATGTTGAACCAGCCCTTGGAGTTGAACCAGCCGCCGGCCGACAGCGTGGCGATCCCGAAGAAGTCGATGCCCACGCCGAAGGCGACCACCCACTCCCCCGTGCCGATGAACTGCGTGGACTGCGTCACCCCGCTGCCGACCGTCACGTACTGGTTGCCGCCGATCTGGACCAGGAAGTTCGCCTCGAACCGCAGCACGTCGAGGAAGTTGACCTCGCCGTGCAGGGCCAGGCGGAAGGAGCGGGCGCCCACCGTGACGCCGGCGAGCGTGCGGGCCGCGCCCGACGTGTTGAGGTGCAGCTGGCCGGACGCCTGGATCTTGAGGATGCCGAACATGTTGGCGTCGATCGACACGTCCAGCACGAGGGCGAGGCCGGGGTTGGCGTCGCCGTAGACGCCCGCGCCGCCGCGCGCCGCGATCAGGATCGGCCCCAGCTGCAGGGTCACGTCGAACTCGAGGACGAAGGCCTGGTTGCGGATCGTGATGTCGATGGAGCCCGAGGCCTTGACGAAGCCGAGGAACTCCACCTCCCCGGCCAGGTGCAGCTTGAAGCCGCTCGGCACCGCGCGGTCGCCGAGCAGCGGCAGGGTCTTGGTGAAGTTCGCCGTGTTCAGCTCGAGCGTCGCCTCCGCGTTGAAGCTGATGCCCAGGCTGCCGCCGAGCCCCGCCCCGATGTGGAACTCGGCGTAGAGCACGAGGCCGTCGCCGTCGATCCGCATCCCGGCGCTGACGTCGACGGAGCCGATCGGGCTCAGGACCAGCGAGGCCTCGACCGCGACCTCGATGTGGTCCGGCGCGATCACCATCTCGAACCGGCCCTCGATGATGAGGATGCTGGCGATCGTCATCCGGCCGCGGACGATCAGCAACAGGCCCGGGTCGATGTCCACCGGGCCGAGGGCGATGTCGCCCGCGTCGGCATCGCCCGGGTTCGCCTGCCCGGCCTGGAGCTTGGTGGCGAGCAGCCCCGCCGCCGGGTCGGTCGGGCTCGCCACCACGCCGGCCTCGAACCGGGTCAGGAAGCTGGTCAGGGTGAAGGGCGACCCGAAGGTGTTGATCGCGAGGATGATGTGGCCGGCCAGGCTGACGCCGGGGATGATGCCGCCGGCCTGGAGGGCCAGGGTGGCGCGGCCGACGAGGCCCGGGTTCAGGCCGGCGATGGTGCCGGCCGGGTCGTAGTCGAGGTACAGCGTGAAGTCGAGCGAGCCCGAGAGCGAGCCGAGGAACGCGATGTTGGTGCTCACCGCGCCGGCGATCCGGATCGCGTCCTCGCTGCCGCTGAAGCTGATGAAGCCGTTCAGCGTGATCGCGTCGAACAGCGTGATCGAGCCCTGGACCAGGGCGAACGCGTAGAACTCGCCCGTCTGGTCGAAGTTCGGGTCCTGCTGCGTGCCCGTGAGGTCCGGCCGCGACTGGAAGATCACGATCGAGGTCGGGAAGTCGTCCGGCAGCACGGCCAGGAACGACTCCGGCACGTCGAACACCTGGTCCTTGAGGGTCGTGTTGAGGACGACCACGACCTCGCCGTGGAACGAGAAGATGTTCGCCGGCAGCACGCCGTTGACGTCGTCGCCCGCGCTCGCGGGCACCCCCACGCCGAGCTCCACGTTCAGCATCGCCGCCACGCCCGGGATGGCGTTCTGCTCGGGGCCCGAGCGCGCGCCCACCGCGTCGATGATCAGCAGGCCGATGAAGCGGCCCTCCACGAGGCCCAGCACGCTGCCCGCGGCCGTGACGAACAGCTCGAAGCGCTCCGGGTTGAACCGCAGCAGGAAGCCGCCGCCCATCTCGAAGAAGACCTGCTCCGGGTCGCCGGGGGCGGTGATCTTGAGGCCGCCCACGATCTCGATGGCGAAGGAGACCGGCGCCAGGTCGTAGCTGCGCGCCTCGCTCCGGACCACGTAGATCTCCGCGCCGTTCTTCTCCGTCGCCTTCTCGATGAAGAGCTGGCGCTTGTCGGCCAGCTTGACCTTCCACTTCGTGTCCGTCACGCCCTCGATCGTCGCGTTCTGGAGCTGCTCGGCCGTGAGCACCGCGAAGGGCTCGAGCTTGAGCTTCTGGCCCGACAGCAGCGTCAGCGTCTGCTCCGCGTCGAACGCGTCGAGGATGCCGTCGGCGTCCGGGTCGTGCGTGAACGTGGCCGACGACGTGAGCAGCGAGATCAGCGAGGCCGGCAGCGGCACCGGGTTGAACCGGTCGGTCGGCAGGCCCGTGAGCGAGGCGGTCGGGGTGGCGACGATCACGCCGCCCGGGATGCCCTCGAGCGAGATGCGCTCGTGCTGCATGCGGTCGGTGGTGTTCACCTGGAGCAGCGCGCTGCCCTGCAGGTACACGCCGTACTGCTCGAGGAACTCGAAGTTGGTCGAGAAGGCGGCCACGCCCCAGAACTCGATGTCGGCCAGGCTGTCGCCCGTCTCCAGCACGAAGTGCGCGGCGCCGGAGGCGATGTTGCCGAGCTTGATGACCTTGATCGTGCCGGACGCGGAGAGCTCGAACCGCAGCCGCGTGCTGCTGTCGGGCATCGTGCGCTCGCCGATCTCGAGGCTCACCTTGCCGCGGATCTCGAGGATCGGCTCCTCGAACAGGTCGGCGAAGCGCAGCGTCATGCCGCCCGAGATGTCGATGAAGAAGACGCGGTTCTGCGGCTGGCTCGCGGTCGAGGTCTCGAGCCGCTCGATGACCTGGAAGGTCTCGGTCTCGCCGGTGCCGAGGTTGCCGGCCTCGTCCGCCCACGAGCCGGCCACGAACCCGACGCTGACCGTGCCCGGCACGAACTGGCCCGTGAGGTAGTAGCGGACCGTCCGCGCGTCGGCGAGAAGCGTCGGCGCCTTGCCGGCGTCGAGCGCGACCGCCGTCGGGCCCGGGCCGAGGGCCGTGCCGCCCAGCGCCAGCTCGTCGCCGTCGAGGCTGGCGGCGTCGAGCGCCACGCTGCCGGCGCTGTTGAAGCGGACGTCGATGTACGTGCCGCCCGCGAGGGGGACCACGCGGTCCGCCTCGACGACGCTCGGGACGTCCCCGCCGTTGACCGTGTAGGCCCACGCCCCGCTCGCGTAGACGAGCGTGAGCTGCTGGCCCTGGGCGAGGCCGACCTTCTCCACGCGGTAGCGGTACAGGCCCGGGGTCGCCGTCTCGCCGCTGGCGCCGGGGGCCTGCCCGAGCGCCGTGAGCGTGACGCCGGACTCGACGATGGTGAACTCGTCGATCGTCGCGGTCCCGATCGAGGCCGTGCTCAGCGTCGGCGTCTCGCCGAACGGCACCTCGATCACGAGGTCGGTGAGGCCCGGGTCCGGGTTCTGGTCGAACACGTTGACCGTGCGCTCCGCGAACAGCGGGATCGGCTCGCCCGCGCCGTCGAGGAAGGCCACGCTGCCGCCGATGAACTCGAGCGTCACGTCGCCCGTGGTGGCGCCGGTGTAGAAGTACCGGAACGTCCAGTCGCTGCCGACGTGGCTCACCAGCACCGGCGCGCGGCCCGCGTCGAGCGTCACGTCCGCGCCCGACACGCTGAACTCGGGCGCCAGGTCGGTCACCGAGGCCGGGTCCAGCGACGCCGCGTACGCCGGCACCGTGTAGGTCACGTCGAAGAAGCTGCGGCCGTTCAGGTCGTCGGTGCCCGTGATCGAGCCGGCCGGCGGGTCGATCAGGTCCGCCGTCAGCTGCTGGACCACGAAGCGCTCGGTCTCGGCCAGCGTCGGGATGCCCGCCGGCTCGATACGCGGCTGGCCGTCGAGGTCCAGGGTCTCGGCGTCGGCCGACTGGACGGCGCCGGCGACGAAGCTCACCTCGACCGTGCCCGGCACGAAGGCGCCGGTCACGTAGTAGCGGAACACGCTGGTGCCGGCCAGCGGGGTCGGGGCGGCCGCCGCCAGGAGCGCCACCGTGCCGAGGCCCGGGCCGCCCAGGCCGAACTCCGGAGCGGCGTCGGTGATGCTCTCGAGGTCGAGGACGTCCCCGCCCGTCGGGGTGAGCCGCACGTCCAGGTAGCCGATGTTCGGCGTCGCGACGCCGCCCACCAGGAAGTCCTCGGGCGCCACCGGGCCCGTGAAGTCGTTGACCACCGACCACGTGCCGCGCGTGAAGGTGGCGGTGACGGCGCCGGAGGCCGCGAAGGCGCCCGTGACCTCGTAGCGGACCGTCGCGCCGTCGCCCAGCACCACGGGGGCGGCGCCGCGGCTGATCGCCACGCTGCCGAGGCCGGCGCCGCCGAGCGTGACCTCGTCGAAGTCCGCCAGCGAGGCCGGGTGCAGCTGGACGCCCGTGCCCACCGGGAACGGCACGTCGATGAACGTGGCGACCACGATGAAGGCCGCCTCCGGATCCTCGACGTCGCCCAGCGCCACCAGCTCCGTGGAGCTCCCGGGATCGACCGACACCGCGCCCTCGGCGTCGGTCACCGACCACGTGCCGTGGGTGAAGGTCGCCGTCACGGCGCCCGTCGCGGCGAAGGCGCCGGTGACGGCGTAGCGGACCGTCGCGCCGTCGGCGAGGACCCGCGGCGCCACGCCGGTGTCGATCGCCACGCTGCCGAGGCCGGCGGCGCCGGGATCGAGCGTGAACTCGTCGAAGTCCGCGAGCGACGCCGCGTCGAGCCGGAAGCCCGCGGCCACCGGGAACGGCACGTCGATGAAGGTCTCGGTGACGACGAACGCGTCGCCGACCGCGCCGAGCGTGAGCGTCGTCGCGGGCCCGGCGGCGTCAGTGACGGCGAAGCCGCGCGCGGCGCTCTCGGTGAGGAACGTGACCGCGACGTCGCCGGCCACGTAGGTGCCGAGCGTCCAGTACCGGAACACGTAGGTGGTGCCCTGCTGGCGGAGCAGCAGCGGCGCCTGCGTGCTGTCGAGCGCGACCTGGCCCGAGAAGGTCCCGGTCAGCGTGAACTCGGGATCGAGGTCCACGACCGACGCCGCGTCGAGCGTCGTCCCGACCGGCACCACGATGGCGACGTCGAGGTAGCCGCGGTCGTTCAGCTCGCGCGCGCCGCTGACGCCGCCGTCGGCGGGCCCCACGAGGTCGGCGGTCGGGCCGAGGACCGTGAAGCCCTCCGTCTCGCCCAGGTTCGTGTCGCCGGCCAGGGTCGCGAACGCGCCGCCCTGGAACACGACGCCGACCGCGCCCGTGCCGAAGTCGCCGAGCAGGAAGTAGCGGTAGCGGCCGCCGCCCAGGGCGAGCGGCGACTGCGCGTCGAACGCGACGCCGGCCGCCGCCGCGCCACCGAAGGTGAACTCGCCGCCGTCGATGGTGGCCGGGTCCAGCGTGCCGCCCACCGTCGGCTGGAACGTGACGTCGACGTACGTCCGCTCGTTGGTGTGGGTCGGCTTCTGCGCGGGATCGGGGTCGTTCAGGTTGCGCGTGGCCACCGCGCCGGCCGGGTCGAAGATCGACCACGTGCCGCGGTCGAAGGTGGCGGTGACCGCGCCCGTGCTCGCGAACTCGCCGAGGATGCGGTAGCGGACGGTCGTGCCGTCGCCGAGCACCCGCGGCGCCACCGTCGTGTCGATCGCCACCGACCCGAGGCCGGCGCCGCCCAGCGTGAACTCGCCGAAGTCCGCGAGCGTGGCCGGGTCGAGCTGGAAGCCCGCGGCCACCGGGAACGGAATGTCGATCGACACGCCGAAGTGCATGAACGCGCGGTCCAGGACCACGTCGCCCAGCGTGATCGTGACGTCCGGCCCGGCCGGGTCCGTCGTGATCACGGACGTCGCGGTCTCGATCACCGACCACGTGCCGCGCGTGAAGGTCGCGGTGACGGCGCCGGTGGCCGCGAAGGCGCCCGCGATCCGGTAGCGCACGGTGCGCCCGTCGGGCAAGAGCTCGGGCGCCACGCCGGGGTCGACGGCCACCGTGCCGAGGCCGGCGCCGCCCAGCACGAACTCGCTCACCGCGAGCGGCGAGCCGGAGAAGGCCAGCGACGTGACGTCGAGGTGGAAGCCGGTCGCGACGTCCGGGAACGGCACGTCGATGGCGATCGGCACGTCCTCGATCACGATGAAGCCGGCATTCGGGTCGTCCACGTCGCCGAGCGTCACCGTGACGTCGTCGCCCTCGGCGTCCAGCAGCGACCAGCTGCCGGCGATGAACGTGGCGACCACCGCGCCGGCCTGGAGCGCCTGGGTCAGCGTGTAGCGGTACGTGCTGCCGCCGACCGGCGTCGGCGCGGCGCCCGTCAGCGCGGCGCTGCCGGCGCCGGGGCCGCCCAGCGTGAACTCCGGCGCCGCGTCCAGGATCGAGGCCGGGTCGAGGGCCAGCCCGCTCGGGTGGGCCGGGAACGTCACGTCCACGAAGTCCACGCGCTCGTCGCCGGTGAAGCTCAGCACCGGCGCGCCGCTGTCGTCCGCGATCAGCGACAGGGCGCCGGGCGTGAAGCTCACGATCACGTCGCCGGCCACGAGCGCCTGGCTCAGCGTGTACCGGTAGATCGGCGAGGCCGCCGTCCCGCCCGGCTGGAGCACCGGCGTGCCGGTGACGGTCGAGCCGCCCAGCCCCGCGCCGCTCAGGGCGAACTCCGGCTCGGCGTCGGTGACCGTGCCCGCGTCGACCGCGAGCCCGCTCGGGTGCTCGGGCAGCTGCACGTCGACGAAGGCGTCGCCCGCGTGGTCGCCGAGGTTGGCGGAGGCCGGCTCGAGCACCGGGTCGATCAGCGACCAGGTGCCGGTCGTGAAGGTCACCGTCAGCTCCCCTTCCGCCAGCGGCTGCGTCAGCGCGTAGCGGAACGTCGTCCCGCCGCGGTACTCCGGCGTGCCGGTGATCGAGGCGCCGCCGGAGAGCGCGTCGCCGCTCAGCACGAACTCGTCGCCGGGGTCGGTGACGGACGCCACGTCCATCACGAGCCCGCCGGGCGGCGTCGGGAACGTGATGTCCACGTACGACGCGAGCGGCGCCTGGCCCAGGTTCTGCGTCATCAGCGGGCCGGCCGGGTCGACGAACGACCAGGCGCCGTCCAGGAACTCGACCGTCACCACGGTGGCGATGAAGGCCGGATCGGCGTCGCCGGTGCTGCCGAGCGTCGCCGTGAACGGCGAGCCCGAGTCCACCGAGGCGTCGCCGACCGCGTCGAGGACCGACCAGGTGCCGCGGGTGAACTCGGCGGTCACCGCGCCCGTCGGGGCGAAGGCGCCGGTGATCCGGTAGCGGACCGTCGTGCCGTCCGCCAGCACCACGGGCGCGGTGCCGTGGTCGATGGCCACCGTGCCGAGCCCGGCGCCGCCGAGCGTGAGCTCGTCGAAGTCCGCCAGCGAGGTCGGGTCGAGCGTGAAGCCCGCGGCGACGGGGAACGGCACGTCGATCATCACCGCGTCGCCGAGGCCCAGGCCGTCGCCGGCGATCGGGTACCGGACGTCGCCGGTCTGGGTGACGGACGGCGTGCGGGTCGGATCGGCCTGGACCGTCTTCGCGGCGAACGACCAGGCGGACGGCGTGAACGTCACCGTCGCGAGCGTGCCGGCGGGGATGGGGCTGGTCGTGGTCACCTCGAACCGGAACGTCCTCGGGCCCACCTGGCTCGGCGGCTGCGCGGTGAGCGTGGCGCCGCCCGACACCGCGATGCCCGGGTCGCCGTCGAGGATCGAGCGCGGGTCGAGGAGGAAGCCGGCCGGCACGCGGAAGTCCACGTCGATGGTGCCGCGGGTCGTCTGGCCGGAGAGCGCCGTCACCAGCGGCGAGGCGCCCGCCGCCGCCGTGGAGTCCGCCTGCGACCAGCTGCCGGGGACGAGGACGACCACCAGGTCGCCGTCGGCGAAGGCGCCCGCGACCACGTCGTAGGTGAACGTGGCGCCCGTCGTGTGCACCGGCGCGCCGAGGACGGCCGTCCCGAGGCCGGCGCCGCCCGGCGTGAACTCGGCCGCGGCGTCCGTCACCGAGCCCGGGTCGATCGCGTGGCCGCCGGTGGGGAACGTGACCGACAGCGTCGTCTGCCCGGACGTCACCGGGATCGTCTGCACCGCCTGGCCGTAGGCCGGGTCGGTCGCGAGCGTCAGCACGAACTCGGGCGCCGCGTCGGCGATGGACGCCGGGTCGATCGTGAAGCCGGCCGGCGCCGCCGGGAACGTCACGTTCAGGAAGAGCGGCTCGGCCAGGTCCGCCACGAGGTCCGGCGCGGCCACCGTGCCCGGCAGGGCGCGGTACGCCCAGGTCGCCGGCAGGAACGTGAGCGAGACGTCGTCGCCCGCGAACGTGCCGCCGAGCCAGTACCGGACCTGGCGCGCGCCCTCGTGCAGGACCACGGGCGCCTGCCGCGTGTCGAGCACGACGTCGCCCAGGCCCGGGCCGCCCAGCCGGAACTCCGCCCCGAAGTCCGTGATGGACTCGAAGTCGAGCACGAAGCCCTGCGGGGGCGCCGGGAAGGTGACGTCGAGGTAGTTGCGCCCGTTCAGCGCCGAGACGTCGATGCCCGAGCCGTTGGCCGGGTCCGTCGTGTTGGCGGTCGCGCCCTCGACGCGCACGCTCAGGTCGTCCACCGTGTCGAGGCCCACGTTGCCGCGGCTGTCGCGCCAGCCGGCGCCGGTGCCCGCGTCGAAGGCCAGGAAGTCGACCACCACCGTGCCGGGCGCCCAGGCGACGGCCGCCGCGTCCGCGCGGTAGCGGAAGCGGTTCACGCCCTCGTTGGTCAGGCGGACGAAGAAGTCGGCGTCGCTCTCGCCGCCGTTCTTGGCCACCACCGTCGGCACCAGGACGCCGGTCGTCTCGTCGGGCACCATGGCGATCGGCACCGGCGTGCCGCCGAAGTGCAGCGGGCCGCCCGTCGCCGCCGCCGCCACCGTGAACTCGTCGCCCGCGTCCAGGATCGACGCGTAGTCGAGGCCGCTGCCGGGCGGCGCCGAGAACTGGACGTCGAGGTAGAGCGGCCGCGGGGTGGCCACCGTGAGGTCGCGATCGGCGTCGAGGACGGCGACGTCCACGGCCGTCCGGCCGTTGAACGGCGCGCTGACCGTCGCCCGCGGCGCCACCACCGTGAACCGCCCCTCGCTGGCCGCGCTCGGGCCCGCGCTGTCGCGCCAGCTCCCCAGCGGGAAGGCGACGATGACCTCGCCCAGCGCGAAGTCGCCCTCGAGGTAGTAGCGGAACACGTTCGTGCCGGGCAGCCGGGTCGGCGCCACCGACGCGATCGTGACCCCCGTGCCGCCCGCCCCGCCCAGCGTGAAGTCGTCGGTGCCCAGCGTCGCCGTGTCCACCGTCCGGTTGGCCGTCGGCGCCAGCAGCACGTCGATGTAGCCGCGCGAGATCGTCGCCGAGCTCACCACGGTCGGCACGCTCGGGTTCGGCACCGGGTCGCCGGTCGCCAGCTCGATCGCCACCCAGCTCGTGTCCACCGGCGTCAGGGTCACGTTGCCGCTCGCGTTCTGGCCGATCACCCAGTACCGGAACGTGTGCGTGACGTCGTCGATGAGGATGGGCGACTGGCCCGGGTCGAGGCTCAGGCTGCCGCCCGCCGACGCCACGTCGAACTCCCGGCCGAGGTCGGTGATCGAGGCCTCGTCCAGGCGGTGGCCGCTCGGCACGCCGAACGTGACGTCGAGGGAGCCGCGTCCGTTCAGCTCGCCGATGGCGATGCCGTCGCCGCTCCGCGGGCCGGCCAGGCTGGCCGTCGGGGTGAGCGGTGGCAGGTCGGGCACCGCGAACGCGACCTCTTCGCCCGAGGCGTTGCGGAAGCCCATCTTCAGGCGGCCGTCGATGGTGAGGATGCGGACCTGGTCCGGGATGTCGGCCAGGAAGAGCACGGTCACGTCGCCGCTCGACACCCGCGACAGGTCGGCGTAGAGGCGCCCGCTCACGCTGATCTGGTCGGCGGCGAAGTTCAGGGTCCCGATGATGAGGAACTTGCCGTCGGTGCTGATCTTGATCGTCACCTGGCCGTTGAAGAGCTGCTGGGAGGTGTAGATCGAGAAGATCTTGGCCGAGCCGGTGATGGTCATGGGCGCCGTGAACGCCGCCAGGAAGCCGTTCATCGACGGGTTGGCCTTCACGATCAGGTACTGCGCGGCCACCTGGGCCTTCACCGTGGACAGCCAGTTGTCCACGCTCACGTTGGCGGGCAGCGCGAAGTCGGGGCCGCGCAGCTGCTCGGGCTGGTCGATCGACGGCAGCGTCTTGAAGAACTCCACGCCGGCCGTGAAGTCGTTCATGGAGAGGCCGGTGTTGGGCTCGAGCAGGATGCCGGTCGGCAGGCTGGCCGACAGGAACACCGTGAGCGGGCCGAGCTCGGACAGCGCGAAGCGGATGTTCACGCCGATCGAGCCCGCGATCTTGAAGCCGCCCTCGACGCCCACGAAGAACACGCGGTCGGCCACCGGCGTGGTCGTGTCGATCGGCTCGATGATCCGGCCGCCCGCGTCGAGCTTCAGGATGCCGCCGATCAGCGTGGCGCTCAGCTCGCCGCCGAACACGTTGCCCTTCACGGACACGCCGATGGCCGCGATGTCCACGATCGGGAACTCGCCGCGGAGCAGCTTGCCGACGTCGATCTTGACGCCGTCGATCGAGCCGGAGAACTCCACGCCGGCCATGCCCTGGATGCCCGTCACGCTCGCCGACAGCGTCAGCACGAAGTTGGCCGGGTCGGCCTGGATGTCCGGCCACTCGATGCCGATGGCGGTGATGCGGACCGGCAGCCAGCTCGGCCACTTGAAGCTGTCGCCGCTCGCCCCGCCCACCGAGAGGAACACGCCGAAGCCCGGCCGCGTCTGGAACGAGCCGTCACCGAGGAAGGCGAAGTTCCGCGCCTCGCCCGCGATGACGACGCTGCCCACCTTCACCTCGGCGCCGACCGACTGGAAGCTGACCAGCGGCTCGTCGTCCGCGGCGCCCGTGTCGATGCTGAAGCCGCGCGCGGTCAGCGTGAGGAACGAGCCGAGCGTGATCCGCATCGTGTCGGCGTCGAAGCGGAACGCCGAGACCCTGCCATCCTCGAACTCGAGGGTGGCTCGCATCGCCTCGGTGTCCGGCCGGCCCGGCAGGTCGGTCGGCTCGGAGCCCACGCGGTCGCTGATCGTCGCCGAGATCGGGCGGCCCGGCAGGAACCGCACGCCGCCCGTCGCGAAGAAGATGTTGCCGTCGAAGTCCACCGCCTGGCCGAAGGTCACGCCGAAGTTCTGGACGCCGATCCTGAGATCGTCGAACTCCAGGATCGAGCCGAACTTGATGCCCGCCCCGGCGCCCGGCCCGCCCGGCCGCCACGTCAGCTCCGCCTCGCCCAGCCGGAAGCCGTTGTCGTAGACGACGAGGCCGGGGATGCGACGGTCGTCGGCCGGGTTGTTCGGCGTGTCGTTGTCGTCGGTGAACGGCTCGATGGAGCCCGTCACGCCGAACGACGGGAACGTGATGGCCGCCGCGTTGACGACCACCAGCTCCTGCGGCTTGCCGCCGTGGTCGGCGGCCTTGTAGGCCGGGTCGTAGGCGATCCGGATGCCCGAGCCCGTCACCCGCACGACGTTCGGGACGAGGACCTCGAGGGTCGCGATGCTGAGGCTGAACTTGCCCGGCACCTCGAAGGCCGCGAGGAGCCCGGCCGGATCGCTGATCGCCTGCACCGCCTTCATGACGTCGATCTGGACGTCGAAGGTGCCCAGGATGCCGGTGAGCACCGCCGAGATCCCGCTGTTGCTCTGCCCGGCCGCCGCCGACGTGCCGCCGAAGCCCAGGCTGGCCGTGTTCACCTCGATGGCCACCGTCAGCGTGAGCTTGCCGCCCTTGAAGGACGTGCCGGCCAGGCTGATGGACGGGCCCTCGAGGGAGAGCGGCCCGAGGCTGATCGCGTTGCTCGCCGTCGCGGCCGCCTGCGTGTCGCTGGCGATCGTGAAGGCGGCCACGGCGCGGCCGGCGTCCACGAACGTGCTGGGGCCGGTCTGCACGCGCCAGGACGGCGTCGGCGTCACCACGCCCACCACCAGCGCCGGGAACTCGATGGTGACGGCGCCGTTCACCCACATCTGGTTGGTCGCGACGCTGGCCTTCGGCGTCAGGAAATACCGGAACGTCGTCGCGTTGAGCTGCAGCGGATCCGGCGTGCCGGTGACGTAGCCGTTGGTCAGGTCGAGGTTGGCGGCGCCGGGGCCGGAGATGCGGATCTCGTCGCCGTCGATCCCGACCAGCGCGCCGGCCACGCCGGGCACGAACGTCACGTCGATGTACGGCCGCGCCGTCAGCGTGCGGAGGTCCGCCACCACGCCGTTCTGCGGGCTGGCGAGCGTCGCGACCGGGACCGGCGGCGGCGTCGGGGCCGGGCCGCTCGGCGGCGCCGGCGGGAGCACCACCACCGAGAACTGCTCGATCTCGCTCTGGTTGCTGGCGCCGCGGGTGTCGCGGAACGAGCCGGCCAGGAACTGGACCTCGACGGTGTCGTACGGGTCGAGCGGGTCGTCCGCGAAGGCGCCGGTGAAGCGGTAGCGGAACAGGTTCGGGTTGTTCGGATCCGGCTGCTCGGCGGCGCCGTTGACGTCCACGCCCGCCGCCGCCGCGCCGACCAGCAGGAACTCCGGCGTGTCGTCGGTGATCGAGTCGGCGTCCAGCCCCACCCGGTTGACGTCGTTGAACAGGACGTCGATGGAGCCGCGCGCGTTCAGCGTGGCGCGGTCGATCGCCTGCATCGTGAACGGCGACTTGAGGTCGGCCGTCGGCGGCCGCAGCGAGGTCGTGGGCGGCGCCGTCGTGAGGCCGACCGTGTCGAAGATCTCGAAGCCGTTGACCCGGATGTCCTGCAGCTGGAAGCCCGCGCCGCCGCCGATCGCGAAGCGGGCCGAGCCCTTGAGGCTGAAGACCTCCTGGATCGAGCCGTCGATCGGGATGCTGATGGCGATCTCGGCGTCCGGGATGTCCACGTCGAGCCGCCCGTTCGGCAGCCGGGTGAACCGCACCGTGCCGCTGATGGTCACCAGGTCGGCCGCGCTGACCACGAGCTTCGCGCCCGGCGTCACCACGCCCTGCTCGTTGACGCCGGCCTCGAAGACCTCGATCGCCGCGCCGGTGGCGAACGGCATCGTGATGGTGTTGACGCCCGGCTCGCCCGGCTCGTCCACCTGGCCGTTGCCGTTGTTGTCCACGCCGTCGTCGGGCAGCGAGACGGCGTCGGTCACCGGGCGCCCGGTCTGGTTGATGAGCACGCGCAGCGTGCCCGTCACCGTGAGCGGGTCGAGGCCGACCAGGCCCGCGCGGCCGTAGGCGAAGAGCGCGAAGGTGTCGTCGGTCTGGTTGGCCTCGTCGTTGAGGAACTTGACGACGCCGACCTTGGCCTGGGTGACCAGGATCCCGATCGCGTCCGGGTTGACCGAGTCGTCGGCGAGCCGGTAGGGCCCCAGCCCGAGGAAGATCTCGACGTCGGCGGCGCCGTAGAAGAACTTGTCCTTCACGTCGTCGCCGTCGGTGTCCTGGCTGATCACCGTGAAGTCACCGGTCAGGCTCAGGAAGTCGCCGAACGAGATGCTCACGTCCGTGAGGCTCAGCGCGAAGGTCTCCCGGGCGACCTGGACGCGGATCGCCTGGCCGGCCACCGTGACCGTCTCGTTGACGTCCTGGCTCGTGGTGTTGATGCCGAGCGTGACGTCGCTGCCGACCTGCAGGAAGTCGCCGGGCGTCTGGATGTCGAAGGTGCCCCGGAACACGCCCGCCACGCCGCCCGAGTTGGCCACGCCCACCGTCGCCGGCGTGATGATGAGCGCGCCCTGCCCGTCGGTCAGCTCGACGCTGCCGAGGAGACCGCCGTCGAACAGGACGTGGACGTCGGTGGCGGCGACGCGCACGACCTTCGGCGCCGCCGGGCCGACCCCGAGCGTGATCTGCTCGAACTGGAAGTTGCCCTCGAGCGTGAAGGCGGTGCCGCCCACGTAGATCACGAGGTCCACGTCGGTGGCCGTCAGCCGGAAGTACGGGCCGGCCGGCAGCGTGAGCACGGCGGGCTCGCCGGCCTCGTCCACGGTGCCGTCGTGGTCGTCGTCCTGCCCGTTGGCGTCGAGACCCGGGATCGCGAACGTCTCGTTCACCGCCGTGGCCGCCGTGTTGATGGCGACGCCGAGGTCCACGTTGGTGAGCGCCACGCCGAAGGTCGTGTCGCCCAGGCTGAAGCCGAGGCCCGTGAGGGTGAACTCGGCGGCCACGCCCGCGTTGTTGACGAAGATCAGGCCGTTCGGCGTCTGGATGCCCGGGGTCGCGCGGTCGGCCGCCGAGCCCGTCTGCAGGCTGAACACCGGCGGGTCGCCGAGCGAGAAGTCGAGGTCGCCGACGGCGATCTTGATGGCCGTGGTGCCGTTCGGGCGCGTCGCCTGCTCGAAGAAGATGTCGGCGGCGATGCTCACGCCCGTGACGCCCAGGGTCACCCGGCCGCTGGCGCGCAGCAGGCGCTGGTCGAAGGCCAGCGGCATCGACGAGGCCGGGCCGGTCGGGACGACCAGGAAGCCGTCCGGCGAGCCGTTGGCGTCGGCGTCGAACTTCGTGAGGTCCACCACCGGCACCGGCGTCCCGGGCGCGGCCGCCGAGTCGCTCGAGCCGTTGACCTCGACCGTCATGCCCGTCGCCGAGAGCGTGACGCCGGTCACTCCGACCAGCTCGACCGAGCCGGTGGCCCTGAGCGCGTAGAAGCTGCGGGTGGCCGGCGTGGCCGAGACCGGCTTCATGAGGGCCAGGCCGAACTCGACGTCGCTGAGCGTGACGCCGATGGCGCCCGCGGTGGCCGGCGTGTCGGCGCCGTCGATCACGCCGTCGCCGTTCTCGTCCACCCAGTACGGGCCGCCCATGCCCACGAACGCGTTGACGTTGCTCGCGCCGATCTTGAGCAGGCTCACGCGCGTGGTGCCGGGCACGCCGACCAGCGTCGCGTCCAGCTCCCAGCCTTTCTCGAAGGCGAAGGCGCCGCTGACGTGGACGAACTCGCCGATGGTGAGGGTCACGAAGCCGGTGGCGCGCACGAAGCGGCCGGTGAAGGCGAGGAAGATCTGGTCGGCCGGGGCGGGGCCGGTGCGGACGCTGAGGCCGCTCGGCCCGAAGGTGGTGACGAAGTTGACGGGGGCCGGGATCGAGCCGGGAGGCCCGCGCGACTCGTTGATCTCGATCGTGAGCTGCTGGACCGACACCGTGAGGCCCTGGATCCCGACCAGCTCGACCGAGCCCACGGCCTTGAGGGCGAAGAAGCTGACGAGCCGGTCGGCCGGGGCCACGATGGCCGGGGCGCCGGGGGCGCCGGGCGAGGTCGGCTTCATGAGCGCCAGGCCGAACGAGTCCACGGTGACGGCCAGCCCCATGGCGCCGTCGGCGGCCGGCGTGTCGGCGCCGGTGATCAGGCCGTCAGCATTGCTGTCCACCCAGTACGGGCCGCCGACGCCCACGAAGGCGCGCACGTTGCTGGCGCCGAGCGTCATCAGCGTCACGTCGCGGTGCGTGCCGTCGGCCAGCGTCACGTTCCGGGTCGCCCCCTGCTCGAAGGCGAAGCTCCCCGTGACGAACACGAACTGGTCGATCTGGATCGTGACCGAGCCCGACGCGCGGAGCAGCCGGCCCGAGAAGGCGAGATCGATCACGGGCGCCGGGGCCGGGCCGGTCGCGATGCCGAGCTTGCCGCCCGGCAGCCGCGTGAAGTCCACCACCGGGATCAGCACGCCCGGGGTGGCGCTGTCGCTGGCGCTGTTGACCTCGACCTGCAGCGTGCCCGCGAGCGTGAAGCCCTCGATGCCGACCAGGGAGGCGCTGCCCCGCGCCTTGAGCGCGAAGTAGCTCCTGGTCGAGGCCGGCGCCGGCGCCGTCACCACCGGCCGCATCAGGGCCAGGCCGAACTCCACGTTCTGCAGCGCCACGCCGAGCGCGCCGTTGGCGCCCGGATCGTCGGCGCCGTCGAAGCGGCCGTCGCCGTTCTCGTCCGGGTCGCCGATGCCCACGAAGATGTTGATGCCGCTGCCGCCGATCCTGAGCGCCGACACGCGCGTGGTCGCGGTCGCGCCCACCGGCGTCACGAAGAGGTCGGCGCCCTTCTCGAAGGCGAAGTTCCCGCTGACGTAGACGAAGCCGTCGATCTGCACCGTGGCCGACGCGAACAGGCGGAGCAGCGGGCCGTTCATCGCGAAGGTCACCGCGCTCGGGCCCGTGCCCACGACGAGGTCGTCGCCGAAGGCGCCGGCGTCGGCGAAGCGGAGCGCTGTCGCCCAGTCGAGCGGGGCCGGCGGCGTGGGCGTGCCCGAGGACTGGTTGATCTCGATCTGGAGCGTGTGCGCCGTCAGCGTGAAGCCGTCGACGCCGACGAGACCGGCGCCCGCGATCGTCGAGGACACCGCCAGCCAGGACCGCGGGTCGGCCGGCCCGACCGCCGGCAGCGCCGGCTTGAGGATCGCGACGGCCAGCGTGCCGTGGTCGATCGCGAAGCCCACGCCGTTGACGCCGAGGAACAGCTCGTGGCCGTCGTCGTTCGGGTTGATCTCGAGGAACAGCGTCGTGAGCGTCGCGTTGTCCAGGTCGAGCGTGCCGTTGCCGTCGAGGTCCACGTCCACCGTGCGCGTCTCGAAGGCGAACCCGATCTGGCCCGACACGAAGCCGAACAGGTCGATCTCGGCCAGGCCGGAGGCGCGCAGCACGTCGCCCGTGAAGGCGATCGGGTGGTCGACGCCGTCCACGTCCTCGACGATGAGGTCGTCGGGGCCGTCCTGGCCGAAGACGGCGTCGCCGTTCAGGTCGAGCGCGGTCGTCCAGTCGAGCCCGGGGATGGTGCCGGCGGTCGTCGAGCCGCGGTTGATCTCGACGGTCAGCTCGACCAGCGTCAGCGTCAGGCCCTCCACGCCGACGAAGCCGCCGTCCTCGATCTCGGCCGTCAGCGCCAGCCACGACCGCGGATCGGCGGGGCCGCTCGCGGGCAGCGCCGGCCTGAGCGCCGCGAGCACGAGCACGCCGCCGCCCACCCGGATGCCGACGCCGCCGGGCACGCCGACGAAGACGTCGTCGATCGTCAGCGCGAAGGTCACCAGGCTCGCGTTGTCGAGGTCGCGCGTGCCGTTGCCGTCGAGGTCCACGTCCACCGTGCGGCTCTCGAACGCGAACCCGGCCTGGCCGCTGACGAAGCCGAAGACGTCGAAGGCGATCTCGCCGGTGGCGCGCAGCCGGTCGTCGGTGAAGTCGATCGTGAAGCCGCCGACGGTGAGCGCGTCGTCGGTCGCCTCGCCGAACGTCCCGTCGCCGTCGAGGTCGAGCGCGGTCGCCCAGTCGAGCGCCGCCGGCACCGGCGTCGGGGCCGTGGCCGCGCCGCGGTTCATCTCGACGCCCAGGCTGTTGACGACGACGGTCAGCCCGTCCACGCCCACGAACGCCCCGCCCTCGAGCGAGGCGCCGAGTGCCAACCAGCTGCGCGTGTCGGCGGGATCCGCCGGCCGGAGGGTGGCCAGGGCGAGCGTGCCTTCCGCGATCGAGAAGCCGATGCCCGGGGCGCCGATGAAGAGCCCTTCCGAGCCGTTCCCGGCGTCGCCGTCGTCGGGCAGGATCCGGAGCGCGAACGTGGTCAGCGTCGCGTCGTCGAGGTCCCCGCCCGGCGCCGGCGCGAAGGCGCCGCCGTCGACGTCGGCGTCCACCGTCCGGCTCTGGAACTGGAAACCGACCTTGCCCCGCACCAGGCCGAACACGTCGAGCGAGAGCACGCCGGAGGCGCCCAGGACCGGGCCCGTGAAGTCGATCGTGACGCCCGCGACGACCAGCAGGTCGCTCGTCGGCTCGCCGGACGGGATGCCGTCCTCGCCGAACGTCCCGTCGTCGTCGAGGTCCAGCGCCGCGCGCCAGTTGAGCGCCTGCGCCGCCACCTCGTCGCCGGCCGCCGGCGTCGGGTCGAAGACGCCGCTCGCCGTGTTGATCTCGAAGGTCACGCCGAGCACGCTGATCGCGAGCCCATCGATGCCGCCGTCGTCGAAGGTGGCGCTGCCCACCGCGCCCTTCAGCGCCAGCCAGCTGCGCGTGTCGGTGGCGCCGCCCGTCGGGGCCAGCGGCTTCAGCGCGGCGAGGGCCAGCGAGCCGGCGTCGATCTCGAAGTGCACGCCGTTCGGGTCGCCGACGAAGAGCTGCAGGTCGCTGAGCCGGAAGGTCAGCAGCGAGGCGTTCACGAGGTCCGTCGCCGGGGCCGGCAGGTCCACGTCCACCCGGCGGACGACGACCTCGAAGTGCGCGCTGCCCGTCACGACGCCGAGGATGTCGAGGTTGGTCAGGTCGCCGGTGACGGCCAGCCGCTCGCCCGTCAGCGTGATCGGCGCGCCGAGCACGATCACGGCGTCCGCCGGCTCGCCGGCCACGAAGGCGCCGCCCTCGTCGAGGTCGAGCGCCGTCGTCCAGTCGAGCGGGGTCGGCGGCGTGCTCGGCGCCGTCACCACGCCGCTCGCCATGTTGAGCTCGATGGCGACGTTGGCGATGTCCGCCGTGACGCCCGGGAGCGTGAGCGAGGCGGCGAGGTTCTCGGCCTGGACGGCCACCCAGCGGCGCGGGTCCACCACGGCGCCGGGCGCCGGGGCGAGGGCCGCGATCCGCACCGTGCCGTCGGAGATCGTCACGCCGAAGCCCGCCACGCCCACCGCCAGCGAGAAGGTCTCTGGATCGGTCGGCAGCGCCTCGTCCAGGCTGAGCCCGAAGGTGATCAGCACGGCGTTGTCGAGGTCGCGGAGCGTCGTCGGGGACCCCGGCGTCGTCGGCGTGAAGCCGGGCACGCCGTCCACGTCGGCGTCCACGATGTCGCGGGTCACCTCGAACCGGGCGGCCCCGGTGACCAGGCCGAAGATGTTGAGCCCGGTCAGGTCGCCCGCCACCTTCAGGACGTCGGCCGTCAGCGTGATCGCGGAGCCGCCCACGCTCACCGGGTCGAAGCCGAACGCCCCGGCGTTCTCGTCGAGGTCGACCGCCGTCGTCCAGTCGAGCGCCGTGGCCGTGGCCGGCAGCGTCGCGCTGGCGCGGTTGACCTCCACGACGAGGTTGACGACCGAGGCCGTCACGCCCGGCAGCGACAGGGTCGCGCCGATCCCGCTCGCCTGGAGCGCCATCCAGCGCCGCGTGTCCGACGGGTCCGCGGGCGCCAGCGTCGCGATCCGCACGCTGCCGCCCGTGATGGCCACGCCGAAGCCCGACACGCCGACCGCCAGCTGGATGTTGGTCAGCGCGAAGGTCAGGAGGACCGCGTTGTCGAGGTCGCCGCCCGGGGCCGGGGCAAAGCCGCCGCCGTCGACGTCGACGTCCACGACCTCGCGCTGCACCTCGAAGTGCGCGCTCCCGCTGACGAGCCCGGCGATGTCGAGGTTGTTCAGGTCGCCGCTGACCACGAGCGCGTCGCCGGTCAGGGTGAGGATCTGGCTGGCGACCACCAGGCGGTCGTCCGCGGCCTCGCCGAAGAGCCCGTCGCCGTCGAGGTCGAGCGCCGTCGTCCAGTTCAGCGCCTGCGTCGTCGCCGGCAGGGTCGCCGTGCCGCGGTTCACCTGGATGACGACGTTGCCGAGCGAGGCGCCGAGCAGCCCGCCCACGTTGAGCGAGGCGCCGAGGCCGCTCGCCTGCACCGCCAGCCACCGCCGCGTGTCGAGCGTGGAGGCCGGGGCCAGCGCCGCGATGCCCACCGAGCCGCCGGTGATCGACACGCCGAAGCCGGAGAGGCCGACCGTCAGGCTCAGGGTGCTGAGGCCAAAGGTCAGCAGCGTCGCGTCGTCGAGGTCGCGGGTGCCGTCGTGGTCGACGTCCACGTCCACCGTGCGCATGACCAGCTCGAAGGTCGCCGAGCCCGTCACGAAGCCGACCACGTCGACCGCGAGCTGGCCGACGACGCGGAGCAGCTCCCCGTCGTGATCGATCGTCAGCTGCGACGACCCGCCGAGCGTCACGATCGTCGCGACCACCGGGTCCGGCGCGAAGACCGCGTCGTTCTCCTCGAGATCGACGGCGCGCGTCCAGTCGAGCGCCACCGCGTTGACGGGCTGGCTGACCGTCCCCGCCCCGTCGCCGTCGAACACGCCGGCGGCGCGGTTGACCTGGACGGACAGCGTGGTCGCGGTCAGCGTCAGGCCCGGGATGCCCTCGAAGCCGGCGCCCGAGATGTCGGCCGTCATCGCGAGCCAGCTGCGCGTGTCCGTCGAGCCGGGCGCCAGCGTGCCCGGCGTGAGCGACGCCAGCGCGAGCCGGCCGCCCGTGACGCGGAAGCCCACGCCCGGCACGCCGATGAAGACGTCCGTGACGCTCAGGCCCAGCGTGACCAGGCTGGCGTTGTGGAGGTCGCCGCCCACGCCCGGCGTGAAGGTGCCGTCGGCGTCGACGTCCACGTCCACCCGCTGCGACTCGAAGGCGAAGCCGACCGTGCCGGACACGAGGGCGAAGAGGTCGATGTCCACGACGCCGGTCGCCCGCACGAAGTCGCCGGTGAAGTCGATCGTCTGACCGGCAACCGTCAGCGGCGTGGCGAGCGCCGCCGTCCAGTCGAGCGCGACGGCCGCGACCTCGTCGCCGCTCGCCGGCGCCTCCGGGGTGGGATCGAGCACGCCGCTCGCCCGGTTGATCTGCACCGCCGCGCTCAGCACGTCCAGCGTCAGGCCGTCGAGGCCCAGGAAGCTGGCGCCGCCCACCGCGGCCTTCAGGGCGACGAAGCTGCGGCGGTCCGTCACCACCGTGGGGGCCGCGGGCGCCTTGGCCTCGAGAAGGGCGAAGGCGAAGTCCACGCCGGTCAGCGCCAGCCCGGTCGCGCCGGGGGTGCCCGCCGGCCCGTTGACGCCCGCGAAGGCGCTCACGCCGGTCGCGCCCAGCGTCAGCAGGTCGGCGGCGACGGGCGCCGTGCCGCCGGGGAGCGTCGCCTGGGTCGAGCGCTTCTCGAACTCGAAGGTGCCGCTCACGAAGAAGAACCCGAACACGCCGAGCTCGATCGTGCCCTTCGCCCGCAAGAGGGTCCCGGCCGCGCCCGGGAAGTCGAGCGTGATCGAGTTGCCGCCGCCGGTGTTGACCGCGAGCGGCGTCGTGGCGAAGTCGACGACCGCGCTGTTCGCGCCGGCACTGCTCGTGCCGCCGCCCTGGTTGATCTCGATGCTCAGGTCCGTCACGCCGACGGTCAGCCCGTCGATGCCCAGGAACGTGGCGCTGCCGACCGTCGCCCGGAGCGCCGTGAACGTCCTGAGGTCGGTCGGCACGGCGGGCGCGGCCGGCCGGGTCCGGCTCAGCAGCGCCAGCGCGAAGCCCACGTCGTGCAGGCTGAGCCCGACCGCGGCGGGCGTGCCGCCGTTGAGGCCGGCGAAGGCGTCCACGTGGCTGGCCCCGATTCGCAGCGCCTGCACGCTGATCGGCTCGGCGTCCCCGACCACCTGCACCGTCGTCGTGCTCTTCTCGAACGCGAAGTTGCCGCTGACCTGGAAGAAGCCGTAGACGTCCAGCGCGAGCGTGCCCTCGGCGCGGATCAGCGTGCCCGCGGCGCCGTCGAAGTCGAGCGTGACGAAGTCACCGGGATTCGGGCCCGTCGCCACGTCCATCGGCGCCGCGCCGAAGTCCACCACCGTGGTGTTGGCGGCGCCGTTGAGCGTGCCGCCGCCCGAGTTGACGTCCACGTGCAGTCCGGTCGCGCCGATCGTCAGGCCGTCGATCCCGACGAAGTGCACGCTGCCCACGCTCGCCGTCAGGGCCGTCCAGGTGCGGAGGTCCGTCGGCGTCAAGCCGGCGGCCGGCGCCCTGGCCTTGAGGAGCGCCAGGCCGAACTCCACGCCGGTCAGCTCGAGCCCGATCGCGCCGTCGTTGCCGGCCGGTCCGTTGACGCCGGCGAAGGCGTTCACGCCGGTGGCGCCGACGGTGAGGCGCTCGACCTGCACCGTCGAGGGCGTTGTGCCGTCGGTGACCGTGACGGAGGCCGTCTCCGACTTCTCGAAGGCGAAGCTGCCGTCGAGGAACACGAAGCCGAGGACGGCCAGGTCCACCGTGCCCGCCGCGCGGAGCAGGCTCCCCTGGGCGCCGTCGAAGTCGATGACCTCGGTGTTGCCGCCCCCGGTGTTCACGGTGAGGGGCGCGGCCGCGAAGTCCACCACCGTCGTGTTCGCCTCGGCGCCGTTCAGGCCGCTCCCGCGGTTGACGTCGAGGTGGAAGTCGCTCACCGCCACGGTGAGGCCCTCGACGCCCACGACGCGCGCCTCGCCGATGCTCGCCCGGAGCGCCAGCCACTTCCGGAGATCGGTCGGCGGCGTGAGCACCAGCGGATCGATGACGGGACTCATCATGGCGATCCCGAACTCCACCTGACGGAGCGCCAGGCCGAGCGCCGTGCCGTTCAGCTCCTGCGACTCGCTCGGGTCGATGAGGCCGTTGCCGTTGGCGTCCGCCCCCGTGGGCACCCCGTTGCCGTCGAGATCGGTGAAGTACGGACCGTTGATCCCGACGAACGCGCCGAGGTCGCTGCCGCCGACCGTGACGAGATCGACGTCCGCCGACCCGCCGCCACTCAGGCCCACCACGCGATGCGGGAGCTGCTCGAAGGCGAAGTTCCCGTCGAGGTACACGAAGCCGGCGAGGGCCAGGTGGCCGTTGGTCACCGTGACGCGCAGGAACGGACCGGCCGGGATGTCGACCGTCACGCCGTCGATCTCCGTCACGGCCAGGGTCGTCTGGTTGAGCGTGAGCCCGAACGTGCCGCTCACCTCGAAGCCGTCGATGTCCGGCCCGGCCACCAGGTCGATCGACAGCGTCCCGGCGAGCCCGCCCGGCGACGCCTCGGGCCCGGTCGTCGGCGCGGTGAGCTTGAAGGCGCCGCGGCCGTTGGCCAGCTCGACGATCCGCGTGGGCCCGGCCGTCAGCGTCAGCTCGACGTCCCGCGCCGTCACCATGATCACGGTCGCGGCGCCCTCGGTGGTCTTCCGCAGGCGGAACTGGCCCTGGAGGTGCTGGCCGAACGCGTCGAGCCGGCCGCCGAACTCGATGACGAGCTCGGGCGCGACCGGGCCGAAGAGGTTCTGCGAGTCGACGATGATCCGGAAGTTGCCCTCCGCCGCGAACGGGAAGCCCGCGATCGGATCGCTCGTCAGCGACGCCGTGAACGGCAGGTCGACGTGCAGCTCGGCCCTCGGCGTGATCGCGAAGAGGCTGCCGATCGGCGTCGCGATCAGGGCGGGCAGCGTGATGCGCCCGTCCACGGCCGGCGCCGTCGGCGCGAAGGCCACGTCGGCGCCGGCCTGGAGGAAGATCCGCCCGTTGTCGACGCCCGCCGCGAAGCTCCCGACGGCCAGGCCCAGGTCGATCGCGCTGCCGTCGATGGTGATCGTGGCGCCGATATGCTCGATCTCGACGAACGCGTCCGCCGCGCTGAGCCCGCTCGTCAGCAGGTTCGAGAGGTTCAGGCCGAAGACCACGTTGAACTCGAAGTCGGCCTCGAGGTGGATCTCGGCGGCGGCGGTCACCGCGACCAGCGACCCGCCGAGCACGTCGTCGAAGCTCAGGTCGAAGTCGAAGCTCGGGTTGATGCGGACGGCGATCTGGAACTGCAGCTCGATCCGCCCGCCCTCCGTCACGAGGGCGGCGCCGATGCCCGAGCCCTGGATCTTCCGCTGGGTCTCGCCGAGCACGACGTCGAACAACCCGCGCAGCGAGGGCGACTCGCTCGCCGCCGTGCGCGCGTCGAAGTAGGCCTCCACCGCGTCGTGGAGCCTCAGCAGGTCGCCGATGCCCGGGGAGCTCGGGCCCACCAGGAGCCGGTTCACGCTGAGGCCGATGAGCGGCAACGGCTGGTCCAGGGCGTCGATGCCGAGGATCGCGTCGCCCAGGCTGTCCATGTGCCCGAGGAGGTCGAGGAACACCTGCTGCAGGTCGACGTCGAGGAGCTCGACCAGCAGCTCGGCGATCGGGTCCCCGGGCGCGGGGGCGATGTCGAAGTCGAGCGGGCTGGCGATGTCCTCCCACGAGAAGATCAGGCCGACGTCGACGAGGGTGAGCGGCTTGCTCAGGCCCGGGAGCAGCGCGGCGACGCCGAACGTGCCCGCGAAGACCACGTCGGTCGCGGCCGGGTTGCCCTCGACCGCGAGCGTGAAGTTGCTCGCGTCGAAGTCGGCCAGCTCGTGCGGCCGGAGCTTGCCGGGCGCCTCGCCGGTGAGCGCGTCGACGCGCGGGTCGTGCAGGTCGAGGCCGAGCCGCACGGCCGGATCGATCGTGACGGTGGCGTTCGTCAGCTGGAGCTCGATGAACCCGAAGGCGCCCGCCCCGCTCAGCGCGCCGATGGTGATGTGGGTCACCTCGATCTCGGGCCCGCCGAAGGCCTCCGTGTCGACGAAGAACCCGCCGTCGTCCACGCCGACCAGCATGTGGACGACCATGTCGAGGCTCAGCTCCATCGAGCCCCGGATGGACACGAGGCCGCCGAGCAGCGAGAGGTCGAGGCCCGGCCGGCCGCTGAACGACGTGACCACGGTCATGTCGAACCGGGTGCCGGCGGCGTCCTCGATGAGCGTCACGTTGTCCGGGACGGCGTCGAGGTCGTCGAGCGCCTGGCGGAGGGCCGCGGGGCTGTCGATGCTGACGCCGATCTGGTCGAGGACGCCGGCGAGCAGCCGGCCGATGAGCGTGTCGGGGTTCGTCACCGGAGTCAGCGCCGCCGCCCGCCCGCCCCGCTTCGCCACCTCCGGGAGGCCCAGGCGCTCGCGCTCGGCCGCCGCCGCCGCGCGCTCCGCCTCCTGCGCCACGAGGTCGCCGAAGGTCGCGCCGGCCTGGCCGGGCGGCAGCGGCACCGGCCGCACCGGCGGATGGTTGCCGCTGACGGCCTGCCCGAGCGCCGGCACCATCGCGATGTTCTGGGAGCCGAGCGCGTCGCCGAGCTGGTTCACCAGCGCCAGCGAGTTCAGGCCGGAGCGGAACGCCCCCAGCACGCCGCCCGGGACGTCGAGCTGGCGCTCGCTCGGATCGACGTTCTCGTACCGGACGGTGAGCACGATGCCGAACTCGCCGCCGATCCGGATGACGCCCGCCGCGCCCGCGCCGCCCGTCAGGACCGCGTCGCCGTCCTGGCCGACGATCAGGAGGCCGTCGGTGCCCGTTCCGCCGTCGTAGCGGATGCCGCCCGACACCCGGACGCGGCTGTCGATCTGCAGCCGGTCGTCGCCGCCGCGGCCCTCGACGACGATGCGCTCGATCGTCGTGAGCTGCTGGCTGCTGACGACCGCGCCGTCGACGATGACGTTGACCAGGCGCGGGTTGACGGCGTCGAGCTTCAGCCCGAGCTCGTTGTCCCCGTCGTTGCCGCGGACCGTGAGGACGGCCTCGCGGCCGAGGAGCGCCGCGGCGCCCTCGAGCTCGAACGCCCCGCGGCCCAGCGTCGCCACGACGAGCGTCCCGCCGACCGTCCGGCCGTCGACGATCGTCGTCTCCGGCGCGTACTGGATGTCGTTGATCGGCATGTTCGGCAGGCCGAGGCCGAGCTCCGTCCAGGTGAGGTTGTTGACGCCGCCGCGCAGGACGACCGTCGCGGCCGGCTGGATCGCGCCCCCGCCGCTGCTCTCCCGGATCGGGCTGTCCGGGAGCGCCGGCGCCGTCGTGTCGAAGCGCGCGAGCTTCGCCGCGAACAGCGCGGAGACCGCGGCGTTCGCCTCGAGCACCTCGACGATGCGCCTGGCGGTCGTCGCGGCGTTGACCCGGAAGGTGAGCGTCCGCGTGGGGGCGTCCCACGCGACGGTCTCGAGGCCCGCGGCCACGCCGGCCTCGTAGCGCACCGTGACGTCCACGAACTCCACGGCCTGGTTGCGCGCCGTGAACGTGACGTCGTTGTCGGGCCCCGCGGACAGGAGGGTGCCGGTCACGATGCTCGCCGGGAGGGACGACGGATAGCCGTCGCTGTTCGACGGGTCGCCCACGGGGTTGATCGCCCGGAACACCCCGTCGTTGACCCCCACCAGCAGCACATCCACCGGGCGCTGGTCGCTGCGCACGCCGCGGCCGTCGTTCAGGAGGCTCAGCAGCGTGTCCCCACGGACGGCGGCGAGCGTGCCGCGGAGGACCGCCCCGTCGATGACGCCGCCGACGCCGCTGTCGCGCCGGGGCGCGCCCGCCGCGAGGAAGCCGAGGTCCTCGAGGGCGAGCGAGCTGTTGAGCCGCACCAGCGTGAAGGCCGTGGCGTCGGCCGTGGCCAGCCGCAGGTGGTCGGCGCCCTGGAGGGTCACGTTCACGCGCACGGGCCCCACGCCGCCCAGCCTGGAGGCGTCCTGGATCGCCGTGATCACGTCCTGGACGGTGTGCGCCGCGGTCAGGTCGACGCCGAAGGTGCTGCCGTCGCCGAGCGTGATGGACAGCGACGGGCCCGCGGTGGGCGCGGTCACCTTCGCGAGCGCCAGGCCGCGCACGCGCTCGACCGGCAGCGCGCCGCTGCGGGCCGCCGCGCCGGTGATGTCCGCCCAGGTGGTGCCCCCGTCGGTGGTGGCGTACACGTGCGCGTCGTCGATCGCGTAGGCGATCCGCCAGTTCGACGGGTCGACGACGAGGCGCGTGATGCGGCCGGCGTTCGCGATGCTGACCTCGGCGCCGAAGCTGTTGACCAGGTTGTTGGGCCCGACGCCGGCGGGTCGCACGGCGATCCGGTTCTCCCGCGCCTCGTAGATCACGTCCGAGGCGTCGGTGCCGTCGGCGGCCCGGACGCCGAACGCCAGCGCCGTGATCGGGAACCCGCTCGGCTGCGGCGCGCGGATGCGCGTCACCGTCTGCCCGCCGTCGAAGCTCTCGTAGAGGCCGCGGTTGCCGACCAGGAGGCGGAGCGCATCGACCGGGCTCAGGGCCATCGGCAGCGGGATCCGGAACTCGCTCCGTTCCTCGGCGTCCATGCCCGCCAGCCTCACCCGCAGGGAGTCCGCAGCCAGGTGGGGGCCGTCGGCGAAGGTGAGGTTGACGTTCTGGTCGTTGTAGTGCTTGACGAAGAAGAAGCGGAAGTCGTTGTTGGTCGTGTAGAAGTACGCCTCGGTCGAGGTCGAGCCGGCCGGGCCGTTGACCGCCGTGCGCACGTCGTTGGCGGTGGACACGGTGGTCCGGACGCTGACGAGCAGCGTCCGGGTCTGCGCGTTGTAGCTGGCCGTCTCCGTCCCTTCCGCGTGGTCCACGAACCGGACCGTCACGCCGTTCCACCGGGCGCCGACGACGGCGGCCTCGAAGGTCATCGCGTTGTTGCCGGCCCCGCTGGCGGGCACGACCAGCGTCGCCTTCGCGCCGTTCGTGCCTCCCGCCGTCACGGCCGGTGTGTCGCCGCCGGCGAAGGTCCCGCTGCCGTCGTGGTTCGCGTCGCCGGCGCCGCGCGCCGCCGTGAAGGTGCCCTCGGTGGTGATCAGCGCGATGACCTGATCGGCCGTCGTGCCGGCCGTCAGCTGGATGCCGAGGGTCGGCGTCGCGCCCGCCGTGAAGGACACGTGGACGGGGCCCACGCCGATGTCCTGGACCGAGACGGTCAGGTTGTTCAGGTCCGCGCCGCCGCGGTTGGCCACGAGCACGATGGCGTTGCTCGGGCCGGCCGGGTTGAGCTCGCCGACCGCGCGCAGGGCATCCAGCCCGCCGGTGGCGCCGGCCACGGGCGGGGCGACCGTGGTCACGTCGATGGTCCCCGCGCCCGTGTCGGGGCCGGCGGGCGGCAGCAGGACGAACGGTCGGAGGTCGAGCCCCGCGAGCGACGTGTTGCCGTCGCCGGCGCCCACCGTCAGGAAGTCGCCGGCCGAGTCGCTGACCAGCTGCTGCTGGGAGGCCGCGTCCTGGGCGCCCGTGATGAAGGTGTCGTTGAGCGGGTCGTAGCCCAGGCTGTAGAGCTCGCCCAGCGCCAGGTTGCCGCCGAGGACCTGCCAGTACCGCGCCGAGGGCGGCCCGTGCGGGTTCACGAGACGGGCCAGGCCGCCGTCGTTGGCCTGGAGCACGTTGCCCGCCCCGTCGAAGACCATCGTCCGGGCGTCGGAGTGCGGCGCCGTCCCCGTGACGTAGACCGGCGGCTGCTCGACGAGGCTCCAGGCGAGCCCGGCGTCCGAGACGCCGCTGTCGTTGATGTTCGCCGTGGCGTTGCCCAGTGCGGCGCCGGTGTAGCGGAAGACCGTGCCGCCGTTGGTCGCCACGGCGCCGGCGACCGTGCGGAAGATCGCCTTGTGCGTCGTGCCGTCGGGGCCGTTCGGGACGTTCTCGAGCTGGGCGAAGTTCCGGCCTCCCGGCACGGTCACGGGGATGTCCACGGTGCGCTGGCCGAGCCCGTCGAAGCTGGCGCCCGCGAGGTAGGCGATGCGATAGATGTACGTCTGGCCGGGGACGAGCTGCCCGCCCGCCGGGAACGACGCGTGCCCCACGGGGACGTTGAAGAACCTGACGGTGATGCCGGCCACGCTCGGCGGCGCGTACACGCTGGTGAGGACCCGGGCCGGGGGCAGCGTCGCGTCGGCGGCGAGGTCGACGATCCGCGTCGCGAGCACCGGGACCGTCGGGCCGAGCGGGTCCCGGCGCAGCTGGTGGAAGATCTCGCCGTTCAGCTTGGTCCGCCAGATGATGCGGCCCACCGTGCCCGCCGGACCCTCCGGGAGGTTGGTGAGGACGACGGCGTCGTCGGCGCCGCCGACGACGACCGAGAACTCCGGCGACGGCGAGCTCACCTGGCCGTCCGCGGCGACGAACGAGATCCGATAGCGGTACGTGCCGGCGGCCAGAGCGCCGCCGAGGTTCGCGGCGGTCGCCGTGGTGTTCGGCAGCAGGTCCGCCGGGGCGTTCTGCAGACGGTCCCAGAGGATCGGCTCGGTCAGGAGCGCCGCGTCCGACATCGCGTCGTCGACCGACGCGCCGTCGGCCACGCGCCGCTCGGCGACCAGGTGGTACTCGCCGTCGGGCAGCGCGTCCAGGCCCGCTCCGCCCGGGAACGCCGCGGGCGTGACGCCGACGTTCCACGTCCGGTAGACCTTCCAGGCGACCACGTTCGAGCCCGCGGGGAAGCCCGTCGGCGCCGTGATCCGCACGGTCTGGTTGCCGCCGCCGAGGTCCACGCGGATCCGGTCGGAGGCGACCATCTCGCGGCCGTCGGCGTTCACGTACGTGATCCGGTAGTAGTACCGGCCGTTCGCCGCGAGCGCGCCGCCCGCCTGCGGGTCGAGCGTGAAGGCGTCGGCGTCCGGGAGGGCGGCCGCGCGCCCGGTCGGCTGGAACGAGCCGGTCGCCTGCCGGCCGACCACCTCGGTCGTGGTACCGGCCGTCGTGTCCACGCGGAAGATGCGCCCGTCGAGCTGCAGCGTGTGCTCGAAGCCGGGCGTGGCGACGTTGGTGTCGCCCGCGATGAGGAACACGTTGGGGTTGCCGGGATCGGCGACGAAGGCGAGGTGCAGCCCCCACTGGCCGCCGGGGTTGAGCCCGAGCGGCGTCGGCGCGTCGTCCTGGATCTCCAGCGTGACCGGGCCGTTGTCCACGAACGTCCACGTGCCGCGGGCGCCCAGCGTGTCGTTCGTGTTGGCCGACGTGAGGACGCGGTTGAGCTGCGCGCCCTTGACGCCGGACGGGGGCGCGACCACCGCGTAGACCGTGGTCGCGTGGACGTTGGCCGGGTCGAGCGAGGGGCGCCCGTCCGGCTCCAGCACGAAGCTCGCGGCGAACACGATCCGCCCCGCGTCGAGCCCGCGCGTCGTGAAGTCGTACGTGCGGTTCACGGCGGCGACGACCTCCTCCACCCGGGTGACGCCGGTCTGGAGGTTGACGGTCAGGGTCTTCGCGACCGCGTCGTACTCGACGCTCTCCCGTCCGGCGAACCTCGCGAGCCTGTAGATCACCCGGAGGCCGTCGAGGTCGGCGCCGTTCCGTGCGGCCGTGTACCGGATGGACTCCACCAGCCCGGACGCGGGCGCCGCCACGCCGCCGCCCGCGGTCACGGCGGCCCGGTTCAGGGCGGGGACGGTGTCGCCGCCGACGACGGTCGCCGTGAACGGCGGCAGCGCCATCGCGTTGATCGCGGCGGCGACGTGGCTCGCGGTCGTGACGCCGCTCTGGATCTGCACGGTGATCCGGTTGGTGGCGGCGTCGTAGCTCGCCGTCTCGTTGCCGACCGTGACGCTGTCCACGTACTCGACCGTCAGCCCGTCGAACGCGGTCCCGGTGCGGTTCGCCGAGAACCGCACGGAGCCGAGCACGCCCGTGGACGCCGTCGTCGCGCCGCCGCCCGCCGTGACCGCGCCGCTCGGGCCGCCGCCGGCGACGACCGTCACGTTCGGGCCCGCCAGGGAGGCGGTGAAGGGCCGCACGTTCGCCAGCGCCGTCACGACCTGGTTCAGGGTGGAGACGCCGCTCGCGACGGCGAGCGTGAGCCGGTTCGTCGCCGCCTCGTAGCCCGCCCGCTCGTTGCCGGCCGTGACCGTGTTGACGAACTCGACCGTCAGCGCGTTGAGGTCGGCGCCCGTCCGCACGGCCGTGAACCGGAGGGTGCCGCCCGCGCCGCCCAGGATCCCGGTCGAGAGCGCGCCCGCCCCGCCCGCCGTCGGGACCGCGCCGTTGCGGATCGCGACCGTGACCGTGACGTCGGCGAGGGCCGCCCCGTACGCCGGGCTCGGCAGCCGGTTGATCGCGTCCACCACCTGCTGCGCCGTGGTCACGCCGCTCTCGATGCGGACGGTCAGCCGGTTGGCCACCGGGTCCCAGGTGGCCTGCTCGTTGCCGGCCGCCACGCCGCCGACGTACTGGATGGCGAGCCCGTTGAACGCCGCGCCGTTGCGGCTCGCCGTGACGCGCACCGTCGTCCCGGCCACCACCTCGCGCTCGCCGACGAAGGCCGCGTCGAACGCGCCCGCGGTGACCTGCGTGAGCGCCGCCGGCGCCGGCATCGTGCTCACCGCGGCGCCGGGCCCGCCGAGCGTCGCGACGAACGGCCGCTGGTCCGTGATGGCGGCGGCCACCTGCCCCGGGATGGTGCGGCCGTCCTCGATGACGACGCTCAGCACCCGGGTCGCGGGATCGTAGTGCGCCCGCTCGTTGCCGGCCGTCACGCCGCCCACGTAGGTCACGGTGAGATTGTCGAAGGCCGCGCCGGGCTGCCGCGCGGTGAAGCGCAGGCTGCCCGCGACCCCCGACGCGTTCGCGGCGACGGCGCCGCCGAAGGTCACCGTCGGGGTCGTCCCGACGCCGAGCGCCGCCGTCAGATCCACGACCGCGGCCGTGTAGTCGGCCGTCGGGGCGGCGAGGCGGTTCACGGCCGCCCGGACGTCGCTGGCGCGCGACTGGCCGTCCTCGAGCGTGACCCGGAGGAGGTGCGTCCCCGCGTCGTAGGTCGCGCGCTCGCCGCCCCGCGTCGCGCCGCCGACGAACTCGACCCGCAGGCCGTTGAACTGGGCGCCGTTGCGCGTCGCCGTGAAGCGCACGCCGGCCAGGTCGCCCACGGCCGCGGTGCCGAGGTCGCCGCCCCGGGTCACGACGGTCGGCCCGCCGACGTTCACGGGCGCGTCGGGGGCGGCCGGCACGAGCGTAGCGGTGAACGCGGGCTGGGCCGTGAGCGCCGCCACGACCTGGGCGGGCGTCGTCCGCCCGTCCTCGATCGCGACCCGCAGCGTCTTCGTGTCGGGGTCGTAGCTCGCGCGCTCGGCCCCGGCCGTGGTGGCGTCCACGTAGACGACGCGCAGGCCGTCGAGCGCGGCGCCGTCGCGCACCGCCGTGAACTTGACCGCGCCGAGCAGGCCGAACGCGGGCGCGCCCACGCCGGGCGTGACGGCCGCCGCGGCCACCACGCCCGTGGTCACCGTCGTCGTCGAGGCGACCGCGGCCGCCGTGTAGCCGGGCGCCGCCATCGCGTTCACGGCGACGATGACCTGGTCGGCGCTCGAGACGCCCGCGGCGATCTGGACCGTCAGGGTGTTCGTCGCCGGGTCGTAGGTCGCGCGCTCCTTGCCCTGCTCCGCGCCGTCGACGTACGCGACCCTGAGGTTGTTGAACTGCGGCCCGGTGCGCGTGGCGGTGAAGAGGATCGCGCCGAGGGCGCCCGCGGAGGCCACGCCCGTGCGGCCGTCCTTCGTGACCTCCGTCGGCGCCGTCACGTCCACGACGACGCCGTTCGTCGCGTCGGGCGCCTTCGGCGCCGCGGTGAAGGGCCGCAGGTTCGTGACGGCGGCCGCGACCTGGGTCGGGGTCGACACCCCGGGCTCGAGCGCGATGGTCAGCGACGCCGGCGTGCCGGCGGCGGGCGCCGTGTAGGTCGCCCGCTCGTTGCCCGCCGTGACCCCCGCCACGTACGTGACCCGGAGGCCGTCGAAGTCGGCGCCGCCGGCCCGGGCCGTGAAGCGCACGGCCCCGAGCGTGCCGGCCGAGGTGCCGGCGGTGCCGCCCGCCGTCACGTCGTTGGCGACGCCGTCGGTGACGGCCAGCGCGCCCGTGAACGGCAGGCCCGGCATGCGGTTGACCGCGGCGATGACCTGGCTCGCGAGCGACACCCCGTCGGCGATCCGGATGGTGAGCTCGTGGGTGGCCGGGTCGTAGGCGGCCGTCTCCTGGCCCGCGGTGGCCCCGGCGACGTAGGTGACGCGCAGGCTGTCGAAGGTCGCGCCGAACTTCGTCGCCGTGAACTGCACCCGCGGGCGCGTCCCGACGGCGAACGCCGCGGCTCCCCCGGGGGTCGTCACGACGAGCAGGCCCGAGTCGGCGACGCCGACCGTGCCGTCGGCGCCGTCCGGGGCGGCCGTGAAGGGACGCTGGGGGTTGAGGGCCGCGATGAGCTGGCTCGCGGTGGTCTGGTTGTCCGCGATCGCCACGGTCAGCCGGTTCGCCGTCGCGTCGTAGACCGACCGCTCGTTGCCCGCGGTGACGCCGACGCCCGCGACGTACTCGACCGAGAAGGTGTCGAGGTCGGCGCCGTTCCGCGCGGCCGTGAACCGGATGGCCCCGAACGTGCCGGCGTACGGCGTGCCGCGCTCCCCGCCGTCGGTGACGACGACGTCCTCCGGCCCGACGACCAGCGCGGCGCCGAACTGCGAGCCGGGGATCGCGTTCACCGCGTTGACGACGCCCGCCGCCGTGGTCACGCCGTTCCGGATCTGGACCGTGATCCGGTTGGTCCGGGCGTCGTAGGTCGCGGTCTCGTTCCCGCCGGTGACGTCGGCGTTGTTTTGGTACTCGACGCTGAGCCCGTTGAAGGCGGCGCCGTTCCGCGTGGCCGTGAAGCGCACCGAGGCGAGCACCCCGGTGGCCGGCGCGCCCGGCGCGCCGAGGCTCGTCACGTTGAGCGCCGGCGCCGGCCCGGCCGCCGGGCCCGCCGCGACCGGGGCGTCCGCCCCGACCAGCTCGGCGGTGAACGGGCGGACGGTCGTCACGGCGGCGACGACGCCGGCCGCCGTGGAGCGGTTGTCCTCGATGGCGACCGTCAGCGTCGGCGGCGTCGCGCCGCTGCGCGGGGCGTAGCTCGCCCGCTCGTTGCCCGCGGTGACCGCGTCGACGTAGCGGACGACGAGCCCGTCGAGAGCGGTCCCCGGCTGCGTCGCCGTGAACCGGACGCTGCCGAGGGTGCCGGCGGAGATCCCGGGCCCGCCGCCGGCGGTGACGTCGAGGGTGGTCCCCGCCACGACCGTGTCGTCGCCGACGACTCGCGCGGTGAACGGGGTCGCCATGGCGGCGAGGATGGTGACGACGTCGCTCGCCCTCGTCACCCCGTCGGTGATGTTGACGTAGAGCGTGTTGTCCTGCGGGTCGTAGAACGCGGTGTCGGGGACGAGCAGCGGGTCGTCGCGATAGGCGACGCGCAGGTTGTTGAAGGCGGCCCCGGTGCGGCCGGCGGTGAACCGGAGCGCGCCGAGCGTGCCGACCGCGGCGGTGTTCGCGTCGCCGGCCGTCGTCATGGTCAGCGCGGTGGCGGCCGCCACGTTGAGCACCGGGTCGGTGCCCGCGTCGAGGAGCGCCGCCGCGAACGGCGGCTGGGTCGGCATCGCGGCGACGACCTGCGCGGGGGTGGTCCGGCCGACCTCGACGGCGACGGTCAGCTCGTCGTTCGCGGCGTCGTAGCCGATGCGCTCGTTGCCGGCGGTGACGCCGACCCCGGCCACGTAGGTCACGGTCAGGCCGTCGCCCGCGACGCCGTTGCTCGTCGCCGTGAACCGGATGCTGCCCAGCACCCCCGTGGAGGCCGCGGTCGGGCTGCCCCCGGCGGTCACGCCGGCGTGGCTGCCGGCGACGATCACGATCGTCGCGGTGAAGGGCTGGGCGGGAACGTCCACGCGGACCCACGAGCGGCCGCGGTCCTCGCTGCGCCAGATGCCGCTGTCCGCGGCGTCGCTGGACACGACGCCCGCGAACAGGACGACGCGGTCGTCGTTCCCCGCCAGGGGCGCCGGCACCTCGATCAGGTCGGTGACGCCGCCGCCCCGCAGCTGGTTGCCGGCGGTGAAGTTGTTGGACATGAGCTGGAACGTCCGGCCGCCGTCGAGGCTCCGGAACAGGCCGACGGGCCGCGTCACCGGCGCGGTCTGGAACTCCGGGCTGGCCGTCGCCACGAGAATGGCCCTCGCCAGCGCGTCCACCACCTGCTGCGCGGTCGTGACCCCGCTCTGGATGCGGATCTCGAAGCGGTGGTTGGCCGCGTCGTAGGCGGCCGTCTCCTGCCCGGCGACGGCGCCGTCCACGAACCGGATGTGCGTGCCGTCGAACTCGACCCCGCCACGGACCGCGTCGAAGCGGATGGCCTGGGTGGCGACGCCCGCGTCGAAGACGACGCCGGCGGGGCGGGCGTCGACGCCGCCGCCGGTGATCTTCGTGACCGCCGCGAAGTGCCCGAGGTTCGCGTTGCCCGTGAGCTCGGCGCGCACGGCCGTGCGGGGATTGCGCGTGATCTCGTCCGCCACGGCGGCGATGACCTGGGCGGGCGTCGTGCCGCCGGGGCCGGCCTTGATCCGGATCGTCAGCCGCTTCGCGAACGCGTCGTAGGTCGCCGTCGCGCCGGCGGCCAGCCCGTCCTCGAGGACGATCGTGATGCCGTTGCCGGCGACCCCGCCCTCCCGCGCGATGAACCGCAGGTCGTTCCCGTCGCCCGCGGTCGGCGTGATGGCCGCCGTCGCCTCGACCGCGGCGCGGCCGCCCGTCGTCCGGGCGGCGACGCTGCCGAGCTCGAAGTGGCCGACGCTCGGGCTCGCCGCGATGGCAGCCGTCAGCGGCGCGCCGGCGGGCGGGAGGGCGGCGATGATCTGCCCCGGGGTGCTCCCGCCGACGCCGGCCTTCATCTGGACCGTCAGCCGCCGGGCGCCCGCGTTCCAGGCGGCCGTCTCGTTGCCGGCGACGGCCACCGTGTTCTCGAACACGACGCTGACGCCGTTCATGTCCGCGCCGGGGTCGGCGGCGGTGAAGACGAGGTCGTTCGCGTTGCCGACCGGGCTCCACCGCGCGGTCGCCCGGACGCCCGCCGCACCGCCGCCGAAGACGGTGGCCAGCGTGGTCGCGCTCACCGTGGTCGCCGCGCCGGCCGGGTCGAGGAGCGTCGCCATGAACGCGCCGGCGCGCACGGGAATCACGTCCGTGACCTTCAGGCCGGCGATCTGGTCGCTCAGGATCTCCCAGCTGTCGCCGCCGTTCGTCGTCCGGAGCACGCCGATCTGCTGGCCCGCCTCGTTGGAGCTGCTCGTGTTCCCGGTCCCGGCGTAGATCGTCCGGTACGTCGCGTCGTTCGGGTCGAAGGCGAGCACGCTGATGGCCAGCGACGGCAGGCTGTCGGTCAGGGGCTGCCACAGCGGGAACGGCACCTCGATCTCGCGCTCGTCGCCAAGGCCGGCGTCGGCCGTGCGGTCGGTGAACAGGCGCCCGGGGGCGTTGTCGGGGATGCCGCCGACCAGCCTGAACAGCGTGCCGCCGGCCGCCGTCCGGTAGATCACGCGCTTCACGGTGCCGTCGGGCCCGACGGGCAGGTTCCGGAGCGTGACGAGCCGGTCGGTCTCTGCGAGCGCCGGGACGACGATGGGCTCGGACGCGTTGCTGTGGGCGCCGGCGCCGTCCTCGAAGACTATTCTGTAGGCGTAGCTCCCGCCGCCCGTGAGCGCGCCCGCCGCGCCGACCGCGTCGACGACGGCCTGCGCCGTCGAGCCGCCGGCCGGGATGTAGACGCTGAGCCGCTTCGTCGCCGGGTCGTACTGCGCGGTCGGGACGCCGCCGGCGCCGAGGATGCCCGCGTAGACGACCTGGAGGCCGTTGAACTGCGCGCCGTTCTCCCGGGCCGTGAACCGGATGTTGCCGAAGGTGGCCGAGGCCGGGGTGGTCGCGTCGCCCACGACCGTGGCGCCCGCCGCCGGCGTGCCGGCGTTGACCGCCGTCCCGCCGGCGCCGTCGGTCAGCGCCGCCGTGAACGGCAGGGTGGCCGCCGCCTCGGCGACCACCCCGAGACGCCGGTTGATCGCGTCGATCACCTGGCGCGCGGTGGAGACGTTGTCCTGGAGGCTGACGGTCAGCCGCTTGGCCGCGCCGTCGTAGTCGGCGCTCTCCGCGCCCGCGACCGCGGTGTCGGCGTAGACCACCGACAGGCCGTCGAACTCGGACCCGGTCGCGGTGGCCGTGAACCGGATGCTGCCGACGTCACCGACCGACCGGGCGGCGTTCCCGCCGCCGGCGGTGACGTCGAGGTGCGGGCCGCCGGCCGCGATCGCGCCGTCGGCGCCGATCAGCGACGCCGCGAAGGGGAACGCGCTCGTGACCACGGGCGCCGCCGGCTTGAAGCGGTCGAACGGCTCCACCTGGATCGTGCGGTTGATGTCGAACGTGCGCCAGATCCCGCCGTTCACCGCGCCGATGTAGACGATGCTGGGGTTGACGGGGTCGACGAGGATCGCGGAGATCGCGGCGGCGATCGGGTTGCCCTGGGCGTCCATGCCCTCCAGCTGGCCGCCCGTGACGTCGGTCGGGCCCTGCCCCGTCCACTCGTCCTGGCCGGTGAAGACGACCTCGATGCCCGGCGCGAGCTGGCCCTGGCTGTCGACGATCACCTGGCCGTCGGTCGTGACGAGGTCCGGCGCGGACAGGATGACGAAGCCGCTCGCGCGGAGGGTGATGTTGCCGCTGCCCGCCGTGACCGTCGCGTCGATCAGGATGTTGGTGCCCTGGCCCTGGGCGTGGAGCAGGATCGTCGCCGCGCCGGTGACCTCGACCGGCTTCAGCACGTTCAGCGTGCCGTCGACGGTCACGAGGCCGAGCGGCTGCGCACCGGAGATCGTCACGCCGTCGACCAGGCCGAGGTTCGCCGCCCCGGTCCCGGCCGCGTCCACCCGGCCCACCGTCAGCCCGTCGGCGTCCGTGTAGGACAGGCCCGACGCGTTGCTGAGCCGTGCGGCCAGGACGTCCACGTCGTTGCCGGCGTTCGTGAGCGTCACGGCGCCGCCCGTGTCGAGGACCTTGAGGTGCCACGCCTGGATCGCGCTGCCGGCCTGCTGGCCGATCGTGCCGGTCGCCGAGAGCTGGACGATCCCATCGTCGCCCGCATCGCCGCCGTTGCCGGGCGCGCCACCACGCGTGGTGACGTTGCCGACCATGAGCGTGCCCGCCCCCGCCAGGAGGGTCACCACGCCGCCCGCGCCGCTGGCGGCATTCGGCTCGTCGCCGTCACCGCCGCTCGCCGTGATCGCTTCCTGCAGCGTGATCGACCCGGCGGTGGCGCGCAGCAGGACCTCGCCGCCGGCCGTCCCCGGCGCGCCGCTCACGCCATCCGCGTCGAGCACGCTCCCGGGGGCGCTGGTGATCGCCGTCGCCGCGGTCGCCGTGAGCGCCCCGCCGGCCGTCTCGACGCTCGCGGTGAAGGCGAGCGTGCCGGCCGTCGCGGTCAGCGTCAGCGCGCCGCCGTTGGTGCCGATGGCTGCGGCCACGGTCAGGTCGGTGGCCGCGACGACGGTCACCGGCTGGCCGGCGCCGCCCACAGCCACGCCGCTCTGCTGGCTCAGGTTGGCGTCGCCCGTGCCGGCGTCGGCGACCACGCCGACGGTGACGGCGTTGGCGTCGGCGTAGCTCAGGCCCGAGGCGCTCAGGCTCGCCGCGAGCGTGGCGACGTCGTTCGTCGCGTTCGCCAGGGTCACGGGGACACCGCCGAGGCCGAAGACCTTCAGGCCCCCCGCCCGGAGCCTCGTCCCGCCCCGCTGGCTGATGCCCGTGCCGGCGAGCTGGACCGTGCCGTCGAGCCCGGCCGCCCCCGCGCCGCCGCCGCTCGCGCCGCCGAGGGAGGTCACGTCGCCCAGCGTGATCGCGCCCGCGTCGGCGAACACGCTCACCACGCCACCGTTGCCGCCGGACTGACCGGCGGCGGTGCCGCTCCCGCCGGTGGCGGTGATACCGCCCTCGAGGTCGATCGCGCCCGGGCCGGTCGTGAGGAGGAACACCTCGCCCCCCGCCGTCCCCGGGTCGCCGTTCATGCCGGTCGTGGCCACCGTGCCGCCGGCCGTGCTCGTGATCCCGCTCGCCGCCGTCAGCGTGGCCTTCCCGCCCCGCGTGGTGACGGCCGCCTGCAGGGCGAGGGCACCGGCCGCCACGCTCAGCGTCACGTCACCGGCGAGCGTGGTGACGACGTCCGCGACGGTCAGGTTCTGGGTGTGCGCCGTCACGGAGATCGCCTGGCCGTTGCCGGCGGCCACCGCGCCGACCGTCTGGGCGAGCTGGCCGGCGCCCGTGCCCGCCTGGGCCACCGTGCCGATCGTCAGCGCGCTGGCGTCGGCGTAGGTCAGGCTCGAGGCGCCGCTGAGGTCCACCGCCAGCACGGCCACGTCGTTGCCGGCGTTGGCGAGCGTGACGGCGCCGCCCGTGGCGATGACCTTGAGGCTCCCGGCGCCGATGGCGGTGCCGCCCTGCTGGCCGATCGTCGACGACCCCGAGAGCTGCACGGTGCCGTCGGCGCCCGTGCCGGTCCCCCCGACCCCCCCGCGCGCCGTGATGCCGCTGACCGTGACGGCGCCGTTCGCCGCCCGCACCGTGACCACGCCGCCGGCGCCGCCGTCGCCCGCCCCGGCGCCTCCGCTGGCCGTGATGGCGCCCTCGAGCACGATCGCCCCGGCGCCGGTGACCCGCAGCAGGACTTCCCCGCCCGGCGCGCCGGCGGCGCCGGTCGTGGTGATCGTGCCGGTCGGCGAGCTGGTGATGCCCGTCGCCGCGGTGATGGTCACGCTGCCGCCGCCGGTGGCGATCGGGGCCGTCAGGCTCACCGTGCTGGTGGTGCTGGTGACGGTCACGCTGGCACCGGTGGTCGTGATGCCCGCATCGATCGCCACCGCCCCGCCGCTGCTCGTGACCGACACCGCGCCCGCCTGAGCGGTCAGGGTGGCCCGGATCGTCACCGCCCCGCTGTGGTCGATCGTGAGGTCGCCGTCGGTCGAGATCGGGGCGCCGAGATTGTCGAACCCGGCCCCGGCGCTGCTGAAGGTCGTGCCGGCGGTCACGGTTCCGCCCAGGAGGACGTCGGCGACGGGGGCGGTCGTCCCCAGGGCGACGGCCCCGGTGGCATCGACCGTCGACGCGAAGCCGACGTCGCGCGCCCGCTGGATCGTGATGTCGCTGGCCACCCCCAGCGTGGTCACGGCGCCCAGCAGGGTGATGTTGCCCGTGGTGGGCTGGCCCGCGGCCGGGATCGTGTCGAAGGTGATCGGGCCTCCGGTGGTGATGAATTGATCACCCCGGACGTCGCCGCCGTTGGTGACCGAGAGGCTCCCGTTCAGCTGGACGGTGGAGTCGAACCGCACCCCGCGCCCGCTCTGGACGACCAGGTTGCGGAGGCCGTTGCCCCCGACCGCCCCCGTGATGACGACCTCCCCGCCGGCCAGCAGGGTGAGGTCGTGGTCGCCGGCGCCAGCGCCGGTGATGGTGCCGGGAAGATCAAAGCCAAAGACGAGGTCGCCGCCGGCCTCGATGGTGACGCTGCCGTCGATGACGATCGCGTCGTTGTAGGTCTGGTCGCCCGCGAAGCTGACGGTGCCCGAGATCGTCGTGGTGTGCCCGGACCCGAAGATCGTCAGGGAACCCGTCCCGACGATGTCGCCGGTGATGTGGACCTCGCCCCCTGGATTCGGGTTCGAGATGATCAGGGAAGCGTCGAGCGCGACGTCGCCGATCTCGATGACGTGGCTTCCCTGCGCGCTGCCCACGGCGATTGCGTCAACACCATCAAGCAGATCCAGCGTGGCCTGATCCACCGTGATGGGTTGCCACGGGTTCTCGGGCTGAAGCAGAGTGAGGGCGTCGAGCGACGCACGGGGATCGTCGGGCTCGGACGAAGAATCGGAGGCACCGTTCGCTACGAGAAGGTTCCCCTC
>MGCF01000115.1 GCA_001788495.1 Candidatus Rokubacteria bacterium RIFCSPLOWO2_02_FULL_73_56
CCCCACGCGTGCGTTCACCGTGAAGCGACACAGGGTTGTGAAGTATCTGGAAATTCGGAATCAACTCACGCGGTTACGGCGCAGCGACGGAAGTGCCTGACACCGCTGACAGCGCGGAGACAGCGTGACGCCGCGTCTGCATCTCTCGGAGCGGATGCTCGCGGGCGTGAATCACGTCGATGCGATCCGGGCGAGGCGGCTCTCGCGCGGAGTCTGTCTCCGCCGGGCGCTCGCCCGGGCAAGAATCTCACCAGAGGTTCGCTCGTTGTGTCAGTCAGTTCTGTCGGCCGGTGAGTTCCCAGAAAACGTCCGCCGCGAAGAAAGCATTGCAGCGACGCCCCGTTAGGTCCGCTGGCACGGCTGGTGCTTCACGCCAGCGGTCATGAACTGCGAACCGCTGGCAGGACGCTGGAGCCGTGAGCGCCGGATCGGTGAGCTCCACGGTGAGGTGCCGCCCGGCCCGCGGCCGTCCGAGCGCGTTCTGCCTGCGGTGCTCTTCGTCGACCGGGTTGGCTCGACGGAGCTCGTGATCGGCGCCGGGGACGGCGCGGGGCGCCAGCTCCTCGAGCGCTACTACTTCCTCGTGTGGTGCCAGGTACGGCAGTGGGCCGGGTACGCGCTCGACGCCGCCGGGGACGGCTTTTTCGCCGTCTTCCGTACTCCGGTCGAGGCCATCGGGTGCGCCTGGTCCGTCGGCGCCGTCGCGGAGCGGCTCGGTGTCCGGGTCCGCGCCGGGGTGCACGCGGGTGAGTGCGAGGTGGCCGACGGTGCCGCTCGCGGCGACGCCGTTCACATCGGCGCCCGGATCGCCGCCTTCGCCGATCCCGGAGAGGTCCTGGTGTCACCCACCGCCAAAGATCTCGTCGTCGGCTCGGGACTTCGCTTCGAGCCCCGCGGCACGTGCACGCTCCAGGGGGTTCCGGGAATCTGGCCGCTGTTCGCCCCGGCGCGAAATGCGCTCGTGCCTCCGTCGCGTGCGGCGTCGGCGCCCGCGAGGCACGAGCCGATGGCCGTGGCCACACAGGGAGGCCGGGCGCGACTCTACCAGGAGGCCTGATGCGGCTCTCGATTGAGGCGGAGGTCCAGGTCGGCGTCGAGTGGGACGGCGAGGCCCAGACGTTCGTGGGCTCCGTGCCCTCGCTTCGTCTCTACTCGCAGGGCGTGACCGAGCCGGAAGCGTTTCGGGCCGCCGCGAGCGCCGTGCGCCTCTATCTGGTCGCGGCCTTCCACGGGGAGGTCCTCGCGGACATCCTCGCGCTGCGAGGCTTTGCCCCTCGTCCGGTCGGCGCGGCGCCCGTGCCGGCGGACGGCGAGTCCGTCCGGATCACCACGGAGCACCCGTCGCGCACCCTCGTCGATTGCGCCGCGGCCCCGGCCGCGCCCGTGCCGCCCGCGCTCACGCTGAGGCCGGCGCCTTCGCGACAGGTCCGGCACCGGCTCTCTCGCGGCCTCGGGTACCACGTCCGCTACGAGGACGACTACAACTGGGTCCTCGTCAAATCGGAGCACTGGCCGGTCGTCGTCCCGAAAGAAGGGCCGATGGTCACGGCGCGCGCGCTCGCGGAGCTGCTCCGTCACGCGGACCGGTCCGGCAGAGCCGCGCGACTTCGCTGACTGCTGGCCGTACGTCTCGGGGCGCGGCGGGCACCTCGGCGAGCATCGGGGCCAGCGGAAGTGTGCGAGACTCGATGCACGGAGGGCTAGCCTCAACTGGTAAGGCAGTGGACTTGAAATCCACCGGGCTGCGAGGCCCTTGGGGGTTCGAATCCCTCGCCCTCCGCCACTCCAACGCCCTGCGTACCGACGATCATCCGACAGATGGCCCCGGCCGGCGAGAACATCCTCGGCTTGCCTTATTTTTGCAGTGAGTGTTGGTCATGCTCGGCGGCTCGAGACGCCCGAGGACAGCCTCAGTCCGGGGTAGGATGCTGCCGTGAGCGAGATCGACCCTGGAGAGGTTCGCCGCGCCCGCCCGTGGCGCCGACGGCGCCGTGCCCTCCTCCTGTCCGTCCTCGCCCTCGTCGCGCTGGCTGCGGGCGCGTACGGCGTCCATCTGTGGCGTTACTGGGACCGCCACGTCTCGACCGACGATGCGTTCGTCGAGGCGCACGTCTCGCCGGTGAGCGCGCGGGTCCGCGGCACCGTCGTCGCGGTGCTCGTGCGTGACAACCAGGAAGTGCCGGCGGGCGCGCCGCTCGTGCGGCTGGACCCGCGCGACCTGGAGGCGAAAGTCCGCCAGGCGCGCGCGGCGGTGGCCGCGGCGGAGGGCCGTCTGCGTATGGTTTCCGCCGGGGTGCCACTGACGGACGAGTCCACCCGGAGCCAGGTCGCGCTGGCCGAGGCGACCGCGGCGAAGGCGGCGCTCGGCATCGAGAGCGCGCAGCGCGTGGGCGACGAGCGGCGCAGCCGGCTCCTGGCGCGCCGGGCGGCCGTGCAGGCCGCGGAGGCCGATGTGGCGGCGCGCCGGGCGGACTTCGAGCGCGCGCGCCTCGACCGCGGTCGGATGGCGGAGCTGCTCGGGCGCGCGCTGATCGCGCGGCAGGAGTTCGACCACGCCGACAGCGCGTTCGAGATGGCGGGCGCCGCGCTCGAGGCCGCACGGCGCCGGCTCGACGTGGCGCGCGCCGAGGTGGCGCAGGCCGACGCCGAGGTGGCGAGCCAGGCGGTGGCGCTGGCGCAGGCGCGCCGGCAGCGCGAGGAGGCGGAGGCGGCGCTCCGCGACGCGCGGAGCCGCCGGGGGGAGGTTGCGGTCCGCACGGCGGAGGCCGCCAGCGCGAAGGCGCAGCTGGAGGAGGCGCGCGCCAACCTCCACGAGGCGGAGCTGAACCACGCGTACACGACCGTCAGGGCGCCCGTCGTCGGCCGGGTGACGCGGCGGACCGTGGAAGTCGGCCAGGTGGTGCAGCCGGGCCAGCCGCTGCTCGCCGTCGTCGACGTCGCGAGCGTCTGGGTGATCGCGAACTACAAGGAGACGCAGCTCACCCACGTGCGCCCGGGCCAGCGCGCGACGATCCGGGTGGACACGCACCCGGGGCTCGTGCTCCGCGCGCGCGTGGACTCGATCCAGAGCGGCACGGGCTCACGCTTCTCGCTCCTGCCGCCCGAGAACGCCTCCGGCAACTTCGTGAAGGTCGTCCAGCGCATCCCCGTGAAGCTCGTGCTCGAGCCGGGGCAGAACCGGCACGCGCTGCTCGTGCCCGGCATGTCGGTCATCCCCGTCATCGAGGTGCGATGAGCCCACGCGTTCACCGGGCGATCGTCGCCATCGCGACGATGCTGGCGACGTTCCTGGTGATCCTCGACGTCACCATCGCCAACGTCGCGCTCGACCACATGCGCGGCACGCTGTCGGCCGGCGTGGACGAGATTACCTGGGTGCTGACGTCGTTCCTCGTCGCCAACGCCATCTGCCTGCCGATCACCGGGTGGCTCACCGACCTGCTCGGCCGCAAGCGGCTCTTCATTCTGGCGACGGTCGCGTTCATGATCACCTCGGCGGCGGCGGGGGCGGCGCCGAGCCTGGCCGTCATCGTGATCGCGCGGTTCCTGCAGGGGCTGGCCGGCGGGCCGCTCGTGCCGCTGTCGCAAGCGACGATGATCGAGACCTTCCCGGTGCGGCAGCGCGGGATGGCGATGGCGATGTGGGGTATCGGCATCATGTTCGCGCCGATCATCGGGCCGACGCTCGGCGGCTGGATCACCGACAACTGGAGCTGGCGCTGGGTGTTCTACATCAACGTGCCCGTCGGCGCCGTGGCCGTGCTGCTGGCCTGGCTCTTCATCGCCGAGTCGCCGACGGAGCGGCCCGCGGTGGCGCGCGTCGACGTGCCCGGCCTCGTCCTGCTCGTGCTCGGCGTCGGCGCGCTCCAGTTCGTGGTGGACCGGGGCCAGCGCGAGGACTGGTTCGCCTCGGCGCTCATCGTGTGGCTCAGCGTCGTCGCCGCGGCGGCGCTGAGCCTGCTGGTCGTCCGCGAGCTCCGCACGGCCGAGCCCGTGGTGGACCTGCGCGTCCTACGCCATCCGACGTTTGCGATGGCGACGGCGGCGATGTTCGTCATCAGCATCGCGTTCTACGGGATCATGGTGCTCTCGCCGCTGTTCACGCAGATCCTCATGGCCTACACCGCGATGCTGGCGGGACTGGTGCTGGCGCCCGGCGGCGTGGCCACCCTCGTGACGATGCCGATCGCCGGCGCCCTCATGAACCGCCTCGACCCGCGCTGGATCATCGTGACGGGCTGCGGGCTCAACGCGTACGCGATGTACCTGATGGCCACGCTCACCCTGGAGGCGAGCTACTGGCAGATCATGCTGCCGCGCTTCATCCAGGGGCTCGGCATCGGCTTCACCTTCGTGCCGCTGTCGACGGTGGCGCTCAGCGCCGTGCCGCTGCGCGAGCTGGGCCATGCCTCGGGCCTCTTCAACTTCATCCGCACCGCGGGCGGAAGCATCGGCATCGCCACGGTAGCGACCCTGCTGGCGCGCGGCTCGCAGGCGCACCAGGCACGGCTGGTGGGCCACGTGAGCCTGTACGAGCCGGCCGTGTGGGACCGTTACCAGACCCTGATCGGCATGTTCGCCGCGCGTGGCGCCGACGCGGTCACCGCCGAGCGGCAGGCGTGGGCGCACCTGTACGCGATGGTCCAGCGCCAGGCGCTGTTTCTGTCGTTCATCGACGACTTCTGGCTCCTTGCGTGGATCTTCGTCGCCGTGATCCCGTTCGTCCTGTTCCTGGGACCTCGACCGCGGATCGCCGAGACGCCGCGCGACGTCGATCGGCACGCGGCGATCGTCGAGAGCTGAGCCCGCGGTAGAATTCCCGCGCGCGCCCGCCTACGGCGCGCGCTCGTGGACGACGCGGCCGCCGACGAGCGTGAGGTCGGCGGTGATCTCCGGCAGGCGCGCGAGGGCGCACGCGAGCGGGTCGTCGGAGAGCACGGCCAGGTCGGCGAGCTTGCCCGGCTCGAGCGAGCCCCGCCGGTCCTCGTCGCGCAGCAGGTAGGCGCCCTCGTTCGTGCAGGCGCGGAGCGCCTCCTCGCGCGTGAGCGCCTGCCCGGGCGCGATCGCGCGGCCGGCGTAGCGGTCCAGGCGCGCCACGCAGTGCCACACGGGGTGGAAGAGCGAGACCGGCACGTTGTCGGTGGCGAGCGCCACGTGGACGCCCGCCGCGCGGAGCTTCCGGAGCGGCACGATCGTGTCCTCGTGCGCGGTGCCCACGCGCCCGGCGAGGATCGCGCCCTCCTTGAACAGGTAGCGGTTGGTGTGGGTGGAGCAGACGACGCCGAGGTCGCGGATGCGCCCGATCTCGTCGTCGCTCAGCACGCTGAGGTGCCCGAGCACCCAGCGCCGGTCGCGGATCGGCACCTCGCGGTTCACCTCCTCGTAGAGGGGCAGGAGGTCCGTGGTGAAGCTCGCGACGCGGATGTCGCTCCGCGCCGCCGCGAGCAGCACCTCGCGCAGGCGCGCGCGCGGCAGCGCCGAGTCGAAGTTGAAGCCCGCCCAGCCCGTGTAGGGCCGGGCGCGGGCGCGCACGACGTTGTCGGGCGTCGGGCCCGCCTCGGCGTAGAGGCCCGACACGCGCAGGACGTCGTCGCCGGTGCCGCGCCCGGCGATCCGCGCGCGCCAGCGGTCGAGCTCTCCGGCGACCGCGGCGGGGTCGCCGGCGCCCCACGACGGGCTCACGACCAGGTGGGGCCGCACCGTCAGCCCGCCCCGGCGCGCGACGGTCTCGTACGCGGCCAGCACCTCGCCGGCGATGCCGTGGCCCTCGTACGTGCTCGTGGTGCCGCACGCGTTGTAGGCGCGCTGGGACAGGCCGAGGGCGCGGACGCGGTCCTCCAGCGTGAAGCGCGGCGCCGCCGCCAGGAGCGTCAGCTCGACGAGCGGCATGTACGTCCACTCGACGAGGAGCCCGTCGGGCTCCCCGGTCGCCCAGTCCTTGTCGATCTGCACGCCGCCCCAGGGCGGGAGCGTCTCGCGCGTGATCCCGGCCAGGCGCAGCGCCTCGCTGTTGGCGATCGAGACGAGGGGCAGCGTGTGGCGCCAGTAGCCCCAGATCGCACGGATGTAGACCGGGTTGCGCGGCGCGACGCGGTCGAGCTCCCAGCGCGTCGGGAACCGCCGTTCTCTCAGGACGTCCGGGACGTCGAAATAGTAGGGCGGGTCGCCGAGCGGCATCGTCACGATCCACTGGCCCGGCGCGGCGGCCCGGACCAGCGCCTCGATCTTCTGGAGGACGTCGTCGATCGAGCGGGCGCCGCCGAGCGAGGGGCCGAGGGCCTTGAGCCCCTCGCGGTCCAGGTGGGCGTGGGCGTCGATCAGCCCCGGCACGACCGTGCGCCCCGCGAGGTCCACGCGCCGGGCGGCCGGGCCGGCGAGGGCCAGCATCTCGGCGCTCGTCCCCAGGGCCAGGACGCGCTCGCCCGCGACGGCCAGCGCCTGGGCGACGCGGGCGGAGCGGTCGAGCGTCAGGATCGTGCCCCCGTACAGGACGAGGTCGGCCGTCGGCGCCTCCGGCATCGGGCAAGGCTAGCACGCGGACCGATTTTTCGAATCACGTTGCCCTGCCGGGCGTCGTCAGCTATGAAGATCTACGGGGACAGACCCAGGGAGGGACCATGGACGGGGCATCCGAGACGACACGACGGGAAGCGCTGAAGCTCGCCGCCGCGGTGGCGGCGTTCGGCACCGCGCTCGGCTTCCACGCGATCGGCGCCGAGGCCCAGGGGCCGAGCACCGGCGCCACCCAGCAGAAGGTGATCAAGGGTGAGCGGACGACTCTCAAGTTCCTGAAGATCGAGCGGCTCGAGATCAAGCTCTTCTACCAGGGCAAGTTCTCCTACGCGTTCTCGGTGCCGTCGTCGGTCCACAAGCACTTCCGGCCCGGTCAGCAGCTCGAGCTCAAGTTCTTCCGGAACGGAGAGTTCGTGACCGACCCCCTCAAGTAGGGGAGGGCGAAGGGGCGCGTCAGCGTGCTGCCCGCGGGGCTCCGGGTGCCGGTGGTCGTCTTCGACCTCGAGTGGTCGAGCCCCTTCGCCTACACGTGCAACGCCTGCAGCCGCTGCTGCTACGGCAAGGCGATCCTCGTCGGGCCGTACGAGGTCCTGCGGCTGGCGCGCAACCGCGGGCTGACGACGACCGAGCTCCTGGCCGCCTGCGTGGAGGGCGGCGGCGTCCTGCTGCGCGTGCGGCCGGACGGGGGCTGCGTGTTCCTGACCGAGCGGGGCTGCGGCGTCCACCCCGACCGGCCGCTCGCCTGCCGCCTCTATCCGCTCGGCCGCAACATCGACGCGCAGGGGCGGGAGCGCTTCGGCCACCTGCCGCCCCATCCCCAGACCGCGGGCGTCTACGGCCGGGACGGCACGGTCGGCGACTACCTGAGCCGCCAGGGCGTCGAGCCGTACTTCGCCGTCGGCGCCCGGTACGCCGGGCTCTACCAGCGCATGGTCGCCGTGCTCGCCCGGCTCGCCGAGGGCGGCGTGGAGGCGGAGGCCGCGGCGGCGCCCGGCATGGGGCCGGCGTCGCCCTGGCTCGACGTGGACGCGACGGTCGCGGCCTACTGCCGCGAGCGGGATCTGGCGCCGCCGGCGACGCTGGAGGAGGCGGTGGACCTGCACATCCGCGCGGTGGACGCCTGGCTCGAGGGCCTGGCGACGAGCCTGCCCGCGGCGCCGCCGGCGGCGTGAGCCTCAGCGCGCGTCCACGCGGTGGGCGACGCAGTGGACCGAGGCGACGAGCGTGCCGTCGTCCTCGGTCGTGACCGCGATATCGTAGAAGCCGGCGCGGCGCCCCTGCCGCCGCTCGCGCCCCTCGGCGACGAGCGTCGCGCCGGGGCGCACGGCGGCCAGGAAGCTGATCGTCACGCTGAGCGCGACCGCGGCGCCGCCGTGGGCGTTGCACGCGGCGCCGAACGCGACGTCGGCGAGCGAGAAGATGACCCCGCCGTGCGGGTGGCCCTGGAAGTTGAGCATGTGGGGCTGCAGCGCCAGGCTCACGCGGCAGTAGCCGCGGCGCAGGTCGAGGAAGCGGATGCCGAGCGCGCGCGCCCAGGGGTCGTCCTCGATGCGGCGCCGGAGCTCCGCGGGGATCGCGGCGTGATCGGACGGGCTCACGGGTCCCAATGCTATCATCGAGGCGTCGTGCTGAAGGCGTGGGCGCTCGCCCTGGCGCTGCTGGCACCGGCGCTCCCCGCGCTCGCCGACGAGCCCGCGCGGGCCGGCGTCGTCTCCACGCTGCAGGGCACCGCGACCGTCGCGCGCCCGGCGCTGGCCTCCCCCGCGTTCCTCAAGTTCCGTGACCCGGTCTTCGTCCGGGACCGCATCGCGACGGGCGACGAGTCGCTCGTGCGCATCCTCGTGGGCGACAAGGCCGTGGTGACCATCCGCGAGCGGTCGGTCGTCGTGATCAGCGAGGCGCCGGGCGTGTCCACCGTGGACGTCGCCAGCGGCAAGGTGGCCGTCGCCGTCGCGCGCGAGAAGCTCGCGGCCGGCGACCTCGTGGAGATCCGCACGCCGAACGCGGTCGCGGGCATCCGCGGGACGGTCGTGATCGCGGAGGTCTCCCGGCCGGGCGTGGGCCCGCCGACCTCGAGCTTCACGGTGCTGAACGGCAAGGTGAGCGTCGCGCACGTCGATCCGGTCTCGCGCCGGGCGCTCGGCCCGCCGGTGACCGTGGGCGCGCTCGAGCGCCTGCGCGTCGTCGGCGCCGCGCCGCCCAGGACGCCGCCGAAGCCGCAGGCCGTGAGCCCCGACACGGCGAACCGCGTCGGCCGCGAGTTCAAGATGCCGACGGGGCGCGGCGCGGTGCCGCTCGGCTCGGCCGTCCTCCAGCAGGAGGTCGTGAAGATCCAGCCGCGGGCGAGCAGCGCGCCCGCGAAGCTCGTCGCGCCGCCCCCGGCCGGCCTCGCGCATCCGCCCGAGGCGCCGGCCCTCGGCCCGAAGGCGCTCCCCGCGCCGCGCGTGCTTCCGGGCCCGCCGCGCGCGCCGTCCGCGCCGACGACCGTCGTGAAGCCGGCGCGGCCGGCCACGCTCCAGAGGAAGACCGTCGTGCCGCCGGCCCCCGCGGCCCTCGAGAGGAAGACCGTCGTGCCGCCGGCGGCCGAGGAATCCGCCACGCCCCCTGCGGGCAGGCGCGTGGGGCCCGGGCAGCTCCGGCGGCTCCCGGCGCGATAGGAGGCGGTCATGGGACGCGTCACGCTCGTCGCGCTCGCCGTGCTGGCCCTGGCCGCGTCGGCCGGTGTCGCCGACGCCAAGACGTACCGCTGGGTCGACGCCAACGGCGTCGTCCACTACTCGGACACGCCGCCGCAGATACCCGCGGTCACGGGCGATCGCGACGCGCTCATCGAGGAGGCGCTCGAGCTGTCGGGCATCAAGCAGCAGCTGGCGGGCCTCGCGCCCCAGGTCGCCGCGAACACCGACCTCAGCAAGTCGCCCCTCGACGCCCAGGAGCGGGCGGCCGTGCTCCAGACGCTCGCCGCCGCCTTCGGGCTCGAGCCCATCCTGGCGACCGTGCGGAGCGTGCTGCGCACCGGCTACGACCCCCAGCTCATGGGCGTCTTCGTCGCGCGGCTCCGGACGCCCACGCTGCGGCGGCTCACCGCGATGGAGGTCGAGGCGGACACGCCGGAGCTCCCGAAGAAGCTGCAGGCGTTCGCCGCGGGGCTCCGGGGGAGTCCCCCGCCCGCCGAGCGCGTCGCCCGGCTCGCCCGCCTGGCCGCCGCGACCAGCACCGCGGAGTACATGCTCGAGGTCCGGGGCGCCGTCGTGCGCGCGGGCTTCCGCGCCATCGAGCCGATGCTGCCGCCCGAGCGGCGGCCGAAGCCGGGCGCCCTGGACGCCGCGATCGCCGGCATGATCGCCCAGCAGCGCGACACCATGCGCAACGAGGTCCTCGTCCTCTTCCTGTACGTGTACCGCGCGGCGACCGACGCCGAGCTGGAGGAGTACATCACCTTCGAGGAGTCCGAGGCCGGGCGGTGGTTCCAGGGGCTCTACCGCCGGGGGATGCTCGAGGCGGTGAGCGCCGCCTCCGAGCAGGTCGTGCGGCAGATCGCCAAGTCGTTGCCGGCCAAGCGCTTCATCGCGCCGCCCCTCCCCGGCGGGACGAAGACGCGCTAGCCGCGCCGCCCCGGGCCGGGGGCGCGACGCGAGAGTGTATACTGGGCAGGCTTTAAGCGCGGGAGAGGTGGCCGAGTCGGCCGAAGGCAGCCGCCTGCTAAGCGGTTACAGGGCCAAAAGCTCTGTCCAGGGTTCGAATCCCTGCCTCTCCGCCATGGGCCCTTAGCTCAGGTGGACAGAGCGTCGGACTACGAATCCGAAGGCCAGAGGTTCGAATCCTCTAGGGCCCACCACTCCCCCCTCACGTGGACGGTTGGTTTCTAGCCGCCGGTAAGAATCTAGCCAATCATCCCGGTGATGAAGCCCGGCCATCCGATCAGGAAATAGCTGATCTTGAAGAGATTCGCTCCGTGGTACTGCTCTTGCTGGTCTTGAGCCGCCAAGAAGCTGCGGTTGCGGGGGGGTGGCGGCTCATGCAGATCCTCATCGTCGAGGACAATCCGATCGTCGGCGAGGCCCTGCGAGATCTCTGCGCCGAGCTCGGCCACGACACCTCGACCGTGAGGAGCGCCGAAGCGGCGCTCACGTGGCTCCAGGGGGACCGCCCCGACCTGATCGTGCTCGACTTCCGGCTGCCCGGCATGACCGGGCTCGACTTCCTGCGGCTGCCGCTGGTGCGGAGCGCCGGCGTCCCGATCATCGTCATGTCGGGCTCCGCGACGGAGGGCCAGGTGCGCGAGTGCCTGGAGCTGGGGGCCGTCAAGTTCCTTCCGAAGCCCGTGCCGTTCGACCAGCTCGGACGGTTGCTCGAGTGGTTCGAGCGTCCGGCCCGTCCGCGCCGGCCCGATCCGCCCGAGCGCCCGAGCGTCGAGCGGCGGCGGGCGGCACGCGCGCGCGTCGCGCTCCCCATCAAGATCGCCGAGAGCGACGGCACCCAGTGGGAGACCACGAGCGTCGACCTCTCGAACCAGGCGGTGAAGGTCCGGGCGCCGGGCGCGGCGCGCCCGGGGCCCACGGTGGAGATCACGTTCGCGGCGCCCGGCGAGGCCGAGCCCGTCCGGGCCGTGTCGCTGCTGATCCGGGTGGACGCCGACGGCTGCGTGTTCTACTTCCTCAACCTGACCGAGGACCACTTCGAGCGGCTGACGTACCTCGTCCACAGGCTCACGTCGTCCCAGCGCACCTCCTGACGTCTCCCCCGCGGCGCCCGGGCGCCCGCGGACGAAGACCGCTTGCTTCGCCGGTGCTTGACCGGGTACCGTGGAGGTCTGTTGGCGGCGCACGACGAAGGATGCATGCGCGAGGCGCTCGCCGAGGCGCGGCGCGGGCTCGAGGCCGGCGAGGTGCCGGTCGGCGCCGTGCTCGTCCTGGACGGCGCGGTGATCGCCCGGGCGCACAACGCGCCGATCGCGCTCGCCGACCCGACGGCCCACGCCGAGGTCCTGGCGCTGCGCGAGGCCGGACGGAAGACCGGCAACTACCGGTTGACGGGCGCCACGCTCTACGTGACCGTGGAGCCGTGCCCGATGTGCTGCGGGGCGGCGCTGCACGCGCGCGTGGCGCGCGTGGTGTACGGCGCGGCGGACCCGAAGGCGGGCGCGGTGGAGTCGCTCCACCGGCTGCTCGACGACGCGCGGTTCAACCACCGCGTGGCGGTGACGAGCGGCGTGCTCGCCGGCGAGAGCGCGGCGCTGCTGCGCGAGTTCTTTGAGACGAAGCGACGATGAGCGGTTCGCGGAGGGGTGGCCGAGCCCGGTTGAAGGCGTCCGACTCGAAATCGGATAGGGGCCCAGAAGGTCCCTCGGGGGTTCAAATCCTCTCCCCTCCGCCAATTTTCCCGGTCGTGGTCCGCGGAGAGGTGCAGGAGCGGCTTAACTGGCACGACTGGAAATCGTGTGTGCGCCTAATACGCGCACCGGGGGTTCAAATCCCCCCCTCTCCGCCATCGCTGTTACGGCGTGGCCGTGCTAGACGGGGAGTTAGCGGTGCCCTGTAACCCGCAATCCGCTTCAGCGGGGTTGAACTCCCTTTCGAGGGCGGCCCGTGTTGAGTGAGCCTCGTGGGGAGGCGTTGACGGTTGGGCCCCACGCAGCGAGAATCGCCGAACCCCGCCAGGCCCGGAAGGGAGCAACGGTAAGGCGACCCTCTCGTGTGCCGTGGGAGTACCTGACCCGAGCCGACTCTGCGGGGAGGTCGCAGGACGGGTCGTTCGAAGGAGGGTGCACGGTCACTTGAGCTACCAGGTCCTCGCCCGGAAATGGCGGCCGCAGACGTTCGACGCGGTCGTCGGCCAGGACGCGATCACGCGCACGCTGCGGAACGCGCTCGCGTCCGGCCGCATCGCGCACGCCTACCTGTTCGCGGGCCCGCGCGGCATCGGCAAGACGACGACGGCGCGGCTGCTCGCGAAGGCGCTGCTCTGCCCGGCGCGGCAGGGCGCCGAGCCGTGCGGGACCTGCGACGTCTGCCGCGAGGTCCAGGCCGGCACGCTCGTGGACGTGCTCGAGATCGACGGCGCCTCGAACCGCGGCATCGAGGAGATCCGCACGCTGCGCGAGAACGTGAAGTACGCGCCGGCGCGCGGGCGCTACAAGATCTACATCATCGACGAGGTCCACCAGCTCACCGGGTTCGCCTTCAACGCGCTGCTGAAGACGCTCGAGGAGCCGCCGTCGCACGTCGTGTTCGTGCTCGCGACGACCGACCCGCGCGAGATCCCGGCGACGGTGCTGTCGCGCGTGCAGCGCTTCGACTTCCGCCCGATCGCGCCCGACGCGCTCGCCGCCACGCTCGAGCGGATACTCACCGAGGAGCGGATCCCCTTCGAGCCCGCCGCGCTGCCGGCGATCGTGCGCGCCGCCGAGGGCTCGCTGCGCGACGCGCTCTCGCTCCTGGACACCGCGATCGCCTACGGCGACGGCCGGCTCGGGGCCGAGACGGTCGCCCAGCTCCTCGGCACCACGGCGCCCGAGGCCGTGCGCGCGTTCGCGGCGGCGGCGGTCGGCCACGACACGCCCGGCGCGCTCGAGGCGATCGAGCGCGCGGTGCGCGAGGGCGAGGACCTCGGCGCGTTCGCGCGCGACGTCGTCGAGCTGCTCCGGCGGGCGCTCGTGCTCAAGGCCGCGCCGGCCGCGAAGCTGGCCGACCTCTCCCACGCCGAGGGCAACGAGCTCCGGAAGCTCGGCGAGGCCGTGTCGCTCGACGAGCTGCTCTACGTGCTGCGCGCCTTCCTCGAGGCCGACGCGCTCATGCGCGAGTCGCCGCACCCGCGCGTGGAGCTCGAGATCGCCGCCGTGCGCGCCACGCGCCGGCCGGTGCCGCAGGCCCTCGAGGACGTGCTGCGCCGCGTGGACGAGGCGCAGGCCCAGCTCCGCGCCCAGGCGGTCGCGGGCGGGCCGGCGGCCGCGCCGCGCGCGCCGGCCCAGCCGAGCCTGATTCCCGGCGCCGAGGCGCCGCCGCGGGCCGTGGCCGAGCCGCGCCGTCCCCCGGCGGCGCCGCCGCCCCCGCGGCCCGCCGCGCCCCAGGCCACCGCCGCGCCGGCCGCGGTCGCCACCGCGGCGCCGCCCACGGTGGACGACGCCCTCGCGACCGCGTGGGAGCGCGTCGTGGACGAGGTCATGCGCAAGCGCCCCACGCTCGGCGCCGTGCTGACGCAGGCCCGGCCGTCGGCGCTCGTCGGGCGCGAGCTCGTCATCGTCCTGACGGGAAACCACTTCCATCGTGAGATGCTGAACGACAGCGCGAACCGGGAAGTCGTGGTCCAGGCGGTGCGCCGCTGGGTCACGGGCGCCGAGCGGATCAGCGTGCAGGACGCCGGCGAGGCCGCCGGCGGCGTGGCGGCGCACCCGGCCGTGCAGGCCGCGCTCGCCGAGTTCCAGGGCGAGGTGGTCGCGGTGCGGCCGCGCCTGCCGGAAGGAGAGGGCCAGTGAAGGGCTTCGGCAACATGATGAAGGAGGCCCAGCGGCTGCAGCAGCAGATGGCCGCCTTGCAGGAGGAGGTCGGCAAGAAGAAGGTCGAGGCCACGGCCGGGGGCGGGATGGTCACGGTCGAGGCCAACGGCAAGCAGGAGATCCTGTCGATCAAGATCGACCCGGAGGTCATCAACCGGGACGACGCTCAGATGCTCGAGGACCTCGTGCTCGCCGCCTGCAACGAGGCGCTGCGGAAGTCGCGCGAGCTCGTGCAGCAGGAGCTGGGCAAGCTGACCGGCGGGCTCAAGCTCCCCGGGCTCGGCATGTAGCGCGGCGGTGGCGTACTACCCCGAACCGGTCGCGCGGCTCATCGAGGCGCTGCAGCGCCTACCGGGCGTCGGCCCCAAGACGGCGCAGCGGATGACCTTCTTCCTGCTCAAGCGGCCCGTCGAGGAGGTGCGCGAGCTCGCCGAGTCGCTCGTCGCCGTCAAGGAGCGCATCGTCTACTGCGGCACCTGCTTCAACGTCACCGACCAGGACCCGTGCCGCCTCTGCGCCGACCCGGCGCGCGACGCGCGCGTGCTCTGCGTGGTCGAGGAGCCGAACGACCTGCTCGCGATGGAGCGCACGGGGGAGTTCCGCGGCCGCTACCACGTGCTGCTCGGCGCGCTCTCGCCGCTCGACGGCATCGGCCCGGACGACCTCAAGGTGCGCGAGCTGCTCCTGCGCCTCGAGCAGGGGGAGACGGCGGAGGTCATCCTGGCGACGAACCCGAACGTCGAGGGCGAGGCGACGGCGCTCTACCTCGCGAAGCTCCTGCGGCCGCTCGGCCTGCGCGTCACGCGGATCGCGCGCGGGCTGCCCGTCGGCGGCGACCTCGAGTACGCCGACCAGGTGACGCTCTCGAAGGCGCTCGAGGGCCGGCGCGAGATCGGCTAGAGCGGCACCCGGGGAAGCAGCGTCTCGACGAGGGAGGCGGGCAGGTCGAGCGTCAGCGTCTGCCAGGCGAGGAGTGCCAGGGCCGCGAGCGCGACGATCGCCGCGGCCTCGACGGCCCCCCGGACTCCGCGCCGCGCGCTGTCCCGGTCGTCGGTGCGCGCGGCGGCGGGCGCCGCCGGCGCCCGGGTCAGCGCCCGGTGGGCGTTCACACGCTGTCGCTCTGCTGCGGTCAGTCGGCCCATCTCCGTCCCCTTTCTCTTACCGGGAGCGAGGCCGAGCCACCCTGGAGCAGTGCAAGATCTCTGCCGCGACTGCTCGGGGACGACTCTGGAAGGATAACGGACACTTGCAACCCGCCCAGCCGGGCAGTCGGTGGACGGCGGCTTGCCAGGCCGGCATCCCACGTCGGAAAAGTGGGCAGGCATCCGGGCTTCGCATCGGATCCCGCGCGGGCCGCCCGCCGCCGCGCCCGCACGTGGAAGAATGGGGGGCATGGACGGGAGCGCGCGCGGGCTGGCGCCGGGCGAGGAGCTGCCGGACATCGCGCTGCGCGCGCCGGACGGCGCCGAGGTCCGCCTCGCGGCGCTGCGCGGCCGGCCGCTCGTGGCCGTCTGCATCCGTTACTACGGCTGAATGCCGTGCCTTGCCTACCTCGCGCGGGTGCGCGAGGCCTACCCGGCCGTCACCGCGCTCGGCGCGCGCCTGGTCGCCGTCGGCACCGGCAGCGAGGCGCAGGCGGGCGAGCTGGCCGCGCGCGGCCTGCCGTTCCCCTGCCTCGTGGACGCGACGGGCGCCCTCTACGAGGCGCTCGGTCTCGGCCGCGTCGGCTGGCGGACCGCACTCGATCCCGCGACGTATGCGAGCTACTGGCGCGCGTGGCGCGCGGGCGCGCGCCGCGGGCGGGTGACGGGCGACTGGCGGCGGCTCTCGGGCGTCGCGGTCCTCGACGCGGCCGGGCGGCTCGCGTGGCTCCACCGCGCGCGGACGATCGGGGACTACCCGCCGGTGGACGCGGTCCTGGCCGCGCTGCGCGGGCTGGCGGGCGGCGCACGCCCGGCGCGGTAGCAACGAACTACACGGACGCGCCGTCGGTCGTGCTCGACCCGAGGCGGAAGACGACGCGGTCGCCGCGATGCGGCGTTCATCCGGCAGGCGGTCAGGACGAGCGATCAGCGGGCGCGGCCCCGCAGGCGGGGAGCGCCGCCCGGACGCCGTCGCGGGGCTCCGGCGGGAGCGGCTCCCGGGCGAGCCACGCGCAGAACTCGGCCGGGCGCTCCACCGCCCAGGCGGCGATCGCCGCGGTCACGCGGAGCCCCGCGGCGAGCTTGCGGTCGGCGACGCCGCCGAAGAGCGTGATCAGCACGCGCGCCAGGAACGCCGCGACCGGGTTGTCGATGCGCACCCAGGCGCTGAGCGACTGCGCGACGCCGTCCTCGCGCGGCTCGAGATCGAGGACCGTGAGCGCGCTCCCCGTGATCGTCCCGAGCAGGAAGCTCGAGTGCTCGCCGGAGGAGAGGATGATGCGCCGCCGCTCGTCGCGGCGGAGCACCCGGTAGCGGCCGCGGGCGCCGTCGCCGTCCTCGGCCTCCCAGCGCCCGTCGCCGAGCGCGCGGACCTGCCAGCGCGCCAGCGCGCGATGGCGCGCGGCGGCCGCGGTCACCTCCGGCGCGTCCACGAGCGCCGCGAAGAGCGCGAAGGGCACGGGCGTCGGGCGGGCACGCACCGTCCGCGCCAGCGTGGGCTCGCGCCAGACCCGCTCCACCGCGACGACGACGGCTTCCGGAAACGCCCCGCGCGGCTCGAGGAACGGCGGCCAGGCCGGCGCCGCGGGCTCGTCGGCGGCGGCCGCGGCGAGGGCCACCAGGAGGACGAGGGCGGGCCCGGGCGCTCGCGCTTTGCCGGGCGCTTTGCCGGGCGCGCCGCGTGTGCGAGACTGATCCGTCATGTCCATCCGTCCCCGCGCTTTGCTCCTGGCCGTGCTCATTGTCGCAGCGACGGCGGCGCCGGCCAACCCGCTGGCGCTCTCGTCGGATCAGCTCGAGCGCCTGGCGCGCCGCGAGATCGTCGTGCTCGACGCCCTGCCCGCGGGCGCGCCCGCCGCGGCGCGCTCGGGCGGCACCGCGCTGGCCCTGGTGAAGGCCGCGCCCGACACCGTGTGGGGCGTGCTCGTGGACTACCCGCGCCATTCCGGGCTCTACCCGAACGTCGTCGAGGCCACGGTGCTGGAGGTCGACGCGGCGCACGCGCTCGTCCGCTACGTCGTCGGCGTGGGGCCCTTCTCGTTCGGCTTCCACGTCAACAACTACCCGGACGCCGCGCGCGGGCGCCTGGCGTGGCGTCTCGACCGAGGGCGCAAGAACGGGCTCTTCCGCGAGAGCGTCGGCTACTGGCAGCTCGAGCCGCGCGGGGAGGGCGTCTTGCTGACCTATGCGATGGCGGCGCGCACGGTGCTTCCGCGGTTCCTCACGGCGGGCGCCGAGCGGGACGGGATGGTCGAGGCGATCCGCGCCGTCCGCGACCGGGCCGAGCAGCGCCGCTAGTCGCCGTCGCCGTCCCTGCGGTACAATTCGAGGGCGCCGCGCAGGTGCCCGGCATTCCCCGGTAGCTCAGTCGGTAGAGCGGGTGACTGTTAATCACTAGGTCGCAGGTTCGAGTCCTGCCCGGGGAGCCACCTACTTCAGCTACTTACAGCCATCTGCCGAGGCGAGGCATGTTGCCCCGCGCTCGTGATGCTGCGCTGAATTCTAAGGCAATGATCTTGACCGTCTCGGTGACGCCCCTGTACGCTTATGTGACGCCAGCGATCACGTCATCCCGAGCGGCACCCGTCGTTATCGCCGGCCTCGGACCCATTCGCCCCGACGAGGGAGGCGCGACTGCGCTCGGGCCACCGGGCGCGCGCAGGATGAAGAAGAAGCGCAAGCAGACGAAGAAGTCGAAGAAGTTCTACGCCCAGCAGACCGCCCAATCCCGCGTGAAGGCGGAGATCATCACAAAGTACGCTGCCTCCCGGGCGACGATCATCAGCAGCGCAGGTGCTACGAAGGTGGTCTACATCGACTTGTGGGCCGGGCGCGGCCGCTACGACGATGACACCGAATCGACACCGCTCATGGTGCTGCGGCGCGCGATCAACGACCCGGTCGTCAAGAAGTCGCTCGTGACGATTTTCAACGACAAGGACCACGCCGACGCCCTCCAAGCCGAGATCAAGGCGCTGCCGGGCATCGAGACCCTCACGCACGAGCCTGCCGTGTATGACATGGAGGTCGGGGCAGCGACGCCCGAGATGTTCCAGAAGATGAAATTGGCTCCGACCCTGGCGTTTCTTGATCCGTGGGGGTATGCGGGTCTCTCGCGCAAGCTGATCCGCTCGCTCCTGAAAGATTGGGCTTGCGAGGTGATGTTCTTCTTCAACTTCAACCGAGTGAACATGGACATCACGAACGAAACCGTGACGGCGCACATGCAGGCGCTGTTCGGGTCGGAGCGGCTCTTGACACTTCGAGCCGCGGTTGGCGAACTCTCGGGCGAGGCACGGGAGCGCGCGGTGATGGCGGCGCTGTTCGAGATGGTGCGAGAAGTCGGCGGCCAATTCATCGTGCCGTTCCGCTTCGTCAAGGACGGCGCCGAGCGCACGAGTCACCATTTGGTTTTTACGAGCAAGAACTTCCTCGGCTACAAGATCATGCGCGACGTGATGGCGAAGGCGAGTTCGTACCATGCCGCCGACGGGGTGGCATCGTTCGAGTACAACTCGATGCCGCCGCTGTTCCTCGCCGACGGGCGCAGCGTGGAGGCGCTAGCCGAGTCGCTGGCCGTCGACCTTGCCGGAAGCGTCATGACCGTGGAGCAGGTCTTCGAACGCCACAGCCGGCATAGGCTGTATGTGATGCCGAACTACAGGGAGGCGCTGCTTCGGCTAGAAAAGGCGGGCCGGGTGACGATGGACCCCGCGGCCGGCGACCGACGACCCTACAGGGGCAAGCCGTCGCTTCCGGAGGACGTGCGTGTCACGTTCCCGCGCCAGCCATGGAGCGGCGCGAAGATGCTGGCATCGCGCTCCACTCCCGACCCTCGAACGTCCGCCCTCCAGACTTAGGCGTCCGTCCGCCCCACTGCTTGAAGAAGAACGCGACCCCGGTCTCCGCACACTGATCGCGGATCGCGCGGACCCAGTCGGGCTGGATTGGGCGATGATCCGGCCCGCTCTCGCCGCCGACGATCACCCAGTCGATGCCGTCGAGCGGCAGATGCGTGATCGGCCCCAGGAGCGGCTCAACCGAGAGGAACCGAACGGCGGCTGGCACCTTGACGAGGTCGGCGACACGCGAGGTGTAGCGCGCGTTTTCGACCGAGACGCCCTGCCAGACGTTCGACGGCCATGGCAGGCGCGGCGCAAGCTCGGCCAGCCGCCCCGCGCGCTTCGTGAGCACCTGGAAAACGTGCCAGTGCGCCTGCGCCATGACGTCGAACGCACGGCTGATGAAGTCCTCGGGCACATCCTCGTGGAACAGATCGCTCATCGAGTTGACGAAGATGTGGCGCGGCTCGCGCCAGCGCAGCGGCAGTGTCAGTTGATCGGGATGGAGCGTCAGCTTGAAGCCATTGCGGTAGCGCGGGTTCCCCATTGCCTGGAGCCGCGCGGCGAGCCGTTCGGCATAGCAGTGCTTGCAACCGGGGCTGATCTTCGTACAGCCTGTGACGGGGTTCCACGTCGCGTCGGTCCACTCGATGGCGCTCTGGTCGCCCATGACGGGTGCAGCATAGCACTCGACAGCCTCAGTTCATGTAGAACCATCCGCCCGCCGCACGAGCGTGTCATCCAAACGGGTGCCGGTTCCACCTCGGCAGTTGCCCGTGCCCAGCTCGTGGGGCCTCGTCTCTAAGATCGATAGAATAGCAGTTACCCTTCGACCCGCACGCGTCGGTGGTGTCGCTAGCGTAGGTGGCGGCGGTCACGAGGCCCCCCCGTGCCCAGCCTCACCCTTCTTCCAGTGTCCCGTCCTGCGGTACTCCTCCATCCCGTCGCGGTAGTCGATTACGGTGACCAAGGGGTCGAAGAAGGAGACGGGCTGAGGTTGGCCAGTCTTGAGGTTCCACTCCTGCACTGCCATTAGCTGTTGGTGGCGAAGTTCGGCCATCTTGAGCGCCATCTCCATATCACGCCGCTCAAGTTCTGCCTTCTTCGCCCGCCAGTTGAACAAGCCGTTCACGAGGCTAGAGATGAGAGCGCCTACCGCAGCGGACCCGAGGATCAGAACGAGAGTTCCGGTCATCGCTCCGCTCCCTTCGGCCCGCGCGGCTCGACGGTATCGACGTGGACGGCGGCGATCATCGGCGTATTCCTCTCCGGTCCTCAACCTCACTACGTTCCTGCATTACTTGGAGCCATCGATCGCGCTTCCCGGTCGCACGCACTCTTCCTTGGTACCAAAGGCAAGAGGCTCATTAGATAGGGCTCTACCGTGTTTGGTCTGCGAACGTGTGGGCACCGGCGCAACACCAACCTGTAGATTCTTGATCGTGACTATCAGTAGCGGCTGAATCGCAATCTCGTTTTTCTGCACCATCTGCTGACGCATGCCATAGGTCTCAACGGAAGCAAGAACGATGAGGGCTGTGAGCCAATAGACTAGGGTGGAGAAGTTGGGGCCGCTGCGCACGCATACGATCCCGGGCCAGAGGGTCAGGAGGGCGCCGAAGACCCCGAAGTATCACCACTGGTCCTTCGTCCACGTTGCCCACGGGAACTTCATCGCGGCACCCCTTGAGCTACGGCGTCAGATCGCGCACGACGAACTCCACTGCTGCCAGCGCGGCAAGCGCCGTAGCTCGGTCGGCTTTCTGCCCGAGACGGATAGCGCGCCCCGGGTGGATTAGGTTGCGGAAGTTCCTCGCCTGCCGTGCCTGCGTGGCTGTCTCCGGCTCGATGATGCCGAGGTGTGCAGCTACCTCGATGTACTCATGCAGGTCCCACCGCTCCGGGTTCGCGTGAGGCGGCTGGGTAAGTGTCAGCGCCGATGGTAGAAGTCTGGAGAACGCCGAAATAGGAAGTCCCCCAACCACCAGCGAGAATGTCCCTTCACCGATGACCCCATCGGGAGGAGGGACAGGATGCTGGGACTGGAGGACTTCATGACGATTCAAGCACTGGTGAAACGCGGTGTCTACTTCTGCGACATTGCCGAGCAGCTGGGCGTCCACCCGCGGACGGTCCGACGGGCGCTGCAGCGGGGTGGGGCGCCCGCCCGTCGGGGTGGGCGGCGCGGGAGTCTGCTGGATCCCTACCGGCCCCTCGTCGATCAGTTGCTCGGCGAGGAGGTTTGGAACACCGTGGTGATCCTGCGCGAGCTGCAGGCCAAGGGCTACGCGGGCGGGCTCTCGATCCTGCGGGACTACGTGCGGCCCAAGCGCGCGCTGCGTGCCGGGAGCCGGGCGACGGTGCGCTTCGAGACCGAGCCCGGCCGCCAGCTGCAAACGGACTGGGCGGTCCAGTCCACGGTCATCGCCGGGCAGCCCGTCGCGGTGCACTTCGCCGTCAGCACCCTCAGCTACTCGCGCCGTTTCTACTTCTGGGGGACGGACGCCGAGGATGCCGAGCATACCTACGAGGCGCTGGTCCGCGCCTTCGAATGGTTCGGCGGCGTCCCGGGTGAGGTCCTGGTCGACAATCAGAAGGCCGCGGTCATCGCCCATCGCCGCGGTGGCGAGGTCCAGTTTCATCCGCGGTTCGTGGACCTGGCGGGCCACTATGGCTTCCGGCCCCGTGCGTGCCGCCCCGCCCGCGCCCAGACCAAGGGCAAGGTCGAGCGCACCGTCGGCTATGTCAAGCACCACTTCTTCGTCCGCTACCGCGCCTTCGAGAGCTGGGCCCATCTCAACCAGCTCGCCGAGCAGTGGCTCCGGGAGGAAGCCGACCGCCGCGTGCATAGCACCGTGCACGAGGTCGTGGCCGAGCGCTTCGCCCGCGAGGCCCCGGCGCTCGGACCGCTGCCGCCCCGGCGCTACGACACGGCGTATCGAGAATCGCGCCAGGTCGGCTGGGACGCCTACGTCGAGGTCCGGGGCAATCGCTATAGCGTCCCGGCGCCCCTGGCTGGCCGTGCGGTGCAGGTCCGCATCACGCTCGAGGGCGCCGTCACGATCTACGATGGCGTGCAGTGCGTCGCGCAGCACGTCCTCCAGTCGCCCGCCCAGGGCTGGGTCACCGTCCCGGAACATCATGCGGGCCTCTGGGCCGACACGCTCGCCGTCGAGCAGCGGCCCCTGGCCGTCTACGAGGAGGTGGCGACATGGAACTGACCACCCTCCTCGAGCGCATGAAGATGGAACACCTGCTGGCCCAGCTCGACGGCGTCTGTGAGCACGCAGCCAAGGGCGATCTCGACTACAAGGGCTTCCTCACCCAGGCGCTCGAGGCCGAATGGCGCGGCCGCCATCAGCGCGGCGTCGAGAGCCGGCTCAAGCTCGCCCGCTTGCCGTGGATCAAGACCTTCGACCAGTTCGACTTCGACTTCCAACCCTCGATCGACCGTCGGCAGGTTCGCGAGCTCGCCGGCCTCAGCTTCATCGAGCGCACCGAGAACGTCGTCCTGCTCGGCCCGCCCGGCGTCGGCAAAACCCACCTCGCGATTGCCCTCGGGGTCAAGGCCGTCGAGGCCGGCCACTCCGTCCTCTTCCTCACCCTCGAGAGCCTGATGGGGCGCCTGGTCCGCGCCCGCCATGAGAACCGGCTCGACCGGATCCTGCAGCAGCTCGCCTATCCGCGGGTGCTCATCCTCGATGAGCTCGGCTACCTGCCCCTGACCCGCGAGGAGGCGAGCCTGTTCTTCCGCCTCTTGGTCCGCCGCTACGAGCGGGCGAGCCTCATCGTCACCAGCAACAAGAGCTTCGTCGACTGGGGCGAGGTCTTCAACGACCAGATCCTGGCCACGGCGATTCTCGACCGCCTGCTCCATCACGCCACCACGGTCAACATCAAGGGCGAGAGCTATCGGCTCCGCGAGAAGAAAAAGGCCGGCCTGCTCGGCCGCAAACCCCGACCCGCCGGCGACCCCGCTGACGTCGAGGAGGTGGGCGCCGAGGCATGATGATGCACCATGGGACACGAAGGTCGGTGAACAGGGGACATCTTACTTCGGCGTTTTCAGGACAACTGACTTCGGCCTTGACAGTAAGCGTCTTATTGTCCAGGAGAGCCGCGATGGAGGCTGCTCGGGCCCCCGGATTCTGCTGTTCGTGTTGCTGGATGGTCCAGAGCAGGAGAGCCTCGGTGGCGGAACCGGCGAGGATCGTCGCTCCCTTCCACTCGCCCTGCACCAGATCTTGGTTTGCCGAGCTGATGTCCAGCCGGATGCTGTCCCGGAGAGCGGCATCGGTGATGAACGAAAGGGTGGTCGTCCCAGGTGCCGGCGCCTGATCGGGACACTTGGCAAGTAGGCGACGGATGAGGGTGACGGGCGACAGTTGGGGCAGTCCTTGTACCTCCGCTAGGACCCACTCGCCAGGGCCCATGCTCGCGCCACTTCGCCAAGTCGCCAGCGTGTCGCGTATGGCCTCGACAGCGATGACGAACACCGCATAGTCTGGGGCATCGAGCATAAGGAGATCGGCTGGTACTTGTTCGATCAATCTGACGAGCGCTGAGAGTTCGGCAGAATGACTTTGTCCCACTGTCTTTCGTTGTTCTTGCGTCTGAGTCGCGGCAAAGGGAAACAGCTGGTCAACCATCGCCACGACCTGGCTCGGCACGACACGCAGCACCTATGATCTCCCAATCTCGCGCAGAAGCTTCTTGGACAGCTTCGGCTTGCTGTAATTTGGCTCGCGCCAAGCTGGTGCCATGTTGTAGCGGCCATCGGCCCGCCCCTCCTGTTTCACCTCCAGCGTGACGATGTACTCAGTGCCGTACCTGTCCTTGAAGCTCACAGTAAGCTGAGCAGGCTCAACGAGTGGCTGCCGAAAGAACGGTGCGTCAGCAAAACTCACATCGGGGGTCTCGGCAGTTCGATCTGTTTCGATCTCGTGCAACCGGGCGACGTTCCTCGACCCGGTGAAGCCGACGCGGATATCACGTGCGATGCCACGACCACGATTACGAAGCGTGAAGGTCCCGTGATGATCCCCGGTGAACGTGCAGTTCATTGACACGATTTCTGGCGTGGCTTCCTCTATCCGTTGCCTCCCGCGCTCAAGGGCTTTGTCGCGGGAGCCCGTCCACCGCTGGATTAGCCACAAAGCCAAGCCTCCAAGCCCCATCTTGCTACCCCAATCCCAGACGAGCTGCCACGCCACAGCGTCCCACATCGCGCAAAGGGCCTCCGTCTTGCGGCCACAGTAGCACCTGCAGGTGGTTTGATCCAAGACAGGTGATAACCTGGGCCGACGTGAGCCACTCCGGCGCTGCGTCATCGCCTGAAGCGTTCAGGTGGCACCGAAATCTGGGATCGGGCGACGCTAGCGAATCGGTGAGGTTGATGAGGTGCCTCCTCAGTCGTTCGCCAGAGCGAGAAGTTCATGCCACCGACGAAGAGCCGCTGCGTGATCTCGATGAGCAGGATTGTTCAATGACCCGATCTTGGTCCCCCTACCCTCAAGAAATTGGAGCCCCCGCTCAGCGTCCCGAGCTTGTCGGTGAGCGCACAGGAAAATCCGGAGATTCTACGAGCAACCGTCCGAGAGTCGAACGCGCGCCCCTCGCAGGCTCCGCGGGGGGCGCTCGGAGCAAGCACAGACCTTGTCGCAGGTTCTCGGGCCCCGTCCCCGGCAGCTGAACGCTATCCGGCAAGCGCCAGACCACCTAAGTCACTGAATAGGCGGGCAACTTCAGGAGAGGGCGCCACACAGAGAGTTCGATACGTGTCTACGAAGGGGAGCCAACTTTCCCAAGCAGCGGGGGCTGGAGACGGGCTCTCCATGAGTACCGCGCCAGCCCTCGACCCTACCCCGGTCACGCATCCCGGGCAAGCGCCTGCCAGAAGGTCGGCGGGTCGACGATCGGGATGTCCTGCACCTCGCGGAGACTGAGGAGATCGGCGTCGCCGCTGACGAGGTAGTCGGCGCCACCGGCGATCGCACACTCGAGGAACTTGTCGTCGTCGGGGTCGCGGCTCCGCGCCATCGCGACGGTCCGCGTGACCAGCGTGCTCCGACGCCGGAGCAGCTCGATGAGCGCGCCCGCCTCGATCGGCGTCATGCGGAGCTTGCGGAGAACCTCGGGGCGGCTCAGCACGTCTTCGACCTCGGTGAGGATGGACTCGGAGAGCAGGAGGGTGAAGCGGCCGGCGTCCCAGGCCGCGTAGATCCTCGCGGTGACGCTCGGCGTCGCCGAGGCGGCGCCTCTCAGGAGGACCTGCGTGTCAAGGACGGCCTTGAGCACGCGCCGCCCGGAGCCCCTCGGCGATGATGGCGGCGACCTCGTCCTCCGACAGGTCGCTCGCGCGCTGGCGAGCCCGCTCGACCAGGGCCCGCAGCTCGTCGTCGGAGAGCTCGCGGAGCGCCGCGTCGATCTCCTCGAGGCCGGCGCGGGTGGCGAGCAGCGAGGGCAGGACCTCGCGCGCGAGCTCCTGCCGCTCCGGTTCGGGCAGGGCCAGGATCTCACGGGCGAGCGATCGGACCCGCGCTGTCTCCATTGGTGAGCAGCCCTCCATGCCGTCGCCTTCACGGTAGCACAAGCCGCGGCGCTACGACCCGCCCCGAGCTCCTGCAGGCCCTCATCGCTGCGACCTCTCATCCGTTCGGCTCTTCACCGGGTGCGCGCTCTGCGGAAGATGCGAAGGCGCGGCAGGCGACGATGTCCTCGCGCATCAGGTCCGGGAAGCCGTCGAGGATCCGCAGGCCCCGGACACAGGGCTTGCCGCCGCGCTTGCCGGCGCCCCACCGTCACGCGGCGCGATCGTCGGCGCGGCGCGTCCGGTAGCGGCGGCCTCGCCATTCGACCGGGCGATCGCGGCGGCGGCGGACCGCCGCATCCACGCACGCGGCTGCGAGCGCCGCGAGCGCGAGCGGATGGGCGAGCGTGACCCACCACGGGTAGCCCCCGCGCCGGTCGGCCACGGCGCGCGCGCCGAGGGCGAGCGCCAGCTCGAGCAGCGGGAGCCAGGTCCACAGCAGCTCGCCGCTTGTGCCGCGGACGAAGCCGAGGGCCAGGAGGGCGAGGGGGCCGAGGTGGAGCGCGATGAGCGCGACGGCGCCGGCCAGGAGCAGCGCCCCGGACTCGAACATCACCGACGGCAAGTACCGCACGGTCGCCGCCCAGAGCCCACCGAGCCGGCGGTAGGGCTCGCAGGTGAGCAGCTCTGCGCCGTCCGCGAGCGCCACGCGGTGCCCCTGGGCCACGAGCCGCCGGCCGAGGGCCGTGTCCTCCGCGAGGGAGGCGCGGACCGCGCCGAAGCCGCCGACCGCGTCGTAGGCGTGGGCGCGGATCGCCAGGCACTGGCCGTTCAGGACGGCGAAGCACGGTCGGCGCCGCGCGCGCGGCAGCCAGAGCGGCACCAGCGCGAGCACGGCCCAGTGCTGGATGGCCGCGAGGACCCTGACCGCGGCGGGTGCCGCGTGCGTGGGCAGCGCCGAGAGGGCGTCCGCGCCGAACGCCCCGAGAGCGCCCGCGAGCCGCGCCAGCGTCTCGCGCGCCGGCACGACGTCGGCATCGGCGAAGACCAGGAGGTCGGCCTGTACGGCGGCGCGGAGCCGGCTCAAGGCGTGGGGCTTGCCTCGCCACCCGGGCGGGAGTCCCCGGCCCCGGAGGATCCGCACGTGGCCGGCAGCGGCCGCCGCGCCGGCGGCGAGGGCGGCCGTGCCGTCCGAGGAGTCGTCGTCGTAGACCACGACCTCGTAGTCCGGGTAGTCCTGCCGCGCCCACGCCCGCACGCACGCGCCGATGCGCTCGGCCTCGTCGCGGGCCGGGATCAGCACGGCCGCCCTGGGCAGGACGGCGGGCCGCCGCGCCCGGCCGAGGCGCGGCAGGCGCACGAGGTTCAGGAGGGTCTGGATCAGGAGCGCGGCCAGGAGCCCGGCGGCGGCCGCATGGAGCACCAGCCACCACATCGCAGGAGGCAGTGTACGATGCTGGCGGTTGCCGTCAACCACGCGCCCGGAGGGCTTCCATGTCCGTCGTCCTGATCACCGGCAGCAGCAGCGGCATCGGCCTCGCGACCGCGCTCCACTTCGCGCGCCTGGGCCACGAAGTCTGGGCGGGGCTGCGGAATCCCGCGACCGCCACCGAGCTCACGCAGGCCATCGCGCGGGAGCAGCTCCCGCTCCGTCCCGTCGGGCTCGACGTGGACGACGAGGCGTCGGTGGCGCGGGGCGTGGGCGAGGTGCTGGCCGCGGCCGGCCGCGTGGACGTCCTCGTCAACAACGCCGGGATCGGCGGCGGCGGCCCGATCGAGGACGTGCCCGTCGCGTGGGCGAAGACGCTCTTCGAGACGAACTACTTCGGCGCGATCCGCATGATCCGTGCCGTGCTCCCGGGCATGCGCGAGCGCGGGAGCGGCGCCATCGTCAACGTGAGCTCGGTCGCCGGCCGGTTCGTGCCCGCCGGCCACGGCCACTACGCGGCGGTCAAGCACGCCCTCGAGGCGGCCAGCGAGGCCCTGGCGCAGGAGGTGCAGGCCTTCGGGATCCGCGTCGTGCTCATCGAGCCCGGCCTGGTGCTCACGCCGATCTTCACGAAGGCGCGCCGCTTCGCCGACCCGGCGTCGCCGTACTTCTACCACCTGCAGCGGCTCCTGCTGGGCTACCAGATGCAGCGGAAGACGCCGAGCCTGCCGGAGGACGTCGCCGCGGTGATCGCGGAGGCCGTGACGACGCCCGCGCCGAGGCTCCGCTACCTGGTGGGCGAGGACGCGCGTCGGCTCGTGGCGGGCCGCCAGCGCCAGAGCGACGAGGAGTTCATCGCCACCGGCCGCCCGATGTCGGAGGCGGAGTACCTCGCGCTGATGCGCGAGCGGTACGGCTTCGACTGGAGATAGCGCGCGGGGATTCCGGATTCGCGCCGGACCCGCGCGGCCCGTTCGCGGACGGAAGTGAGCCGATTGCGGGGCCGAATTGAAGCGGACGCTCCTCGTGCCGCGCGCCCGCGCGGGCCCAAGATCGATCCAGGGTCCGCGCCGCGTCGGACCGGGGAGCGAAGCGATGGTGGCCGCCCGCGTCGTGATGCCGATCGTCGCCGTGCTCGTGGCCGCAGCCGGCCTCGCGGCCGCGCAGGACGACCCGAGCCTCGCCGCGCAGTACGAGCGGAAGATGGAGGTGTTCAACGCGACGCTCGCCGCGGCCACCGCCTACACGCAGGCCTTCGAGGATCTCCAGGCGTACGCGGCCATCGCGCGTGAGGCCGGCGGCGTGCTGCGGCCGGGATTCGGCGCGAAGCTCGAGGAGTTCAGGGCGCGGCTCGAGAAGGCCGCCGACACCCGGGCCTTCAAGGGCGTCGGCACGGCCGCCACGGTGCAGGAGCACGTGGCGGGGGCGGTGGCGCTCGTCAGCGAGATCGACGGCATCCTGAAGGACCCCAACCTCCCGCCCGCCGCCAAGCGCTCGCTCACGGCACTGCGCGGCGCGGGCGAGGCGTTGAGCCTTCTCGGCGGCAACGTGCCCGTGCTGGGCGAAGGCCTCAAGGCCTATGGCGACGTCCTGAAGGAGCTGACGCGGACGGTGCACGCGGCGGCGGCGAACGTCGAGGCGCTCAAGGGTGGCAACCTCTCGTCGGCTGAGGAGCGCGCGCTCGGCGGGTTGCCGACCGCGACCCGGCTCTACGAGAAGGCGCCGGCGTGGGCGCTGGGCCTGCCCGTGGTGAGCGACGTCGAGAGCGGCGCGACCTTCCTGAGGGCGCCGGACGGCGCCTGGCGCCCGGTGGACGGGGACGAGGTCGCGCGGATCGCCGCGGAGTGGAAGTACGTCCGCGGCTCCGCCCCGGCCCCGAAGGACGTGGTCGAGTACCTGGACTCGCCGGCGGAGCGCGCGCGCCTCGCCGCGCAGGCGCAGACGCGGGCCCGCGTCGAGCTGAACCAGCGGCTCATGGCGGATCTCGGCGTGTCGGGGATGGAGCACCGCGACTTCATCCGCGTCAAGTACGCGCTCGAGACCAGGCTCGAGGGGCTGGGCCTCGCGATGTCGCCGCGCTCCCCGGCGTTCCGGCGGCTGCTCGGCGGCGAGCTGACCCGGCCGGGCGGCGACGACGCGATGCTCCGGCGGATGGCTCTCGACGCGCACCCCGACGCCAGGGCGTATCTGCGCTGGCTCGGCCTCGATCCCGACCGGCTCACGCTCGACGAGCTCACGCAGCGCCTCCGGCAGTACCGGACGGGCGACTACCGGCGCTTCGCCCGGGCCCAGCCGGCGCGCGCGGCGCCGGACCGGCCGAGGACCGCGCCGTCGCGGGCGGTGGCGCCCCCGCCGCCCGCGGCGCCGCGCGCGCGCGAGCAGACGGAGGTGCGGATCCTCGAGGCGCGCGCGGAGTCGCGCAGCCTGCAGCTCAGCCTGCGCCTGCCCGAGGAGGCGCGGGCGGGCCAGGCCATGTGGGCCACGGTGCTGGTGACCGAGCGCGGCCGCCCCGCGAGCGGCACGATCCGGGCGCGCGTGGAGGAGGGGATCATCGGCGCCTGGCGGCACGGCGCGGGCAAGCCGGTGCCGCTGCACACCGGGCCCGGCTGCCCGCGCGTCAGGGAGGCGGAGCTCCCGCTCGCCGACGGCGTCGTGCAGTTCAGCCTGGGCCCACCGTTCTCCCGCCGGTTCACGGCCGGCGACATTTCGGTGAGCGTCGCCTACGGCGCGCTCGAGGCGCGGCGCGCGTACCGGTACGTGCCCTGGCACCTCACCCTCGACGGCGCGCCGTTCACGATCCGCATGCTCATCGGCCGCCAGCGCCTCCGCCCCGGCGAGTCCGGCTTCACGTTCACCCTGACGCAGGGCGGCGTGTCGGGGCACGAGAAGTTCCGCTGGACGGAGCGCGCGACGAGCGTCCAGGAGGAGTGGCGCTACGAGGGCGCGCTCGGCGCCGACGGGGAGGCCACCGGCCGTGCGGAGCTCACGCGGGTCGAGACCTCCCGCCACGAGGGCAGCGTCGAGCGGAGCACGACGACGGGCCAAGGGCGATTCTGGCTCCGGCTCGTCCATCCGAGGCTCGTGCTGTTCCGCGCCCGCGGCGCGACGGAGACCGTCGTGCGGAGGACCGAGGCGGACGGGCGGACCACGGAGGCGCGCCGCCAGGATCCGGCGGGCCTGAATCAGGGCGACGATCCCGGAGTCGAGTGCCCGGCCCACTGGGCGTACGAGCGCGTCGCGAAGTAGCCCGGGCCGCCGCCGGCGCTCATCGCGCGCGGCCGGGGGCTTCGTGCCCGGCCGCGCGCGGGCGTCAGCGGACTACGGCGTGCAGGCCGGGAAGCCGGCGTGCCCCGGGACCGAGAACTGGCAGCCGAACTGGTGTCCTCCGTTGGCTGCGGGTTAAGCGACGCCCTGCTCGTTCTTTCGCCTTTGGCTCATTGGGTCTTGTGCTTGAGATGCCCCGCTCTCATCTCGGGACGCATCCGCTTGTCGTGCTGGGCCGACGGTAGCGCCACAGATCGATCGAGGTCAAGGTCCTGCTCCGCGCCCCGAGACGCGGTACGATCGTCGGCGGT
>MGCF01000116.1 GCA_001788495.1 Candidatus Rokubacteria bacterium RIFCSPLOWO2_02_FULL_73_56
GGCCGCCAGGATGCCGATGATCGCCACGACGATCATCAGCTCGATCAGCGTGAAGCCGCGCTGATCACCGAGCTTGCAGCGCTTCTTGGTCCACCAGTAACTCATCGAAGTCCTCCTTGGTGAGTGGCTTGCCCCCGAGTGTTGCAGCTTCGGTGCCACCCGATGTCCCGAAGCCCGTGTCTTGTTTTCCGCGCTGTTCCGACCCGCCGCGATTTCCGGTTCCACCTGCTGCTGACTGCGGTTGGCACCATGGCTGACGAAAAGCGTCATGAGCCTACGGCAGCAAGACCGTGACGCCGTCGCCGGTCGCCGAGACCGACCAGGTGTCGTTGGCGGTGTTCGGCGTATACGCGTACGGCGTCGACCACCCGGCCGGCGTCGAGGGCACGGAGGCCAGGAACGGACCCGCGGTCTGGCCGAGGCTGTTGGTCTGGGCCGCGGTCAGCGCTCCGAGCGACGGCGGCACGTTGCCCATGTGCGCCTGGTAGAGGGACACGGCCGCGTTGATCGAGCGCGCGTCGGCCTGGGCCTTGGCGACCCGGGCGCGCGCCTGGACGTTCGCGTACAGCGGGATGGCGATCGCCGCGAGGATGCCGATGATCGCCACGACGATCATCAGCTCGATCAGCGTGAAGCCGCGCTGGCTTCCGGGTGTCACGCGCCGTTGCTTCAGCCACCGAGCCATTGAACTCCTCCGTCGTCAGGTTCGGTCAATCCACTCCATGCAGGGGCAATGCCGAAGTCGATGGCGACTCGTAACTCGTTGTCTTGCTGGCGATTCTTGGGTCGATACCCGACCGGAAATCGCTCCAGGAATGACGCGGGGTGTAAGCCGGGTGACAACCAGCGTCAGCGCGGGCCCGCGCGTGCGGTGAGTTTCTGGAGCTTGTAGCGGAACTGCCGGAAGCTGATCCGGAGCAGCTCGGCGGCGCGCGTCTGGACGCCCCCCGTGCGCGCGAGGGCCATCTGGATGTACCGGTGCTCGATCTGGTCCAGCGTCACCTCGAGATCCAGGCCCTCGGGCGGGATCTCGATCGGGACCTCCTGCGCGTCCGGGGGCCGCCGCAGATCGGGCGGCAGCGCCTCGGCTTCGAGCATGTCCCCGCTGCCGAGCACGAGCGCGCGCTCGATCACGTTCTCGAGCTCGCGGATGTTCCCGGGCCAGCGGTGCTGCTCGAGAACGGCGAGCGCCTCGGGCGTGACGCCCCGGACGGTCTTGCCCAGCTCCGCGGAGATCTTCTGGATGAAGTGCGCGACGAGCAGCGGGATGTCCTCGCGGCGCTCGCGCAGCGGCGGCAGATGGATCGGGATCACGTTCAGGCGGTAGAAGAGGTCCTCGCGGAGCACGCCCTCGCCGACCGCCCTGGCGACGTCGCGGTTCGAGGCGGCGATCAGGCGCACGTCCACCTTGACGTCGCGCGTGTCGCCGACGCGACGGATCTCGCGCTCCTGGATCGCGCGGAGGAGCTTCACCTGGACGGACTGGGGGATCTCGGTGATCTCGTCGAGGAACAGCGTGCCGCCGTCGGCCGCGGAGAACAGGCCGGCCGTGCTGGCCACGGCGCCCGTGAAGGCGCCCTTGACGTGCCCGAAGAGCTCGGACTCCATCAGCGTCTCCGGGACCGCACCGCAGTTCACCGAGACGAACGGCCGGCTGCGCCGCGCGCTTTCCTGGTGGATCGCCTGGGCGACGAGCTCCTTGCCGGTCCCGCTCTCGCCCGTCACCATGATCGTCGAGACGCTGTCCGCGGTCTTGCGGATGGTCTCGTACACGGCGAGCATCAGGGGGCTCTTGCCGACGAAGCCGCCGACGCCGCGTTCCCTGCGGAGCTGCCGCTTGAGCGCCGTGTTCTCGTCCTGGAGCCGCTTGCGCTCGAGCGCGTTCGCGATCGTCAGCTTGATCTCGTCCATCTTGAACGGCTTGGTGATGTAGTCGTAGGCGCCGAGCTTCATCGCCTCGACCGCCGTCTCCGTGGACGCGAACGCGGTGACGACCAGGACGACCGTCTGCGGGGACAGCTCCTTGGCGGCGCGCAGGACCGCGAGGCCGTCCACCTTCCGCATGCGCAGGTCGGTGATGACCAGGTCGAACGACCCGGCCCGGAGCGCCTCGAGCGCGTGCTCGCCGCCGTCGGCGACGGTCACCTCGTGGCCGACCTGCTTGAGCATGATCGCGAGCAGCTCGCGCATGCTGCGCTCGTCGTCGACGACCAGGACCCGGGTGTCAGGCATCGTGGGCGGGCAGGGAGATCGTGAACGTGGTGCCGAGGCCGGGCGCGCTGCGCACGTCGATGTCGCCGCCGTGGTCGCGGACGATGCGGTGCACGAGCGCGAGCCCGAGCCCGGTGCCCTCGGGCTTGGTCGAGTAGAAGGGCTCGAAGATCTGCGCGAGGTCGCCCGGGGCGAAGCCCTCGCCCGTATCGGTGACCCAGACCTCGAGCGTCCGGCCGCGCGCCGCCGCCCCGAGGCGGAGCTCACCGCCCCCGGGCATCGCCTCGACCGCGTTGAGGCACAGGTTCCAGAGGACCTGGCGGAACTGCTGGGGGTCGACGCGCCAGAGGAGCCCCGGCGCGAGCTCCCGCACGATCTTGAGGCCCTCGGGCAGGGCGCGGTGGCCGAGGAGCACCAGGACCTCCCCGGCGGTCTCCGCGATGTCCGTGGTCTGGAGCGCGAGCGGCGCCGGGCGCGCGTACTCGAGGAAGTTCTTGATGATCCGGTTGAGCCGTTCGGACTCGCGGAGCACGATCTGCGACAGGCGCTCGCGCGCGTCGGGCGCCGTGGACGGGCCCGCGAGGACCTCGATGGCACCGGTGAGCGACGCGAGCGGGTTCCGGAGCTCGTGCGCGATGTTGGCCGACATGCGGCCGAGCGTCGCCAGCCGGTCGGCCTGACGCACCCGGGCCTCCATCGCACGGATCGCGGAGACGTCCTCGCACGCCGCGATCAGACCGACCCGTTCGCCCTCGCCGGAGCGGAGCGCCGAGAACGTCACGCGGACGGCGGCGCTCGTGCCGTCGGGGCGGCGCAGCGTGGTCTCGCGCGGGAGCGACACGCGCGGGCCCGCGTCGACCGCCGCGGCGATCTCGTCGAGGTTCGCGAAATCGCCGAAGATGGCCGCCCACGGGCTGACGATCGCCCGCGAGGCCTGCACCCCCGTGATCTCCTCCGCCGCCCGGTTGAACGCGGTGATGCGGTGGCTCGCGTCGAGGGCGATGAGCCCGGTGCCGACCGACAGGAAGACGAGGTCCTTGAAGGCCTGGAGGTCGAGGAGGTCGCGCCGCTGGGTCTCGAGCTGAGCGCGCGTGGCCCGGAACTGCTCTGCGAGCCCGCCGGCGACGATCGCCACCGTGAGGAAGGTCCCCGCGTTGAGGAAGATCGTCAGCAGCTCGAGCGCCGTCGTCTCCTGCGGCGCGTCGAAGAAGATGCCCAGCGGCAGCACGGTCCGGCCCAGCACGACGCCCGTGTAGAGGACGCTCGAGACGGCCGCGATCGCGAGTCCGCCGGTCCGCGACAGGAGGACGCACGCCCCCGTCACCAGGAGCACGTAGAGGAAGGCGAAGATCGAGGAGGCGCCGCCGGTGGCGAGGACCACGGCGGTGATGAGCGCCGCGTCGAGCAGGCAGATCAGCCACGCGATCCGGCCGGGCTGTGCGAGCGGTCTCGTGAAGAGGAGCGCGGCCGACGAGCCGACCGCCACCAGGAGCGCGAGGGCCAGGATCGCGGTCTCGCCCGGCAGGAAGCCGGACGACATGAGCGGCCCGAGCGCGAGGAGCAGGGCGGCGAGCCCGAGCCTCGCCCAGGCGAACCCGCGCAGCAGGCCGCCGATGTTGAGCGCCTTCACTACTTCATCAAGGTGACCAGCCTGAAGATCGGCAGGTACATGGCGACGACCAGGCCGCCGACCACGACACCGAGGAACACGATCATGATGGGCTCGAGGAGCGACGTGAGCGCGCCGACCGCGGTGTCGACCTCGTCGTCGTAGAAATCGGCGATCTTGTTCAGCATCTGGTCGAGCGCGCCCGTGTTCTCACCGACGTTGATCATGTGCACGACCATCGACGGGAACACGGAGCTGCCGCGCAGCGGCTCCGAGAGCGTGCGGCCGGAGGTGACCGCCGTGCGCGCCTGCATCACCTCGCGCTCGACCACGCGGTTGCCCGCCGAGCGCGCCGTGATCAGGAGCCCCTCGAGGATGGGGACGCCCGAGGAGATCAGGGTGCCGAGCGTGCGCGTGAAGCGCGCGACCGCGACCTTCCGGATCAGCATGCCGATGACGGGCACCCGCAGCAGGAAGGCGTCGATCACCTTGCTGCCCTGGTCCGTGTTGTAGTAGCGCTTGATGCTGTAGATGGTCCCCGCGATGGCGCCGATCAGGAACAGGATGTACTTCTGCGTGAACTCGGACACGAGCATGACGATCTTGGTCGGCAGGGGCAGGTCCGCGCCGAGCCCCTGGAACATCTTCGCGAACGTCGGGATGACGAAGATCATCATGAAGATGATGACGAGCGCGGCCACGCCCATGATCGTGAGCGGGTACACCATCGCGCCCTTCACCTTGGCCTTGAGCTTCGCGGCTTTCTCGATGTAGCCGGAGAGTCGCTGGAGCACGACGTCGAGCACACCGCCCGACTCGCCGACCTGGAGCATGTTGGTGAACAGGTCGTTGAAGACCCGCGGGTATTTCCGGAAGGACTCCGCGAGCGTCGCGCCGCCCTCGACCTCGCGCGCGATCTTGCCGGTGACGTCGCGCAGCGCCTTGGAGTCGCCCTGCTCGGCGAGGATCGACAGGCACTGGGCGATCGGCAGGCCGGCGTCGACCATGGTGGAGAACTGCCGCGTGTAGATCGCCAGGTCCTTGTCCTTGACCCTGCCGCCGATCTTCTTGACGGCCGCGGCCCTGGCCTGGCGCTCCTGGACGGACGTGGCGACGATGCCTCGGGCGCGCAGCTGGGCGACGGCCGCGGGGCGGTCGTCGGCTTCGATCTCGCCGGACACGGCCCCCGCCGAGGACCGGCCACGATACGCGAACACTGCCATGGTCGCCTCCTAACGCTTGGCGAACGGTGACGCGCCGGCCGCCGCGGGGGCCAGAGCCGGACCCTCGTGAGACAGGAGCTGCTGCAGCTCCTCGGGGAGGGTCGAGCGGTTGAACGCGTCCTCGCGGGTGATGAGCTTGCGCTTCGTGAGGTCCGCGAGCGACTGGTTCATCGTCTGCATGCCGAACTTCTGCCCGGTCGCGATCGCCGAGTACACCTGATGGATCTTCTCCTCGCGGATCAGGTTCCGGATCGCGGGCGTGGCCACCATGATCTCCATCGCCATCGCGCGGCCACCGCCGATCTTGGGCACGAGCGTCTGTGAGAGCACGCCCTCGATCACGAGGGCGAGCTGCGCGCGCACCTGCGCCTGCTGGGAGGTCGGGAACACGTCGATGATGCGGTTCATGGTCTGCGCGCAGGAGTTCGTGTGCAGCGTGCCGAAGGTCAGGTGGCCGGTCTCGGCGATCGTCAGGGCCGCGGCGACCGTCTCGAGGTCGCGCATCTCGCCGACCAGCACGACGTCCGGGTCCTGGCGGAGGATCGACTTGAGCGCCTTCGCGAACGAGTGTGTATCCGCGAAGACCTCGCGCTGGTTGACCAGGCACTTCTTGTGCGGGTGCACGAACTCGATCGGATCCTCGATCGTCATGATGTGCTCGTGCCGCTCGCTGTTGATCTTGTCGATCATCGCCGCGAGCGTCGTCGACTTCCCCGAGCCCGTCGGCCCGGTCACGAGGATGAGCCCCTTCGGCCGCTCGGCGAGCTGCTGGACGATCGGCGGCAGGCCGAGCTCCTCGAAGGTGCGGATCTTGTAGGGGATGATCCGGATGGCGGCGGCGACGGCGCCCCGCTGGCGGTAGACGTTGCAGCGGAACCGCGCCAGCCCCTGGATGCCGAACGAGAGGTCGAGCTCGTTCTCCTCCTCGTACTTCTGCTTCTGCGCCTCGTTGAGCACGCTGTAGGACAGGCGCTGCGTGTCCTGGGGGCCGAGGACCTCGTACTGCGTGAGCTGCGTCAGGCGGCCGTTGATCCGGAGCTGCGGGTGCGTGCCGCTCGTGATGTGCAGGTCGGACGCCCCTCGGTCCACCATGAGCTGCAGCAGATCGGCCATGTTGGCGGCCATGCGCTCTCCTCGTCGGGAACGGACCCGGTCAGGACAGGGTGACCCTGAGGACCTCTTCGATCGTCGTCGTTCCGTCGATGACCTTCAGGAGCCCCGACTGCCGCAGCGTCCTCATGCCCTGCGACTGCGCGACCGCCCGCAGCTCCGCCGTCTGCGCCCCCTTGAGGACCGCCTCGCGGATCTCGTCGGTGATCGGCATGACCTCGTAGATCGCGACCCGCCCCTTCATCCCGGTGAAGTTGCAGGTCGGGCAGCCCTTGCCCTTGTAGAGCTGGATCTTGCCCGCGCCCGTCGCCACGTGGCCGTAGGGGGCCAGGGACTCCTCGTCCGCCTCGTACGGCTCCTTGCACTGCACGCACACCTTCCGGCCGAGGCGCTGCGCGAGGATCAGCAGCATCGAGGAGGCGACCAGGAAGGACGGGATGCCCATGTCGAGGAGCCGCGCGACCGTGGAGGGGCAGTCGTTCGTGTGCAGCGTCGTGAAGACGAGGTGGCCGGTGAGCGCCGCGCGGATCGAGATCTGCGCGGTCTCGAGGTCGCGCGTCTCGCCGACGAGGATGACGTCGGGGTCCTGGCGGAGGAAGGAGCGGAGCGCGGCGGCGAAGGTGCGCCCGATGCCCTCGTTGACCTGCACCTGGTTGACGCCCTTGAGGTTGTACTCGACGGGGTCCTCGGCCGTCATGATGTTGACGTCGGGGGAATTGATCGTGTGGATCGCCGAGTAGAGGGTCGTGGTCTTGCCCGAGCCCGTGGGGCCCGTGATCAGCACCATGCCGTACGGCTGGCGGATCGCGGCGTTGAACTTCTCGAGGCTCCACGGGTCGAAGCCGAGCTGGGTGAGGTCGAGCCGCAGCGCGTCCTTGTCGAGGATGCGGAGGACCGCCTTCTCGCCGAAGATCGTCGGCAGCGTCGACACGCGGAAGTCGATCTCGCGCGTGTTGTAGCGGAGCTTGATGCGGCCGTCCTGCGGCAGCCGGCGCTCGGCGATGTCGAGGGTCGCCATGATCTTGAGGCGCGACAGGAGCGCGGACTCGAGCCGCTTGGGCGGCGAGAGCATCTCGTGGAGCACGCCGTCGATCCGGAACCGGATCCGGAAGACCTTCTCGTACGACTCGAAGTGGATGTCGGAGGCGCCCTTCTGGATCGCGTCGACGAGCACCATGTTCACGAGCTTGACGACCGGCGCCTCGTCGGCCGACTCCTTGAGCTCGAAGATGTCGACCTTGCTGCCGACCTCCTCCTCGGAGCCGTCGACGACCTCGACGTTCGAGAGGTCCGTGGACATGCCCTGCATGACGCTGGCGATCGCCTCGGTCTTGGACTCGTAGTTGCGATCGATCGCCTTCTTGATCGCCGACTGCGAGGCGACGAGCGGCAGGACCTGGAGGTTGGTCATGAAGGAGATGTCGTCCAGCGCGAACACGTTCGTCGGGTCGGCCATCGCGAGCGCGAGCGAGTTCCCCATCCGCCGCACCGGCAGCACCTCGTACTTCTTCGCGATCGTCGCGGGCACGAGCTTGAGGACCTCGGGGTCGATCTCGAGCTGCGAGAGCGTGATCGAGGGCACGCCGTACTGGCGCGAGAGGAAGCCGATCAGCTGCTCCTCGTTGATGAAGCCGAGCTTGATGAGGATGGAGCCGAGCTTCTCGGTCGAGCCCTTCTGCTCGGCCAGCGCCTTGTTGAGCTGATCCGGGGTGATCAGGCCGTCGGCCACGAGGAGATCCCCGAGCCGCCGGTTGACGGGCTGGCCGAGCTTCACCTGAGCCATTGTGACCTTCTACTGTACCCCACCGAGCCGTTTGAGCGTCTCGATAAAGGCTTTCTGGGCCTCGTCCTGGTAGAGCACGAACACCACCCGCTTGAGGCTCGACTCGCCCGCCCGGAGGTGCTCCAGGAGGGCGCCGAGCATGGCCTCCGCCGAGACGGCCGGCGGCACGTGGCCGACGCCGGTGCCCAGCGCGGGCAGCGCGATCGAGGTGATCCGGTGCTTGGCGGCCAGGGTCAGCACGGCGCGCGTCGTGGCGGCGATCTTCCCGGCGTCGGTCTTGAGGTCCGGGCCCATGGCGGCCGCGTGGATGACGTGGGTGGCGGGCAGGTTGCCGCCGGTGGTCAGCACGGCTTCGCCGACCTCCACGGGCCCCTGCCGCATGGCCTCCTCTTCGATGATGACGCCGCCCCGGCGCTTGATCGCCCCGGCCACGCCCGTGCCCATGGCGAGCGTCGAGTTCGCGGCGTTGACGATCGCGTCGACGTCCCGGTCGGTGATGTCGCCGCGCTCGATGGCGATCGATGTCTGTCCGATCTTGAGCTTCATGGCTCCCGGGTGTCCCGCTCCTGGCGCTTCGCGGTCTCCCACGAGCGCTCGAGCTCGTCCTGCGGCGCCTGGCCGACGGACGTGCCGCGCGCGACGAGATCCGCCTCCATGCCGGCGAAGCGGCGGCGGAACTTCTCGATCGCGCCCTGCAGCGCATCCTCGGCGTCGATCTCCGACAGACGAGCGACGTTCACGAGTGAGAACAGGACGTCGCCGAGCTCCTCGCGCACGCGCGCGGCGTCCCCCTCCGCGAGCGCCTCGGCCGTCTCGCGCATCTCCTCCTCGACCTTCTCCCACGCCGCGCGCGCGTCGGGCCAGTCGAAGTTCACCCGCGCGGCCTTCGACTGCAAGCGCTGGGCGCGCAGCAGCGACGGGAGCGAGCGCGGCACGCCGTCGATCACCGAGCGCGGCCGCCCCTCGGCCTCGGCCTCGCGTTGCTTCAGGGCCTCCCACTGGACCACCACGGCCTCTGGCGTGGTCGCGGACGCGTCCCTGAACACGTGCGGGTGCCGGCGCATCAGCTTGTCGATCAGGCCCCGGAGCACGTCCGACATCCGGAACTCGTCGAGCTCCTCGGCCAGCCGCGCGTGGAAGACCACCTGGAGCAGCAGGTCGCCCAGCTCCTCCCGGAGGTGACGGTCCTGGCCGGTCTCGATCGCCTCGAGCACCTCGTAGGCCTCCTCGATCAGGAAGGGTTTGAGCGAGGCCCGCGTCTGCGCTCGGTCCCAGGGGCAGCCGTGCGGACCGCGCAGGTGGGCCATGGTGTCCAGGAGGCGCTCGAAGAGAACTCCGGGGGACTCGGTCATCTCCGTACCTGAAGGGTGAAGCGATTATACAGCACGGGTTTGCGAGTGTGCTAGGCTCGCCCCCGTGATTCCAGGCGAGCCGGAAGAGGGCTTCAAGGTCACCGATCGGCGCCGGCGGGACGAGCCCGAGCCGGCGCGGCCGACCACGGCGGCGCCGCCGCCCCCCGCGGCCCAGGCGGCTCCCGGGCCGCCGGAGGGCCCCGGGGAGGAGGAACGCTCGCTCGTCGGGCTCTTCATGATGCTCGCCAGCTCGGCGGTCGTCGCCCTCGGGGAGGTTCCAGATCCCGTGACGGGCCAGCGCCACCCCGACCCCGGCCAGGCCGCCGAACTGATCGACCTGCTGGCGCTCCTCCGGGAGAAAACGGAGGGCCGCCGCTCGCCGGAGGAGAGCCAGGCGCTCGAAGAGCTCATCTACGATCTCCAGGTCCGGTATGTGAGCGCCACGAGGCGGGCCGGAGCACCGCCTGGCCCGCCTCGATCGTGACCCAGCCGATGCCATCGGGGAGGGGCCACGCGAGGATCCGCAGCGCCACCGGGTCCAGGCTGAGCTTCAGCAGCGCCACCGGCAGCCGCTGCCGTCCCACGGCGAAGCGCTCGACGTCGAGGTAGAGATGGCGCCGCCCGCCGCGCGTGGCGGGCGGCTCGATCCGTGGGCGGGCGCCGACGTGCAGCCAGACGGGACGCTCGAGCCATCCGGCGGGCGCGAGCCCGGCCAGGGTCGAGAGCAGCGGGGCACCGACGACCCGGCGCAGCGGCAGCCGTCCCGTGAACTCGACGACCCCGTCGCCGCGCAGCCGCACCGCGATCCCCGTCAGGGGCAGGTCCGCTGCCCCGGCGAGATGGCGCGCGAGGAACGCGTTCACCTCGCGCTCCGTGAGGACCACGCGCCCGGTGGACTCGGTCTTGCCGTGGGCGATCTCGAGGATCTTCTGCTGGGCGCGGACGCCGTCGGCGGCGCTGGTCTCCGCGGTCGCCAGGGCGGGCTCCTGGAGGGTTCTGGCGCCTATCCAGACTCCGCCGACGACCGCCGCGAGCAGTGCTAGGAAGGTGAGACATCCCAGGCATCCGAGCCTCATGAGGTCACCCTAGCATTCCTCCAGGAAAAGCCTTTCAAGCTGAGTAATTAAGCCAGCCGATGAGCCTGGCTGCGGCACAACCTTGACAGGTCTGTACTCACCTGATATATACAGTATGTACTCAGATTGATGGCCGGCATGGAAACCGGCTTTGAGAGGGCAGATGACCCGCCTATTCGACAGCTTCTTCGGTCGCCCGACCGCCGTCGAGCCGGCGCCGGGCGTGCGCGCGTGGATGCCCGTCGTCGACATGTACGAAGCAAAGGACGACGTGGTCGAGCGCGTGCACGGCAAGTTCGAGCCCACGATCCAGCTGCCCGTGCCCGTGCAGACGGACAAGGTGCAGGCGACGTATCGCGACGGGGTGCTCGAGGTGAGGCTCCCCACGGCCGAAGAGGTCACGCCGAAGGCGATCAACATCGACATCCCGTAACAGGAGTCGGACAGCCCGGGACGGCGCGGGCGCATCGGCCCGCGACGCCCCGCTCACACGGAGGGAGATCAGGACATGGCGAAGGTGATCGGCATCGACCTCGGGACGACGAACTCGGTCGTATCGGTCGTCGAGGGCGGCAACCCGACGGTGATCGCGAACCAGGAGGGCAGCCGGCTCACGCCCTCCGTCGCCGGCTTCACGAAGGACGGCGAGATCCTCGTCGGGCAGGTCGCCAAGCGGCAGGCGATCACCAACCCCGAGAACACGGTGTTCTCGATCAAGCGCTTCATGGGGCGCCGCTACGACGAGGTGCTCCAGGAGATCAAGCTCGTTCCCTACAAGGCCGTGAAGGCGGGGAACGGCGACGCGCGGGTCGAGATCCGCGGCAAGCAGTACTCGCCGCCCGAGATCTCCGCCATGATCCTCCGCAAGCTGAAGGAGGCGGCCGAGGCCTACCTCGGCGAGAAGGTGACCCAGGCCGTCATCACGGTGCCGGCGTACTTCAACGACAGCCAGCGCCAGGCCACCAAGGACGCCGGCAAGATCGCGGGGCTCGAGGTGCTGCGCATCATCAACGAGCCGACGGCCGCGGCGCTCGCGTACGGCATGGACAAGAAGAAGGACGAGACCATCGCCGTGTACGACCTCGGCGGCGGGACGTTCGACATCTCGATCATGGAGCTCGGCGAGGGCGTGTTCGAGGTGAAGGCGACCAACGGTGACACGCACCTCGGCGGCGACGACTTCGACCAGCACGTGATGGACTGGATCGCCGAGGAGTTCAAGAAGGAGCACGGGATCGACCTCCGGAAGGACCGCATGGCTCTCCAGCGTCTCAAGGAGGCCGCCGAGAAGGCCAAGTGCGAGCTGTCCACGACGCTCCAGACCGAGATCAACCTGCCGTTCATCACGGCGGACGCGAGCGGCCCGAAGCACCTCGTGCTCACGCTGACGCGCGCCAAGCTCGAGGCGCTCGTCGCGGACCTGGTCGAGCGCACGCTCGGGCCCTGCCGGCAGGCCATGAAGGACGCCGGCGTGAGCCCGGGCGCCATCAACGAGGTCATCCTGGTGGGCGGTCAGACGCGGATGCCGAAGGTGCAGGAGGCCGTCAAGCAGCTCTTCGGGAAGGAGCCGAACAAGGGCGTGAACCCGGACGAGGTCGTGGCGGTCGGCGCGGCCGTGCAGGGCGCGATCCTCGCCCGCGATCCGAGCGTCGGCGAGATGGTCCTGCTGGACGTGACGCCGCTTTCGCTCGGCATCGAGACGCTCGGTGGCGTGACGACCGTGCTGATCCCGCGGAACACGACGATCCCGACGAAGAAGAGCGAGGTCTTCACGACGGCGGCCGACAGCCAGACGTCGGTCGAGGTCCACGTGCTCCAGGGCGAGCGTCAGATGGCGCGCGACAACCGGACGCTCGGCAAGTTCCACCTGGTCGGCATCCCGCCCGCGCCGCGTGGCGTGCCGCAGATCGAGGTGACGTTCGACATCGACGCCAACGGCATCCTCAACGTGGTCGCGCAAGATCGGGCGACGAGCAAGCAGCAGAACATCACGATCACCGCGTCGTCCGGCCTCACCAAGGACGAGATCGAGAAGATGGTGAAGGACGCCGAGTCGCACGCGACCGAGGATGCCAAGCGCCGGGAGGAGATCGAGGTCCGCAACCAGACCGACTCGCTCGTGTACTCGACCGAGCGGACGCTCGGGGAGCACGGCGCCAAGCTCGACGAGGCCGACCGGAAAGCGGTCGAGGAGGCGCTCGCCGAGGCGCGCGAGGCGCTCAAGGGCGAGGACGTCGAGCGGATGAAGCGGGCCCAGGAGGGCCTGACGCGCGCCGCGCACAAGCTCGCCGAGATCATGTACCGCGAGGCGCAGGCCCAGGCGCAGCCCGGCGGCGCCGGCGCCCCGGGCGAAGGCCAGGGCACGGCCGGGCCCAAGGAGGGTGAGGTCGTGGACGCCGAGTTCGAGGACCTGGGGGACAAGAAGAAGTAGGTCCGATGCGACGCGACTATTACGCGGTTCTGGGCATCACCTCGACGGCGGGGCCGCGCGAGGTCCGCCAGGCGTTCCGGCGCCTCGCGCGGCAGTACTCGCCGGACGTGAACTTCTGGGACGCGCAGGCCCAGACGCTGTTCGAGGAGATCGCCGAGGCGTACCGGGTGCTCAACGATCCGGGGGCGCGCGCGCTGTACGACCGGTTCGGCACGGCCCTCGCCGAGGGCGAGGCGCTCGGCGCCGGTCAGCGCGGCGAGGACGTGCACGTCTCGATCGACCTCGACTTCGCCGACGTCGCGCGCGGCGCGCGCGTACACGTCGAGGTGCCGCGGTTCTTGCCGTGCGCCGACTGCCGCGCCACGGGACAGGCCGACGGAGCACGGTGCGGCGCGTGCCACGGCCGCGGTGTGCGCCGCGTGATCGAGCCCGTGACGGTGGCGGTGCCCGCGGGCGTGGACGCGGGGGTGCAGATCCGCGTGCCTGGTGAGGGGAGCGCCGGCCCGTTCGGCGGCCCGCGCGGAGACCTGCTCGTGAGCACCCGGGTGGCCGAGCACCCGTTCTTCGCGCGCAAAGGGGACAGCGTGCACTGCGAGGTGCCGATCACCGTCTGGGAGGCGCTGCAGGGAGCCCGGATCCGCGTGCCGACGCCAGCGGGCGAGGCGGCGCTCGTCGTGCCGCCCGGCACCGCGGGCGGCCGGATGTTCCGGCTTCGTGGCCAGGGGCTGCCGAAGCTCGCGGCCGACGGCACGGGCGACCTCTACGTCACCGTGCGCGTCGAACTGCCCGCGGGGCTCGACGCACGCACGTACGAGCTGGTGCGGGAGCTCGAGCGCCTGCTGCCGCTCGAACCGCGCGCGGCGCTCGCGCGCTACCGGGGAGGCGCGGCGTGACCGACCGGGGCAAGCCGCTGTACATGATCGGGGTCGTCGCGGAGATGCTGAGCGTGCACCCGCAGACGCTCCGCTTCTACGAGAAGAAGGGGCTCGTGCGTCCGAGCCGCACCGTCGGTCGGACCCGGATGTACTCCGCGGAGGACGTGGAGGAGCTCGCGCGGCTCCTGCGTCTCACCCGCGACCTCGGCGTGAATCTCGCGGGCATCGAGATCATCCTAAAGATGAGGCGCCGGATGCTGGAAATGCAGAAGCAGATCGAGGACCTGGTGGTCTACCTTCGCGAAGACGGGGGCGAGCCGCGCGATGCCGCGCGTCGCGAGCCGCGCGAGGCGCTCGTCCGCGCGGCGTCGGGCCAGCTCAAGCCGGTCGATCTCTTCTGATCCGGAGCGCCCCAGGAGCAGGCATGGCTGACACCCCGAACCCGACCGATCTCCAGGTCCCCGATCTCCTCGGGCTCCTGCCGCTGCGCGGGACCGTCATCTTCCCGGGCGCGGTGGTCCCGCTCGGCGCCGGGCGCCCCGCGTCCGTGCGTCTGATCGAGGCGGCGATGCAGGGGAGCCGACTGCTGGGGGCCGTCATGCAGCGCGATCCGTCCGAGGAGAGCCCGCAGGCCGCGGGCCTCCACCCGGTCGGGACCGTCGTGCTGGTCCACAAGGCGCTGAAGCAGGCGGACGGCACGCTGCGCCTCATCGTGCAGGGGCTCTGGCGCTTCCGCCTCGTCGAGCTGGTCGAGACGACGCCGTACCTCCGAGCCCGGATCGAGCGGCTCGAGGACGAGACGGTCGCCGCGCCCTCGGTCGAGGTCGAGGCGCTCGCGCGGAGCGCCACGTCGCTCTTCGAGAAGGTCGTCACGCTGTCGGAGACGCTGCCCGACGAGCTCGCCGCCGTCGTCACGGCCGCCGAGGGACCGGGCGCCGTCGCCGACCTGATCGCGGCCTCGCTGCCGACGCTGCCGACGCCGCTCAAGCAGGAGCTGCTCGAGACCGTCGACGTTGCGCAGCGCCTGCGGAAGCTCGTCGGCGCGCTCAGCAAGGAGGCCGAGGTCCTCGAGCTCGGCTCGAAGATCCAGTCGGAGGTCCAGTCCGAGGTCTCGAAGACGCAGCGCGAGTACCTCCTGCGCGAGCAGCTCAAGGCGATCCAGAAGGAGCTGGGCGAGGCGGACGAGCGCACGCAGGAGATCGACGCGCTCCGCCAGAAGATCGAGGCGGCGGGCATGACCGAGGAGGCCAGGAAGGAGGCGCTCCGCGAGCTGGACCGGCTCGCGAAGATGCCGCCCGCGGCCGCCGAGTACACCGTCGCGCGGACGTACATCGACTGGCTCGTCGCGATGCCGTGGCAGCAGGAGACCACCGACAACGTGGACATCGAGGCCGGCCGGCGGATCCTCGACGAGGACCACGAGGGGCTCGAGAAGATCAAGGAGCGCATCCTCGAATACCTCGCGGTGAAGAAGATCCGGCCGTCGGGCAAGGACCCGATCCTCTGCTTCGTCGGCCCGCCGGGCGTCGGCAAGACCTCGCTCGGCCGGTCCATCGCGCGCGCGCTCGGGCGCAAGTTCCACCGCATCTCGCTCGGCGGCATGCGCGACGAGGCCGAGATCCGCGGTCACCGGCGCACGTACGTCGGCGCGCTGCCGGGCCAGATCGTCCAGGGACTGCGTCGCGCCGGGACGCGGAATCCGGTGTTCATGCTCGACGAGATCGACAAGCTCGGGATGGACTTCCGGGGCGACCCGGCCTCGGCCCTCCTCGAGGTGCTCGACCCCGAGCAGAACCCGACGTTTCGCGACCACTACCTGGACGTGCCGTTCGACGTCTCGCGGGTGCTGTTCATCACCACGGCCAACGTGCTCGACACGGTGCCGCCGCCGCTCCGCGACCGGATGGAGATCATCCCGCTCGCCGGCTACACCGAAGAGGAGAAGGTCGCGATCGCTCGGCAGCACCTCGTGCCCAAGCAGGCGCGCGAGCACGGCCTCGAGCCCGAGCGGGACGTGAGCTTCGCGCCCGAGGCGCTGCGGCTGCTCGCACGCGGCTACACGCGCGAGGCCGGCGTGCGGAGCCTCGAGCGCGAGATCGCGAGCGTCTGCCGGAAGGTGGCCCGCCGCCGCGCGGAGGGTGACACGGCGCCGGTCACGGTCACGCCGGACCTCGTGACGTCGTTCCTCGGCGCGCCGCGCTTCGAGCTCGAGGAGCTGGAGGAGCGGACGCGCGAGCCCGGCGTCGCAATCGGGCTCGCGTGGACGCCGGCCGGCGGCGACATCCTGTTCATCGAGGCCACACGCATGAAGGGCAACCACACGCTGACGCTCACCGGCCAGCTCGGCGACGTGATGAAGGAGTCCGTGCAGGCGGCGCTCTCGTGGGTGCGCTCGCACGCGGCGGAGGTCGGGATCGCGCCCGACTTCTGGGAGACGTCGGACATCCACGTCCATGTGCCGGCCGGCGCGATCCCGAAGGACGGCCCGTCGGCGGGCATCACGATGACGACCGCGCTGGTCTCGCTGCTGACCGGCCGCCGCGTCCGCCCCGGCCTCGCGATGACGGGCGAGGTGAGCCTCGCCGGGCGCGTGCTTCCGGTCGGTGGGATCAAGGAGAAGGTGCTCGCCGCCCACCGCGCGGGCGTGCGCACGGTCATCCTGCCGAAGCGGAACGAGAAGAACCTGCTCGAGGACGTGCCGGCGGAGGTGCGCGAGCGGCTGACGATCCACCTCGTGGACTCGGTGGCCGACGTGATCCGGCTCGCGCTCGAGGCGAGCTCGCGTCCGGTCGGCGCGCCGCCACTATCCGTCGCGTCCTAGTTCCTGGAAGCCACCGCCCGCGCGGCTTGACAGCGCGCCGTCCGGGCCCGCTATGATGGCGTCGTGCAGCGTTTCGTCCTCGTGCTCTGCGCGGTCACGACCGCGCTGGTGACCGCGCCCCCCGCGCGCGCCGAGATGTACCGGCTCGCCGCGCCCGACGGCACCGTCCACTTCACCAACGCGCCGACCGACCCGCGCTACCAGCGCCTGGGTCTCGGGTCCGGGACCGCGGCGGGCTGGCTCCGCCTCCCCGAGGGCGCCACCTCGCGCTACGCCCGGGAGATCCGCGAGGTCGCGAGCCGCCACGGCGTCCCGGAGAAGCTCGTGGCGGCCGTCATCCGTGCCGAGTCGTCGTTCAACCCGCATGCCGTCTCGCCCAAAGGCGCGCAGGGGCTCATGCAGCTCATGCCCGCGACCGCGTCGATGCTCGGGGTCCACGACAGCTTCGACCCGCGCCAGAACATCGAGGGCGGCGTGCGCCACCTGCGCGGCCTCATCGATCGCTTCGGCAACAACCTGCCGCTCGCGCTCGCCGCCTACAACGCGGGCGAGCGCGCCGTCAGCACCCACCGTGGCATTCCGCCGTACACCGAGACCCGCGAGTACGTCGAGCGCGTGCTGCGCTTCTACGACGGCGGCGCGGGCATCGTCGCGCGCACCGTCGTCTACCGCCGGGTCGAGGACGACGGCACCGTCACCTACACGAACATCCCGCCCCGCGGCCGCCACTAAGACAAGGCCGCGCCGCCCTCGCGTCACCGCCATCGGCCACCGGCTGTCGCCCGGGCGGGTCGTCGCCGCCCGGTGCGGCTCGCGCGATGGTCTACGAACCCGACGACGGAGAGCCGGTGACGGACGCGTGGGCGAAGATGCGCGCGTTCCTGGGACGCCACCTCACGAAGGCCTGACGGGCTCCGCGTCGGGTCATCCCCGCCACTGGCGATCGAGGCCGCGGTACTGGATGGCCTCGGCGACGTGCTCGGGGCGGAGCGCCTCCGCGCCGGCGAGGTCGGCGATCGTGCGCGCGACCCGCAGCACGCGGTCGTGGCCGCGGGCGGAGAGGCCGAGGCGCTCGATGGCCTGGGCGAGCAGGCGCTCGACCTCCGCCGAGGGCGGGCAGAGCCGGCGCACCTGGCGCGCCGACATGACGGCGTTGACGCGGACACTCGAGCCGCGGAAGCGCGCGTGCTGGCGCGCGCGCGCCGCGGCGACGCGCGCGGCGACGGCGGCCGAGGGCTCGCCGGGCGCCGTCCCCGCGAGGTCGGCGGCGGCGAGGGCCGGCAGCTCGACGTGGAGGTCGATGCGGTCCAGCAGCGGACGCGAGAGGCGGCCGAGGTAGCGGTCGCGCTCGGCGGGCGTGCAGAGGCACTGGTCGAGCGAGGGGCAGCCGCGGCGGCAGGGGTTGGCGGCGGCGACGAGCTGGAAGCGGGCGGGGAAATCGCCGACACCGCGCGCGCGCGCGATCGTGACTCGCCCGTCCTCCAGCGGCTGCCGCAGTGATTCCAGGACGTGCTGCTGGAATTCCGGCCATTCGTCGAGGAAGAGGACGCCGTTGTGGGCGAGCGTGACCTCGCCGGGGTGCGGGGGGCTCCCGCCGCCGATGAGTCCCGACACCGAGATCGTGTGGTGGGGCGCGCGGAACGGGCGCCTCTCCAGCAGGCCCTGACGGCCGAGGAGGCCGGCGACGCTCCAGATCGTCGAGACCTCCAGGATCTCGTCGCGCGTGAGCGCCGGGAGGATCGCGGCGAGCCGGCGCGCGAGCATCGTCTTGCCGCCGCCGGGCGGGCCGACCAGCAGGACGTTGTGGGCCCCGGCGGCGGCGATCTCGAGGGCGCGCTTGGCGTGGGCCTGGCCGCGCACGTCGGCGAAGTCGAGGTCGTCCGCCGGGGGGCCGGAGGGCGGTGGCGCGGCGGGCGGGGGCGCGGCGACGGTCTCGCCGCTGAGGAGCCCGACCGCCTCGCGGAGCGTCGGCGCCGCGAGGACGCGCAGGCCCTCGACGGCGCCCGCCTCGGCCGCGTTGGCGACGGGGACGACGAGGGTCGCGATGCGGTGCCGGCGGCAGGCGAGCGCGACGGCGAGGGTGCCGCGCACGGGCTGGATCTGGCCGTCGAGCGCGAGCTCGCCGACGACCGCGAAGGGGTCCGACGCGCCGTCGCGCAGGGCGCCGGTGGCGGCGAGGACGCCGAGGGCGATCGGCAGATCGAAGGCGGCGCCC
>MGCF01000117.1 GCA_001788495.1 Candidatus Rokubacteria bacterium RIFCSPLOWO2_02_FULL_73_56
CGATCTGCTGATCCTGATCAGGCGTGGCCAGATCCTTGTCTGGCCGCGCCACTATCCGGAAACACGCAGCACCGGAAGGTGCATATTTCGAGCGTGCTTCCGGATTCTCCCGGCCGGTACGAGGCTTGCTCGGGCATGTCGGCGGGGAGCGAATGAGCCACGGGGATCGGCGTGCCGCCGGGCCGTCACGATGATGAAGATCGTCTGCTCGTGGTGCCGGCAAGAGGGCCTGCCGGGGCTGGTCGGCGAGAAGCCGCCCCTGGACGACCCGGAGGAAACGCACGGGATCTGCCGGCGACATGCGCGAGCGCTGCTCGAGGCCCTTCCCTCGGCGTCGTTTCCTCGGGTCGACCTGCTCGTCCTCGTCCACCCGCGGGAGCCGAGGCTCTTCGACTACCTCGAGCGCCGGCTGGCGGGCGTGCGTGGCGTCAAGGTACTCCTCGATCGGCGGCGTGGCGAACGCCGCCGGCGGCAGGAGCCCGTGGAGTCGGAGCGGCGGCGGTCTCGTGCCGACAGACGGGTCCGGGACGAGGTGCCCGTGCCGCCCGGCTACCTGCTCGTCTGGTTTGGACGGGGGCGGCCGGCGTAGATCACACGCGGGATTTCTGCTCGTTGACGCCGGGCCCCGTCGGGAGGTAGCGTGGGCGCGATGCCGGACGCTCCGTCGCGGCTGATCCTCGTCGTGGACGACGACGCCCGCTTCGCGGACGTCCTCCACGACGTCCTGAGCGAGGACGGCTACGAGGTCGCGATCGCGGCGAACGGCGCCGACGCGCTGGCGGCGCTCGCCGCGCGGCCGGCCGACCTGATCCTCGTGGACGTCCGGATGCCGAAGCTCGACGGCCCCGGCCTCTACCGGGAGCTCGCGGGCCGCGACCCGGACCTCGCGGGCCGGGTGATGTTCATGACGGGCGCCGCGGTGGACGCGGCGACGGCGGAGGTCCTCGCCGCGGTCCGCACGCCCACGCTGCGCAAGCCGTTCGAGCTCAAGGACATCCGGGCCGCCGTCCAGCGCTTCTTCCTCGCCTCCGGGAGCTTCCACGGCGCCCGCTTCCCCCGGCCGGGCGCGCCGAGCTGACCCTCCGCGAGCGGCTGCGCGCGCTCTTCCCCGGCGCCTCCGGCCGGAGCCTCAAGCACTGGCTCGAGGCCTCGCGCGTCCGCGTCAACGGCGTGGTCGTGCGCCGCGGCGACGCGCCCGTGGGAGAGCGGGACCGGGTCGAGCTCGGGCCACCGCCGCCGCCCGCGTTCCCCGCGCCGCTCCGGCTGGTGCACGAGGACGAGCACGTCATCGTCGTGGACAAGCCCACGGGGCTGCTGACGATCGCGAGCGCGTCCGAGCGCGAGCGCACCGCGTACCGGCTGCTCCGCGACTGGGTCGCGGCGCAGCGGCGCGGGCGGGTCTTCGTCGTCCACCGGCTCGACCGCGAGACGAGCGGGCTGCTCGTCTTCGCGCGGACGCCCGCGGTGCAGCGGGCGCTCCAGGCCCAGTTCGCGGCGCGGACGCCCGAGCGCGTCTACGTGGCGCGCGTCGAGGGCGTGCTCCGCGAGGACGAGGGCACGCTCGAGGGCCGGCTCGCCGAGGACCGGGCGCTGCGCGTGCGCCCCGCGCGCGGCCGGGCGGGCCGCGAGGCGATCACGCGCTGGCGCGTGCTGGCGCGCGACCGGGAGGGGACGCTCGTCGAGCTGCGGCTCGTGACGGGGCGGCGCGGCCAGCTCCGCGCCCAGCTCGCGGCGCTCGGCCACCCGATCGTCGGCGACCGGGCGTACGGCAGCCGCCGGGACCCGCTCGGGCGCGTGTGCCTGCACGCGACGCGGCTCGGCTTCCTGCACCCGGACGGACGGCGCGCCGTCTTCGAGAGCGCGGCGCCGGCCGCCTTCCGTCGCGCCTAGCCTGCCGTCCGCCGCGAGGCTGGGCGATCGGCACGCGCGCCCGCGGCCGCGTGCGGGCAGGGGGTCGCCGGGACCCGTTCCCTCCGCGTGAGTCGCGAGCCGCCGCGCGCCCGGATGGAGCCCAGCCGCGCCGGGGCAACGGACGCGTGCCGCGTGGTCCCGGGACTCCCTGCCCGCACGCGGTCGTGGGCGCCGGGATGATCGGGCGAGAGGTTAGCCGGGGACGAGGAGGGCGAGGCCGGTCAGCGTCACCCCGAGCAGCAGGGCCTCGATGTGGACCTCGCGGGCCTGGCGGCGGAGCTGGGCGGCGAGGACGGGATCCGCCACGGGCTCCTCGCCGCCGTCGAGATCGCGCCGACCGCGCGCGGCGAGGCGCACTCAGGTGCGGTGGCGCGCCTGCCCGAAGCCGAGCGCGCCGAGCCAGAAGGGCAGGAGGAGCGCGAGCCGCGGCGCGCGGCCCGCGTCGAGGCTCCAGAGGACGACGAGCGCCGCGACGCCGAGCAGGAGGGCGCCGGCGCCGATGAGCCGGCGCCGCACGCAGCCGCGCGGGCCGATGTTGGCGACGCGCGCGCCGGCGGCCACGCTACTCCGCCACCAGGACGAAGTCCTGCGCGAGCGCGGCCTGGCCGCGCGCCGGGTAGAGCTGCGTGACGAGGACGCGGTGGCCCCGCGCGCTGACGCGCACGTGCAGGTGCGGCGGGCGGCCGGGGTAGCGACCCGGGAAGGTCGTCTCGTAGCGATAGCGGCCCTCGGCGTCCGCCCGCTGGGTCGCGCGGTGCGCGGCGTCGTAGTCGCCGGCGGCGTCGGCCGACCACCACTCGAGCGTCGCGCCCGCGAGCGGCGCGCAGCCCGCGGCCGAGCGCACGACGCCGGTGACGGCGAGCCCGCGCCCGGTGGCCGTCCGCGCGGGGGCGCCGGGCACGTAGAAGGGGCCGAGCGCGTCGGGGGCCGTCGGCCGGCACGCGGGCTGGGCCAGGGCGGCGAGCGGGGCGGCCACGACGAGCGCCAGGAGGGCGGCCGGGACTCGGATCACGCGCCAATGCTATCATTCCGCGTCCGGGGACGCATGAACGAGCCCGCTCACCAGCCGACCAGCGACCCCCCGAGTCCGCTCGCGTGAGCACGACGCCCGGGCCCGCGCGCCCCGCGCCGGCGCCGCCGACGCGCCTCTGGACCGTCCTCGCGGCCTACGTGCTCGCGTTCGCGACGATCGTGCTGCTCTCGCTCCTCGCCGGCGCGATCCTGCGCGACCTCTACCCCGACCTGCCCGACCGCGAGGTGTTCGGCGGCCTGGCCGGGCTGCTCGCGGGCGGCGTCGCCTCCTCGGCCGGCCTCGCGCTGACCGTGGCGGTGGTCACCCGGCCGCTCACGCCGGCGGCGCTCCGCCTCCTGCCGGGCCGGGAGACCGGGCGCGCGCTCGCCGTGATGGTCGTGGGGATGCTGGCGCTCGGCCAGGCGCTCGACTCGCTCACGATGCTCATGGGCCTCGGCCAGCAGGGCACGATGGTGGCGATCCGCAAGGCGCTCGAGGGCGCGGTGGGGCCCGAGCTGTTCCTGGCGGTGCTCGTCATCGGCGTGCTGGCGGGCACCGCGGAGGAGCTGTTCTTCCGGGGCTACATGCAGACGCGCCTCGCCGAGCGCCTGCGCCCGGCCCTCGCCGTGGTGGCGACGAGCGCGGCGTTCGGGCTCCTGCACCTCGAGTGGCTCCACGCGCTCCTGGCCTTCCTGCTCGGCCTCTACCTCGGCTGGATCACCGAGCTGTCGGGGAGCGCGCTCCCGGCGATCGTCTGCCACGTGATCAACAACGCCCTCTTCACGCTGCTCACCGCGCTCTTCGGGGCGCTCGAGGGCGGCGGCGTGAACGCGGCGCTGCTCGCCGCGTGCGGCCTCGTCTTCGTCGGCTGCATCGTCTGGTTGCGCCGCCCCGTCCCGGCGCTATAGTGTTGACGGCAAGTCGTGGCGAGCGGTGAGATGGTTCGAAGGAGGGATCCATGAGCCTCGGCGGCAAGGTCGCGATCGTCGGCAGCGGCGTGATCAAGTACGGCGAGAACTTCCACCAGAGCCTCACCGACATGATCTACGAGGCGGTCACGCAGGCACTCGCCGACGCGCGGATGGAGCGCCAGCGCCTGGAGGCCGCGTGGCTCGGCTGCTACGAGCCGATGCTCTACGGCTTCGAGGGCAACTCGGGCGCGTTCGTCTCCGACCCGCTCAACCTGTTCCCGATCCCGGTCACGCGCGTGGCCGCCTACTGCGCCACGGGCATCGAGGCGGTGCGCAACGCCGCGCTCGCCGTCGCCTCGGGCGAGTACGACGTGGTGCTGGCCGTCGGCGCCGAGAAGATGCGCGAGGTGCCCTCGCGCGGCTCGCTGGTCGCCCAGGCGGTGAACCGCGGCCACCCGGTGCTCGCCAAGGGCCGGACGGCGCCCGGCATGTTCGCGCTCCTGGCCACGCGCTACTTCAAGGAGTACGGGGCCGACGAGGAGGCGCTCGGCGCCGTCGCGGTCAAGAACCACTACCACGGCTCGCTGAACCCGAAGGCGCACTTCCAGAAGGAGATCACCCCGGAGCAGCACCGGCGCGCCCCGAAGGTGGCCGAGCCGCTCGGGCTCTTCGACTGCTGCCCGACGACCGACGGCGCCGCCGCGGTCGTGCTGGCGCGCGCCGACCTGGCGCCGAAGCTCACCGACACGTACACGATCCTGCGGGGCGTCGCCTTCGCCGTGACCGCCGGCTACTGGAACACGCAGTTCGACCCCTCGTGGTCGTTCACCTCGTTCCGCTCGACCCAGGAGGCCGCCAAGGCCGCCTACCGGATGGCGGGCGTCACGAACCCGGCCAAGGAGATCAAGGTCGCCGAGTGCCACGACTGCTTCACGATCACCGAGATCGTCAACTACGAGGACCTCGGCTTCGCGCGGCCCGGCGAGGGCTGGAAGTGGGCGACCGGCGGCGTGACGAAGCTCGGCGGCGACCTGCCCGTGAACACCTCGGGCGGCCTCAAGTCGTGCGGCCACCCGATCGGCTCGTCCGGCATCCGGATGATCGCGAACATCCACGACCAGCTTCTCGGGCGCGCCGGCCGCATGCAGGTCAAGGGCGCCACGCTGGGGCTCGCGCACAACCTCGGCGGCCCCGGCGCGGTGTCCGCCGTCGCCGTCCTGTCGCAGCCGTGACGCGCGGCGGGGGCGCCGCCGGCGCCCCGCCCGTGCCCGACGCGCTCGTCCGGGCGCTGCTCGCCGCGCGCGCGCAGGGCCGCGCGCTCGCGCCGCCGAGCGCCGCGCACCCGCTCGACGCCGCCCAGGCCTACGCGGTGCAGGACCGGCTGCGCGTGGCGCTGGTGGCCGGGGGCGAGCGCGTCGTCGGCTGGAAGGCCGGCTTCACCAACAAGGCCTCGCAGGCCGCGTTCGGTTACGACGCGCCCGTGTGCGGCTTCCTCCTCGCCTCCGGGATCCTGCCGAACCGGAGCGCCGTGGAGACCGCGCGCTTCGTCGGGCTCGCCGTCGAGGCCGAGGTCTGCTTCGTCATGGCGCGCGATCTGGCGGGCCCCGGCGTCACGGCCGCCGCGGCGCGCGGGGCGGTCGCCGGCGCGCTGCCGGCCCTCGAGCTGATCGACGTCCGCTACGCGGGCAAGCCCGGCGGCACCGACCTCATCGCCGACGGCGTCGCGAGCCACGCCGTCGTGCTCGGCGCCCCGCTCACGGACGTGGCGCCGCTCGACCTCGCCCTGGAGGGCCTCGTCTGGGAGCTGAACGGCGCCGTGGCGGCGACGAACACGGCGGCCGAGGTGCTGGGCGACCCGCTGAACGCGCTGGCCTGGGTCGCCAACCACCTGGGCGCGCGGGGCCTCGGCCTCGTCGCGGGCGACCTCGTCATGTCGGGCTCGGTGTCGGTCCTGCTGCGCCCCGGGGCGGGCGACACCGTGCGCGCCCAGTTCACGCGCCTCGGCGCGGTCGCGGCGCGGTTCGTCTGATGCCGCCGGCCGGGGAGCGCCTGCACGGCCGCACCGCGGTGATCACGGGGGCGGGGGGCGGGATCGGGCGCGCCGTGGCGCGCGCGTTCGCCGCCGAGGGCGCGGCGGTCGTGCTGGGCGACGCGACCGAGGCGGTGGAGGCGGTGGCGGCGGAGCTGGCGCGGGGCGGCGCTCGCGCGGTCGCCGTGCGCGGCGACGTGACGCGGAGCGCGGACATGGAGGCGCTGGCGGCGCGGGCCGCGGCCGAGGGCGGCGCGCTCGACGCGCTCGTGACGTGCGCCGGGGTCGGCGACGCCGGGCTCCTCGTCGAGCAGGACGAGCGCGACTGGCTGCGCGTGATCGACGTCAACCTCGGCGGCACCTACCGCGCCGTCCGCGCCGTGCTGCCCCGGATGCTGGCCACGGGGCAGGGGCGCATCGTGACGATCGCCTCGATCCTCGGACGCCTCGGCGGCTTCGGCTTCGTCACGGCCTACGCCGCCTCCAAGCACGGCGTCATCGGGCTCACGCGCGCGCTGGCCGCGGAGCTGGGCGCCCAGGGCCACCCGGGCATCACCGTCAACGCGGTGTGCCCGGGCTACACGCGCGCCGGCATGGGGATCGCGCTCCAGGCGACGCCGCAGGGCCCCGTGCGCGGCGACGAGATCTTCGAGCGCTACTACCGCCGCCTGGTGCCGCAGCGGCGCATGATGGAGGCCGAGGAGATCGCCCACGCGGCGCTCTTCCTCGCGCTGCCCGAGTCGGCCGGGATCACCGGCCAGGCGCTGAACGTGGACGGCGGCTTCCTGATGTCCTGAGCGGGTGTCTGTCAAGGAGCGAGCGAGCATGAGCACGGTACTCTACGAGCAGCAGGACCGGGTCGTCACGATCACCCTCAACCGGCCCGAGGCGATGAACTCCGTGGACCCGGAGACGCAGGCGGCGCTCGTCCAGGCGTGGACCCGCTTCCGCGACGACGACGCGGCCTGGGTCGCGATCCTCACGGGCGCCGGCGAGCGCGCGTTCTCCGCGGGCGCCGACCTCAAGAAGTTCGTCCCCGCCGAGTTCGCGCCCGGCGGCGGCGCGCCCCACAACGCCCACGGGCTCGGCGGGATCACGCGCGGGCTCGAGGTCTGGAAGCCGATGATCGCCGCGGTCAACGGCTACTGCCTGGCGGGCGGGCTCGAGCAGGCGCTCGCCTGCGACCTGCGGATCGCGACGCCGAACGCCACCTTCGGCCTCACCGAGGTGCGCTGGGCGATCATCCCCGGGGCGGGCGGCACGCAGCGGCTGCCGCGGGCGCTGCCGCTCGCGAAGGCGCTCGAGATGATCCTGCTGGCGCGGACGCTCACGGCCGAGGAGGCGCTGCGCTGGGGCCTGATCAACGCCGTCGTGCCGCCGGCGGAGCTGCTGCCGACCGCGCGCGCGTGGGCGCAGGAGCTGTGCGAGAAGGGGCCGCTCGCGCTGCGCGCCGCGAAGGAGGCCGTGGTGCGCGGGCTCACGATGCCGCTCGCCGACGGGCTCCGGCTCGAGGCGATGCTGTCGGCGGGGCTCCGCGGCACCGAGGACGCGGTGGAGGGCCCGCGCGCCTTCGCCGAGAAGCGGGCGCCGCGCTTCAGGGCGCGGTGAGGGGCCGGGCATGACGCTCGACGAGCTGGTCGCGCTGACGCGGGCGCGGCTCGGCGCGCGCGCGCGGCGGGTCGTGCCGCCGGGGCCGCTCGTCCAGGCCGCGGTGCTGGTGCCGCTCGTGGACCGCGGCGAGCCGTACGTCCTGTTCGCCAAGCGCACGGAGGACGTCGGCACCCACAAGGGCCAGATCTCGTTCCCGGGCGGCACGCTCGACCCTCTGGACGCCTCGCTCCTCGACACCGCGCTGCGCGAGTCCGAGGAGGAGGTGGGGCTCCCCCGCGCGGCGGTCGAGCCGCTCGGCGCCCTCGACGACCAGGAGACCTACGCGACCCAGTTCGTGATCACGCCCTGGGTCGGCGTGGTGCGCGAGCGGGTCGTCTGGCGGCCCGACGGCGCGGAGATCGAGAAGGTGATCGAGGTGCCGTTCGGAGCGCTCGCCGAGCGCGCGAGCTTCCGCGTGGAGCACTGGGAGCGCGACGGCGTGGTCCGGCCGGTCTACTTCTTCGAGTACCAGGGCGAGACGATCTGGGGGGCGACGGCCCGCATCCTCAAGGGCTACCTCGACCTCCTCGAGGGCCCAGCATGAGCTATGACACGCTGCTGACCTCGCTCCAGGACGGCGTGGCGCGGATCACCCTGAACCGCCCCGAGGTGCGCAACGCGCTCTCGCGGACCCTGCTGGGCGAGCTGGAGGCGGCGCTCGCGGCCTCGGAGGCCGACCCGGCGGCGCGCGTGATCGTGCTCGCGGGCGCGGGCGACAAGGCCTTCTGCGCCGGCGCCGACCTCAAGGGCACGGGCGACCGCGGCTCGACGCTCGAGGCGCGCGAGGCGTTCAGCGCCCTGCCGCGGATCCTCGAGCGGATGGCGCGGATGCGCACGCCGGTGATCGCGCAGGTCCACGGCTGGGCGCTCGCCGGCGGCTGCGGCCTCGCCGTCGGCTGCGACCTGGTCGTCGCCTCCGACGACGCGCGCTTCGGCCTGCCCGAGATCAAGGTGGGCGTGCTGCCGCTGATCGTGATGGCGCCGATCCTGCGCGCCGTCGGGCGCAAGCGCGGGATGCTCATGGTCCTCTCGGGCGAGCCGGTCTCGGCGCCGGAGGCCTTCGAGATGGGGCTCGTGAGCCTGGTCGTGCCGCGCGCCGAGCTCGCCGCGCGCACGGAGGCGCTCGCCGCCGCGCTCGCCGGCCTGAGCCCGACCGCGCTCGCGCTCGCCAAGGAAGCCGCGTTCACGCTCCAGGACATGGACTACGCGGGCTCGCTGCGCTACCTGCGCGAGCTGACGACGCTCGTGTTCCTGTCCGACGACGCCAAGGAGGGGATCGCGGCGTTCTTCGAGAAGCGCCCGCCCCGCTGGACCGGCCGCTAGCGCGCACTCAGGCGGCGGGCAGGCGGACGCGGAGCGTCGTGCCGCGCCCGGGCTTGCTCTCGGCCTCGAGCGTGCCGCCGTGCATGCGCACGATGCCGAGGCTCACGGGCAGGCCGAGGCCGGTCCCGTGCCCCTCGGGCTTGGTCGTGTAGAAGGGCTCGAAGATCCGCGCGAGGTGCGAGGCGGGGATTCCGGCGCCCGCGTCGGCGACGGCCGCGGTGGCGACGGGGCGCCCCTCGTCGTCCTGCGCGAGCTGCGTCTGGACGAGCAAGAGGCCGCCGTGCTCCTCCATCGCGTCCACGGCGTTTGCCAGCAGGTTCAGGAACACCTGGGTGAGCTGGTCGCGGTCGCCGAGGATCGTCGGGAGCGCGGGGTCGAGGATCCGCTCGACCTCGATGCCGGCGCGCGCGATCCGCGCGCCGAGCAGGTCGAGCGCGCGCTCGATCGGCTCGTGGAGCGACAGCGGCGCCCGCACCGGCTCGCGCCGCCGGGCGAAGTCGAGGAGGCCGTGGACGATCTTCCCGGCGCGGTTCGCCTCGGCGACGATGGCGCCGAGGCGCTCATGCGCGGTCGAGCCGGCCGGCGCCTCGCGCTGGAGCAGGCCGCTCTGGCCCAGGATGACCATGAGCGGGTTGTTGACCTCGTGGGCGACCGAGGCCGCCAGCTCGCCGATCGCGGCGAGCTTGGCCGACTGCACGACCGAGTCCTGCGCGCGCCGCAGCTCGTCCATCCGCGTCTTGAGATCCTCGTAGAGCCGCGAGTTGCTGAGCGCGATCGCCGTCTCGCCCGCCAGCATCTCGAGCAGCTCGATCTCCTGGCCGTCGAAGATCTCGCCCGAGAGCTTCTCGCCCACGAGCAGGACGGCGGCGACGGCGCCGCCGAGCAGCACGGGGACCAGGAGCGCGACCCGCGCGCGCTCGAGCCGCGCGATCGCCGGCCGCAGCCGGTCCTCGGCGGGCCCGTGGAACGCGCCCTCCTCGACGACGAGCGTCCGCCCGGTGGCGCGCAGCCAGAGCCCGAGGGCGTCCTCGACGGCGGCGTCCGCGGCCGGGGCCTCGGCCGCCTCGGAGGCCGCGCGGGCGAGCGGCGCGAAGGCGCCGGCCGCGGGGTCCCAGGCGAGGAGGCTCGCGTGGAGCACCGGCACGCGCCGGACGAGGCCCTCGGTGAGCGTGCGGCCGAGCGCCCCGAGCTCGAGCAGCGAGCCCAGCTCGCGGTTGAGCGCCAGGAGCGTGTCGCGCACGCCGTGGCGGCGGCGGAACATCACGCGCTCGAGGCCGCCCTCGAGCTTGCGCAGGAACGGCAGCGCCACCGTGAACACGAGCAGCAGGATCAGCGTGTCGCGCGCGAGCGGCGCCAGCTCGGCGACGGGCGCCGGGGCGGCGGCGTGCCCCTGGAACAGCTCGTCGAGCGCCCAGCGCGCCGCGAACAGGATCGGCGCGAGCGCGGCCGAGGTCAGCAGGTAGAGGACCGTGCGCCGCGCGAGCAGGCCGACGTCCACCAGGCGGTAGCGGACGATCGCCACGCCGAGCGCGAGCGCGAAGACCGCGTTGGCCGGGATGCCGATCGGGTAGAGCCAGTCCCAGCGCGCGATGAAGCGGACGAAGTCCACGGCGCCGCCCAGCAGGCTGACGGCGACGCCCAGGATGACGAGGAGCGTGCGGTTGCGCCGGAAGCTCGAGACCTGCGCGCGGTGGGCGCGGAGGAGCCGGACCAGGCCGAGGACCAGGTAGCTCTGGAAGTAGACGAAGAACGGCGCGTAGAGCGGGCCCGCCGCGGGCATGAAGCCCCACGCCGAGACGTCCACGCCGCGCAGGAACCAGTGGGTCGGGCTCACGGCGAGGAACAGGGCGGCGAGCGCGTAGCCGGCGACGAGCGTCGGCCGGGGGCGCCGCGCGTCGAGGAACGCGAGCACGTAGTGGTAGAAGAGCACGGGGATCGGGATCACGCCGACGTGGAGGAAGTGCTCCCAGGCCACCGCGGTCTCGACGCTCGCCGTCGCGCGCAGGCCGAAGACGCCGAGGTTCCAGACGGCGAGCCCGGCGGTGAGGTACGCGAAGAGGAGGTTCCGGGGGCTCCGGCGGTCGGACACGAGCGCGCTGCCGAGGAGCAGCAGGTTCAGGCCGAGGGCCAGGAGCGGCAGGAGCTTATGGACGAGCATCGGGCTCCCAGAGGCCGAGGGACGGGAAGCCGTCCCGCGCGCGCTGCGCCCGCATCTCGTCCTCGAGGATCGCGAACACGAGGATGTCCCAGCGCTGGTCCGCGTAGGTGCGCGCCTCGCGCAGGCGGCCCTCGAGGCGGAAGCCGTTGCGGCGCAGGGCGTTGACGCTGAGCACGTTGTAGGCGTAGACCTTCGCCTCGACCCGGCGCGTGCCGAGCGCGTCCATCGCGTACGCGAGCGCCAGGCGCGAGGCCTCGACGCCCCAGCCCGCCCGGAGCCCGTGGACGCTCGCGACGGCGGTCTCGAGGAACGCGAAGCCCTCGAGGAGGTTCACGCCGTAGAGCCGCACGAACCCGACCGGCGCGGCGCCCTCGGCCGCGGGCACCACGAGGAGCGTCAGCGCCGCGGGGTCGTGGAGGGCGCGGGCGACGAACTCCGGGTCGTGGACGCGCAGGTGACGGCCGAGGTAGAGGAGCGGGCTCCCGACCATCTGGTCGAGCAGGGGCTCCTGCGCCCAGCGCTCGAACAGGTCGAGCTCCTCCCACGCGGGCGGGCGCAGGAGCAGGCGCGCCGTCCGCGCGACCACGCTGGCCGGCGCGGCGGGCGGCTCGGGGGCCGCCACCGGCGCGGCGGGGCCGGCGCCGGGGCCCTCGAGCGGCAGCTCCTCGAGGAGCCCCGCGGCGAGGAGCGCGCGCCAGACGGCGGCGCTCGGCAGCACCGAGACGGGCGTGGCCTGCGCCCCGGCGCGGGCGACGGCCTGCACGAGGGCGGCGAGGCCCGTCACGTCGGTCGCCTTGACGCCCTCGAGGTTGAGCCAGAGACGCCGCGGCGCCGCCTCCAGCGCCGCGCACACGCGGCGGCAGAAGCCCGGCGCGGCGAGCGCCGTCAGCGCCTCGTCGGCCACCAGCTCGATCTCGGGTCGCGTCGCCATGAGTTTCCGGATCGATGGGCTGCAAGGAGAGCGCCACGGCGTGACATGAGGCGGATGCACCAGATTTTGGGTCAGATTGACGGGGGCCCGACGGTGCCGCCGGGGGGGTGCCTGAAAAGCGGCATGTCGAACTGCTCAGAAAGTTGCCGCTACGGCCACCAGAGGTAGAGGAACTTGGGCCCGGTGCCGGCGAGCGCCGCGAAGCGCTCGAGCGCGGCGTCGAGCGCGGGCGCCGGCGCCTCGGCGCTCGCGTAGTAGGTCGCGCGGTACTCGCGCGGGCGGTGGTAGACGATCACGCGCGCCTCCTCGACGCCCGCCGCCTGGCGGGCGACGGCGAGCGCGTCGGGCATGTAGCCGACGCGGTCCACGAGGCGGCGCGCGCGCGCCTGCTCGGCCGTGTAGATCCGGCCGTCGGCGAGCGCCGCGGCCTCGGCGGCCGGGATCCGCCGCCGCTCGATCACCCTGGCGACGAACTGCGCGTGCAGCTCGTCGATCACCGACTGGAAGATGCCCCGCTCCGCGTCGGTGAGCGGGCGGAAGGGGCTCCCCATGTCCTTGCGCGCGCCCGACTTGATCGCCGCGGCCGAGAGCCCGAGCTTCTGCATGAGCCCCTCGGCGTTCAGGCTCACCATGATGACGCCGATCGAGCCGGTGACGCTGGTCGGGTGGGCGACGATCGTGTCGGCGGCGAGCGCCACGTAGTAGCCGCCGGAGGCGGCGACGTCCATCATGATCGCGACGACCGGCCGCTTCGTCCGCCGGCGCCACTCGGAGATCTCGCGGTACAGGACGTCGGAGGCGGTCACCGTGCCGCCCGGGCTGTTCACGCGCACGACGAGCGCGCGGACGTCGTCGTCCGCGGCGGCCTTCAGCAGCTCCTCGCGCACGCGCGCGAGCAGCGGCACGCGCGGCGGCGCGGCGCCGAGCGTGAGGCTCGGCCGCAGCCCCTCGTCGGCGAGGAAGCCCGAGACGTCCAGGAGCAGGACCTTCGCGCGGCCGCCGCCCTCGACCACCTCTTCCTCGAGGGGCCGGATGCGGGGCGTGAGGTCGAGCGTGATCAGCGAGCAGCCCGCGAGCGCGGCCGCGAGCGCGAGGACGAGCGCGGATCGCATGGGACGAGTATACCGGAGGCGCGCCGGCCGGGGCGGGGGCGCTATACTTGCTCCGCCCGTGAGCGCCACGTCCCTCACCCTCGACGACGTCCGGACCGCCGCGCGGCGGCTCGCGGGGCGCATCCACCGCACGCCCACGGTCTGCGCCGACGCGCTGGACGAGGCCTCGGGCTTCCGGGTCTTCCTCAAGTGCGAGAGCCTGCAGCGCGCGGGCTCGTTCAAGATCCGCGGCGCGCTGAACAAGCTCCTGTCGCTCGGCGAGGCCGAGCGGGCGCGCGGCGTCGTCGCGTACTCGTCGGGCAACCACGCCCAGGGCGTCGCGCTCGCCGCGCGGATGCTCGGGACGCGCGCGCTCATCTGCATGCCGAAGGACGCCCCCGCGGGCAAGCTCGCGGCCACGCGCGGCTACGGCGCCGAGGTCGTCTTCTACGACCGGCTCACGGAGGACCGCGCGGCGGTCGCCGCGCGCATCGTGGCCGACACCGGACGCGTGCTCGTGCCGCCCTACGACGACTACGCGATCATGGCGGGCCAGGGGACTGCCGCGCTCGAGCTCTGCGAGGACGCGCCGGACCTCGACGCGCTGCTGGCGCCGGTGGGCGGCGGCGGGCTCATGGCCGGCTGCGCCACGGTCGCGCGCGCGCTGCGCCCCGGGAGCGCGGTGTTCGGCGTCGAGGCCGACACCGCCGACGACACGTACCGCTCGCTCCGGAAGGGGGAGCGCGTGACGATCCCGCCGCCGCCGACGATCGCCGACGGCATCCGCATCCAGACGCCGGGCGCGCTGACGTTCCCGATCCTCCGGGCGCACCTCACGGACGTGCTGCTCGTCAGCGACGACGAGATCCGCGCCGCGCTCGCCTTCCTGGCGCTCCGCGCCCACCTCGTGGTCGAGCCGACGGGCGCGGTGGCGCTGGCGGCGGTGCTGGCGGGCCGGCTCCCCGTGCCGAAGGGCGCGCGCGTCGGGGTCGTGCTCTCCGGCGGCAACGTGGACCCCGCGCTCCTGACCGAGATCCTCCAGAAGGCATGAGCTTCACGATCCTGATCGCGGACGACGAGCCCGACATCCGAGACTACCTGTCGGTGACGCTGCAGGACCTCGGCTACCGCACGCTGACCGCGCGCGACGGGCTGGAGGCGCTCGCCATGGTGGCGGCCGAGGCGCCCGACCTGGTGCTCCTCGACTGGCGCATGCCGCGGCTCGACGGCCTCGAGGTGTGCCGGCGGCTCAAGGAGAACGAGGACACGCGGCTGATCCCGGTCGTCATCGTGACCGCGCTCGACGGGCTCGAGAGCCGCATCCGGGGCATCGAGGCCGGCGCCGACGATTTCCTCACGAAGCCGCTCAACGAGCGCCAGCTCGTCGCGCGCGTGCGGACGGCGCTCCGGCTCAAGCGCGCCGTGGACGTGAAGCTCGGCGACCTCCGGCGCATCCGCGACCACTTCGCGCGGTTCGTGCCGGAGGCCGTGAAGCGGCTGGTCGCGCTGGACCCCGCGGCGCCCGCGCTGGCCAAGCGCGAGCGCGACGTCTCGGTGCTGTTCGTGGACCTGAGCGGCTACACGACGCTCTCCGAGGCGCTGGACCCGGGGGCGCTGAACGCGCTGGTCGAGCGCTACTTCTCGAGCTTCCTCGACGGCATCCAGGAGGGCGGCGGCGACATCAACGAGACCGCGGGCGACGGCTTCATGGCGATCTTCGAGGACCGGGACCCGCGCGCCCACGCCGGCCGCGCGGTGGACACCGCGCTCGACCTCCTCGCCCGGGCGCAGCGCCTGAACCGCGAGAGCGGCCCCGCGCCGCTGACGATCCACATGGGGATCAACTCGGGCCCGGCGCTCGTGGGCGCGACCCGGTTCGAGGGCGCGCGGGGGATCCGCTGGACCTTCACGGCGAGCGGGGTCGTCACGATCCTGGCCGCGCGCCTGGCCGCGGCCGCCGGGCTCAACCAGCTCTTCGTCGGCCCGGAGACGGTCGTGCGCGTCGGGAACCGCTACGAGGTGCGGGCGGCCGAGACGGCGACGCTCGGGCAGGTGCCGGAGGGCGTCCAGGCCTACCAGGTCCTGGGGCCGCGCCTCCGGCTCGACTAGCGTTCCGTCCCCGAACTCCTGTCGAGCTCGCCGCCCGTCGTGCTGGCCGCCAGGCGCGGGCGGTAGGGGTCGACAGGACCCGTTCCCGCCACGGGGGCGGCGGGCCCCAAGCGCCCGGATGGAGCCCCGCCACAACGGGCCAAGCGGACGCGTGCCGCGTGGTCCGGTCGACCCCTACCGCCCGCGCCTGGCGGCCGGTCGCGCGGCGACCGTGAACAGGAGTTCGAGAACGGAACGCTAGCGCGCGTGGAAGGCGGGGATCACCTCGGCGGCGAGCCGCGCGAGCTGGTCGAGCATCATCTCGGGCGGGCACATCGCGCGCGCGATGAACTTCGAGCCGCCGGCGCGCACGTACTCCTCGAGCCGCTCGGCGAGCACCGCGGGCGGGCCGAAGGCGGTGCACCGGGCGAGCGTGGCGTCGTCCACGCGCCCCTTCGGGACGTACGGCGCGGCGAGCGCCCGCGCCCGCGCGGGGTCGGGGTCGAAGCAGAAGTAGACCAGGGTGCCGAAGTGGTCGCCGGGAATCGTGCGCCCGGCCTCGGCGGCGAAGCCGAGCGTCTGCTCGACGCCCGTGCGGAAGCGGTCGGGCGCGATGAACGAGGGGATCCAGCCGTCGCCGAGCCGCCCGGCGCGCCGCATCGCGGCCTCGCTCGCGCCGCCGATCCAGAGCGGCAGCGGCTGCTGGACCGGGCGCGGGAGCACGCTGATCCGGTCGAGCGTCCAGAACTCGCCCGCGTGGGTGACCTCGCCCTCGGCCCAGCAGCGGCGCATGATGCGGATCGCCTCGTCGGTGCGCCGGCCGCGCTCGCGGAACGGCACGCCCGCGGCGCGGAACTCGCGCTCCTGCTCGACGCCGATGCCGACGGCGGGCAGGCAGCGGCCGCCGGAGAGGTAGTCGAGCATCGCCAGCTCGCGCGCGGCGAGCACGGGCGAGCGGAACGGCGCGACCAGCACGCTCGGCCCGAACTTGAGCCGGCGCGTGCGCGCGGCGACGACCGCCATCGTCGTCATGGGCTCGAGGACGGGGAGCGGCGAGGAGAGGCGCTCGGAGAACCAGAGCGAGTCGACGCCCTCGCGCTCGCAGAGGTCGATGAGCTGGAAGAGGAGGTCGCGCCCCCCGGGCCCCGCCGGCCACGGGCCCGGCATCGCGCCGATCCGGTACTTGATGGTCATGCGCGGATGGTACCTTGGGGCGGTCCGGAGGTGACCATGAATCGCGTGCGCATGCGCTCGCTGGTCCGCGTCTTCGCCTGGACGGGGCTCACGAGCCTCGGCGGCGGGCGGAGCGCCTACTTCTTCGACGCGGTGGTGACGCGGCGGCCCTGGGTGCGGACCGAGGAGTTCGTCCAGGACCTGACGCTCGCCCAGCTCCTGCCGGGGCCGAACTTCTCCAACCTCGCCGTCCTGCTCGGCTGCCGGCTCGGCGGCTGGCGCGGCGGCGCCTGGGCCCTCGCCGCGGTCGTGGGCCCGGGCGCCGTGATCCTGGCGGCGCTCGCGGCCGTCTACTTCCGCGTCGGGTTCACGCCGCGCACGGCGCACCTGATGCACGGCATGGCCGCGGCGGTCATCGGGCTCATCGTGGTGATGACGGCCCGCATGGTGCGCGCCTCGATCCGGACGGTCCCCGCGGCGGCGATCGCGGCGCTCGTCTTCGTGCTGGTCGGCGTGCTGCGCGTGAACACCGTGGTGGCGATCGCGCTCGTCGTCCCCGTGAGCCTCTGGCTGCACCGCCCGCGATGACGCTCGACCTGCTCGACCTGCTGCGCCTGGGCTGGACGTTCCTCTGGCTCAGCTTCCTGGCCATCGGGGGCGGGCTCGCGGTGATCCCGGAGATGCAGCGCCAGGTGGTCGGCCGCTTCGCCTGGGTGACCGCGCAGGAGTTCGTCGACGGCTACACGCTCTCGCAGCTCACGCCCGGCCCCAACATGCTGATCGCGGTGTTCGTCGGCTACCGCGCCCACGGCGTGCCCGGCGCCCTCGTGGCCGGCGCCGCCATGTTCCTGCCGGCGTCGGTCCTGGCGGCGCTCGTCCAGCGCCGCTGGAGCACGCTGCGCGGCCACCCCTGGGCGGGCGCCGTCGAGCGGGCGCTCGTGCCCGTGGGGCTCGGCCTCATGGCCGCGGGCGTCTTCACGCTCGCGCGCGCGGCGGTCCACGGCTGGGCGACGGCGGCGCTCGCCACCGCGGCCACGGTCCTGCTCGCGGCCTTCGCGCTCCCGCCGATCGTCGTCGTCCTCGCGGGCGGCCTCGTCGGCTGGCTCGCGGGCCTCTAGCGAATTTCGTTGCTCATCACTTGCCTTGCCTTGCGTTTACTTTGCGCCTACGATTACGTCAATGGCAGCCACAAGGACTTGGATCCTCGAGGGGAAACGGCCTGCCGCGGTGGTCGTCCGCATGGAGCGGTTGTATCGGCGGCAGCTCCGCCAGCTGGCCAGCGCCGTGGAACGTGCCGCCAGGGGCGACGGAGGCGCGGCGGACGAGTACGTTTCCCTCTGGTCCGAACTTGGGTCCAGTGTACTCGAGCGTCTCCGCGCTTCTCGCCCTGACGCCGTTCTGAAGTCTGCGACCGGGGAGCTCCTCGTCGTCGAGGCCAAGCGGGAGCCGATCGAGGTGACCTCCGAGCGCCTTCTCCTTGCTGCCTCGCTGGCCCCGGTGTCAGCGTGGGTAGCGATGGAAGGGCTGCGGCGAGGTCTGGGGCTCTCGTTGCTCGTAGAGATTCGTCAGTTGGTCCCAGATGCCACCCCGCTCCTGCCGAGGTCCGGGCTCGGCGTCCACTGGGAGACCCCGGAGCGCTTGCGGACTGCCTTGTTCCTGATCGGCCGCGCTGTCGTCGGACGGATCGAGGGGCGATCGGGCAGCGACGGCGGAGGCGCTGTGCTGCGACGAATCATGGAGGTCTTCACGCTGGATAAGACCGAAACCGCTCGGCTCTTCGGCGTGACGCGCCAGGCCCTCGAGCACTGGCGGCGGTACGGCGTTCCCGCCGACCGGCAGGCGAAGCTGACCACGATCTTCTCGATCGCCGAGCTTCTGGAGAGGAATCTAAAACCCGGGGTCGTGCCGGGCGTAGTCCGAACGCGGGCGCCAGCGTACGGGGGTCGGACCATGCTCGGGCTCATCGAGGCTGACGAGCAGGGCCGCCTGCTGGAGAGCGTGCGGTCGTCGTTCGACTGGGCCGTTTCGGCGTAGTGCTGCACATCGTCCGGGAGGGTCGGTACTACCGGGTTGCCGACCCGGCCTGGCGTGACCCGCTCGACGCATCGTACTCGCGGCAGCGAGGAGGTCGCTGGAATCCTCCCGGGAGCTTCGCGGTTCTCTACCTCAACCGCGATGTCGGTACGGCGCGAGCCTTGGTCCGATACAGGTTTCGAGCGCTGCCGTACGGACCTGAGTTGCTGCGCCCCGAACAGGCTCCAGTCCTGGTGGCGACCGAGGTGGCGAGCGACGAGTACGTGGACGTCGTCACCGAGGCCGGCTGCACCGCGGTTGGCCTGCCCGCGACCTATCCACTCGATGACGCTGGCCGAACGGTCTCCTGGACGGAGTGCCAGCCGATTGGCCGGCGCGCCTGGGACGCCGGGGAGCGCGGCATTGCGTGTCGAAGCGCGGCTCCCGAAGGGGCCGAGGACCTCGCACGTTTCGCGCGACCCGAAGCCGCCCGACTCGAGCGGCGCGGTCGGTGGCAATTTGACGAGTGGTTTTGGCCGGCCACGTCGAGCGTCGAGGCGGATTGAGCCAGGGCAGGGCAGCGCGTCTTGCTCGCGTCGAGCCGAGAGGGCACTGAGGCTGTTGCAGTGACGCGGGGCGGGCTTGATCTCGCGGCCGCCCGGGACGTAGAATGAACGGCGGTTCAGTCAACGATCATGCGCGACCCCGACAAGCCGCAGCAGATCATCGACGCCGCGATCCGCGTGTTCGCGCGCAACGGCTACTACAACTCGCGCGTGTCGGACGTCGCGCGCGAGGCCGGGATCGCCGCCGGCACGATCTACCTCTACTTCAAGACGAAGGACGAGATCCTCGTCACGCTCTTCCGCGAGAAGATGACCGAGTGGGTGGCGCTGGTGCGCGACGCGATCGCCGGCGAGGCGGACCCGCTCGAGAAGATCCGGAGGATCGTGGCGCTCCACTTCAAGATGATCGAGGAGCACCCCGCCCTCGCCGAGGTCCTCCAGGTCGAGCTGCGCCAGGGCCACAAGTTCTTCCGCGGCGCCTCCGCGCAGGAGGTCTCCGCGTACTTCGACGTGATCGCCGACGTGCTCCGGGAGGGCGTGCTCGCCGGGCGGCTCAGGAAGGAGCTGCCCGTGAAGGTCGCGACGAAGATGCTCTTCGGCGCGATGGACCAGCTCGCGACCTCCTGGGTCCTGGGCAGCCGCGGCTACCGCCTGAGCGAGGCGGCGGAGCCCGTCGCCACCATCTTCCTCAAAGGAGTCTGTGCCGATGGCGTTTGAAACGCTGCTGTTCGCGCGCGAGGAGACCTTCGCGGTCATCACCCTGAACCGCCCGCCGGCCAACGCGATCAACGAGAAGCTCGTCGAGGAGCTCCACGCCGCCCTCGCCTCGGTCGAGGACGACGCCACGGTGCGCTCGGTCATCATCACCGGCGCGGGCGACCGGATCTTCTGCGGGGGCGCCGACCTCGGCTCGGCGTTCTCGGGCGGTCACGTGGACACCTTCATCCGCTTCGGCAACACGGTGATGCGCAAGATCGAGCGCTTCCCCAAGCCCGTCATCGCGGCGATCAACGGCCACGCGACCGGCGGCGGCTGCGAGATCTCGATGGCGTGCCACTTCCGCCTCATGAAGGAGACCGCGCGGATCGGCCAGACCGAGTCGAACCTGGGCATCATCCCGGGCTACGGCGGCACCCAGCGCCTGCCCCGCCTCGTCGGCCGGACGAAGGCGCTCGAGATGCTGATCCTCGGCAGCCTGATCACCGCGCCGGAGGCGCTGGCGCTCGGGCTCGTCACCCGGCTCTCGAAGGAGGGCCAGACGCTCGAGGACGCCCGGGCGCTCGCCCGCCAGCTCGGCACGCGCCCGCCGATCGCGACGCGGCTCATCATCGAGGCCGTGGACGACGGGCTCGAGGCGCCGATCGACAAGGCGATCGACGTCGAGGTGCGGGCCTTCCTCGAGACGCTCCGCACGGAGGATGCCGCCGAGGGCATCCAGGCGTTCTTCGCGAAGCGCCCCGCCGAGTTCAAGGGGCGGTAGCGATGGACCTCGGGATCCGCGACCGCGTGGCGCTGGTCACGGGCGGCGCCCGGAGCCTCGGGAAGGCCGACGCCCTGGCGCTCGCCGCCGAGGGCTGCCGGGTGGCCATCGTGGACCTCAACGCCGAGGGCGCCGCCGGGACGGCGGCGGAGATCGAGCAGGGGGGCGGCCGGGCGCGCGGCTACGCCTGCGACATCCGCGACTCGGCGCAGGTCGCGGACACGGTGGGGCGGGTCGAGCGCGACCTGGGCCCGGTCGACATCCTCGTGAACAACGCGGGCATGATCTACACGGTCGGCCAGCTCAAGGACATGCGCGACGAGGACTGGGAGCTGAACCTCGGCGTGAACCTGACCGGCACCTACAAGGTGACGAAGGCCGTCTTCCCCGGGATGCGCGAGCGGCGCTGGGGGCGCATCGTCTGCATGGCCTCGATCGCCGGGCTCATGGGCGGCTTCGGCCAGACCGCGTACGCGACGACGAAGATCGGCGTGATCGGCTTCGCCAAGTCGGTCGCGCTCGAGGGCGCGCGCTACCACGTGACGTGCAACGCGGTGGCGCCGGGGATCATCGCGCCGAACGCCCAGCTCTCGCCGCTCTACGAGCGCATGGTCAAGCGCGTGGCGATGCAGAAGGAAGGCGAGCCGGAGGACGTGGCGAGCGCGATCGCGTTCCTGTGCTCGGAGCGCGCCCGCTACATCACGGGCGCCGTGCTGCCGGTCACCGGGGGGATGGACCTCTTCACGTTCTGACGGACCTCTTCCACGTTTCGACGAACAGGGAGGCGCAGATGCCGACAGTGAAGGAGACGTTCGAGGCGATGGCCGGCCGCTTCCGCGCCGACAAGGCCGCCGGCACCAACGCGACGATCCAGTACGACGTGAGCGGCGACGGGGGCGGCACCTGGCACGCCGTCATCAAGGACGGGACCTGCACCGTGAACCCGGGCGCCGCGACGAGCCCGACCCTGACGCTGCAGGTCGCGGGCCAGGACTGGCTCGACATGCTGTCGGGCAAGCAGTCCGGCCAGATGCTGTTCATGTCGGGCAAGCTCAAGATCAAGGGCGACATGGGCCTGGCGATGAAGCTCGGCTCGATGTTCCAGATGTAACGCGGCGCGCAAATTTCTGCCCCCGGCCCCCGCGGCCGATGCGATACTTGGCCGCGGGGAGCCGGGCCGCCGGGGTCCGGCCGCGCAACCAGCAAGGGAGCCAGACCGCATGGGGCAGGAGCGTTTCTCCGACGTCGTCGAGCGGTTCACCAACGGGTACGCGAGCGCGGCGGCGGCCGCGCAGGCCTCCCCGGAGACGATCGGGCAGTGGCAGGTGGAGCTGGACCGCAACCTCAAGCGCCTGCAGAACCTGCACGCGATGCTCACGAGCCCCGTCGAGCCCAGGACCGGGCAGACGCCGCGCGAGGAGATCTACAAGAAGAACAAGTCGCGCCTGTACCGCTACGCGTCGCCGCGGACGCACCGGACGCCGCTCCTGTTCGTGCCGAACCTCGGCATCAGCCGCCCGTACATCTTCGACCTGCTCCCGCACGGGAGCTTCGTCGAGTACATGACCGGGCAGGGCTTCGACTTCTACCTGCTCGACTGGGGCGTGTTCGGCCCCGAGGACAACGACCTCACGGTCGAGCACTGCGTGACGCGGATCCTGCCGCGGATGGTGCGCGAGGTGCTCGAGAGCTCGGGCGCCCCCGAGCTGACCGTCCTCGGCTACTGCATGGGCGCGCCCGTGGCCGCCTCCTTCCTCGGCTCGCACCCCGAGGTGCCGGTGCGCAACTTCATCAACATGGCGGGGCCGATCGACTTCACGAAGGTCGGCCTCTTCGGCCTGTGGCTCGCGAAGGACCGCTTCAACGTGGACCGCTTCGTGGACACGCTCGGCGTGATCCCGGCCGACCTCGTCAAGGCGGGCTTCAAGCTCATCAAGCCGACGATGGACCTCTCCACGAGCCTGAACCTCTGGTGGAACCTCTGGAACGACAAGTACCTGGAGGGCTTCCAGGCGCTCAACAAGTGGGCGAACGACTACGTGGCGTTCCCGGGCGAGTTCTTCCGCCAGTGGGTGCGCGACTACTACCAGGAGAACCGGCTCTACCGCGGCGAGCTGGTGATGGGCGGCCGCCGGGTCGACTTGAAGACCATCACGTGCCCCGTCTTCGTGGTCGGCGCCAAGGAGGACTACATCGCGCCCCCCGAGTGCGTGCGCGCGCTCGTGGACGCCGTCGGCAGCCGCGACCGCGAGTACGTCGAGCTGCCGGGCGGGCACATCTCGCTCATCGCCGGGCGCGGGGCGGCCGTGCACTGCTGGCCGAAGGTCGCCGGCTGGCTCGCCAGCCGTTCCTGAAATCGGGCCGAAATTCGTTGACGCAGAGCGTTAGCGGGGCATAGGATACGGCTGATGGCTGAGACGCCAGCGACCAACCAGCTCTTCGAGTTGTGGAAGCGCCAGTTCGAGGAGGGCACCCAGGCCTGGACGCGCCTGCTCGGCCAGCAGGCGCCGCAGGCGCCGGCGATCGACCCGGCGGCGTTCTGGCGCCCGGTGCTCAACCAGGGGCTCGAGACGTGGGCCCGGCTGTTCGCCCAGACGCCGGCGAGCCCCGAGATGCTCACGCAGTGGAAGCAGTTCCTCGACCAGTGGATCGACGCGTGGTCCCGCGCGCTCGGGCAGACGATGGGCACCGAGCAGTTCGCCAGGCTCATCAACCAGCAGCTCGACGCGATGCTCACCGCGCAGGCGCCCCTCAAGAAGGCGTTCGACCAGCAGGTCGAGCAGGCGCTCCAGACGTTCAACCTGCCCTCGCGCGCGCAGCTCACGGGGGTCGCCCGGCAGATCGTCGAGCTGGAGGACCGGATCGAGCGGATGGAGGACACGCTCGGCGCGGTGCTGCGCCGACTGGAGGCCCGGGAGCCCAGATGATCGGCAAGACGATCGCGGAGCTTCACGCCGGCGACCACGCCGAGATCGTGCGGCGGGTGCAGGTCGGCGACGTCGCCAGCTTCGTGGACGCGGTCGGCGACCACAACCCCGTCCACAGCGATCCGCGCTACGCGGCCACCACGCCCTTCAGGGAGCCGATCGCCCCGGGCATCTTCACCGCGGGGCTGATCTCGGCGGTCATCGGCACGCGGCTGCCGGGGCCGGGCGCGATCTACCTCTCGCAGAGCCTCAAGTTCACCAAGCCCGTGCGGGCGGGCGACACGCTCACCGCGCGCGTCGAGGTGCTCGAGGTCATCCGCGAGCGCAACCGCATGCGCCTCGCGACCGTCTGCACGAACCAGCGGGGCGAGGAGGTGCTCTCGGGCGAGGCGTGGGTGATGCCCTCGCTCGAGCACATCGTGTACGAGGAGCGGGCGCGGGAGCGGGCCGCGGCGGAGCCGGCGCTCGCGACGCTCGCGCTCCAGCCCTGGCGGTGGGCGGCCCAGGCGATGTCGCTCTGGGCCGACCTGCTCACATCAGCAGTCCGCCGTTGATCGAGAACTCCGCGCCGGTGAAGTAGTCGCCGTCGGCCGAGCAGAGGTAGACCACCGCGCGCGCGACCTCCTCCGGCGTCCCGAAGCGCCGGAGCGGGATCTGGTCGAGCAGCTTGTTGCGGACCTTCTCCGGGATGCCCAGCACCATCTCGGTCTCGATGAACCCCGGCGCGATCGCGTTCACGGTGATGCCCTTGCCGGCCAGCTCCTTGGCGAGCGACTTCGAGAACGCCGCCACGCCCGCCTTGGACGCCGCGTAGTTGGCCTGGCCGAAGTTGCCGATCTGGCCGATCACCGAGGTCATGTTCACGATGCGGCCGTAGTTGCGCTTGAGCATCTGGTCGATGAAGACCTTGCTGCAGTTGAACACGCCGTCGAGGTTGATCGCGAGCACCCGGCGCCAGGAGGCGTGGTCCATCTTGGTGAAGGTCTTGTCCGAGTTGATGCCCGCGTTGTTCACGAGGATGTCGAGGTGGCCGAACTCGCGGAGGACCTCCTGGGCCATGCGGAAGGTGTCGGGGTAGTCGGCGACGTCGGCCTGGGCCAGCATCGCCCGGCGGCCGCCCTTCTTGATCTGCTCGACGACCTCCTTGGCGGCGCCCTCGCTGGAGACGTAGTTGACGGCGACGTCGGCGCCCTCCGCGGCGAGGGCCAGGGCGACGGCGCGGCCGATGCCGCGGGAGCCGCCGGTGACGAGCGCGGTGCGACCCTGGAGCTTCATGGCGCGAGCCTCCCCTCGGTGACGAAGCGTCAGTCTAGCACGGCGCTTCCCGGGCCCTTGACGCGCGGTGTTAAGGCCGTCATCATTGATGCACCGGGACGTTCCCGCGCGGGGGTCTTATGGCGTACGTGGTCAAGCGGTACTCGAACCGAAAGCTCTACGACACGCAGGAGAGCCGCTACGTCACCCTCGAGGAGATCGAGGAGATGATCCGCAGCGGCAAGGAGATCGCCGTGGTGGACGCGGCGTCCGGCGAGGACCTCACCGCGGTGACGCTCACGCAGATCATCCTCGAGAACGAGCGGAGCCACCGCGCGACGCTGCCGACCGCGTTCCTGCACCAGCTCATCAAGCACGGCGAGGCCTGGCAGGACTTCATCGCGAAGTCCATGCGCTCGAGCCTCGAGGGCGTCGTGTCGAGCCAGCGCGAGATGGAGCGCGTGTTCCAGGACTGGGCGGCGCGCGCGGGGTGGGGGGCCGTCGTGCCCGGCGCCCCGGCCGCGCGCCCCGAGGCCAAGCGCGACGGCGCCGAGCACGAGGCCGAGCGGCTGCGCGAGGAGGTCGCGACGCTCCGCGAGCGGCTGCGCGCGCTCGAGGAGCGGCTCGAGAAGCGCCGCGCCCAGGCGAAATGACGACGGCCCGGCGGGTGCCGGGCCGTCGCGCCGACCGCAGTCGCCGCTGACTCAGTTCTTCGCGTACACGTCCTTCAGCTTCGCCACCACGCCCGTGCAGCTCTCCTGGATGCTCTTGCCCGCCTGCTCGGCCGAGCTCTGCAGCCGCTCCGCCGACCGCGTCCAGGCCTGGAGCTGGGCCTCGAACACCTTGAACGCGTTCTGCGGCTCGCGGAACGCCTCGATCGCGCTCTGCTGGAGCTCGCCGAAGAGCCGCACGCTCTCCTTCGCGGTGACCGCGCCGAGCTCGACCACCTCGCGCAGCACGCGCTGGTTGGCGTCGGCCCACACGGTGAGCGTCTCCGCGGTCTTGCCGGTGACCTGGCCGAGGACTTCCTGCGCCTTCTTCTCGTCGATCATGGGTCTCTCCTCCTGCTTCCTTCGGGTCGCTCTGGCTCGCGCCATGCGGGATCTCCTTGTGCCCTCGACGATAACGCAGCGCGTTACCGGAAGTCAACCGATTTTTCGCATCGCGTCATGGCCACTGTGGTACGGTCACGACCCCTTTAGGATCAGAGGGTTAGAGCCCAGACGCGAGTAGAAGGAGGCGGGCCATGGCCGTGGACACGCTGGCGCGGCTGTTCTGGGACCGGGTCGAGCAGAGCGGCGCGCGCCCCGCGCAGCAGTTCAAGCAGGGCGGCGTCTGGAAGACGATCACCTGGCGGGAGACGGGGGAGATCGTCCGCGAGCTGGCGCTCGGGCTGATCGCGCTCGGGCGCGGCAAGGGCGACACGGTCGCGCTCCTCTCGGCGAGCCGCGCCGAGTGGGTGCAGGCGGACTTCGCCATCTTCAGCGCCGGGTGCGTGAGCGTGCCCGTGTACCCGACGTACCCGCCCGACCTCATCGCCTACGTGGTCAATGACTCGGGCGCGCGGACGATCATCGTCGAGGATCCCTCGCAGCTCGCGAAGGTGCTGGAGGCGCAAGCGCAGATCCCGCAGCTCGAGCACATCGTGGTCATGAGCGGCTACGACGCCCCGCAGCCCCCGAAGAAGGTCATGACCTGGGCGACGCTCAGGCGCCTCGGGCGCGAGAGCGAGGCCGCCCACAAGTCCACGCTCGCCGACCGCGTGGCCTCCACGCGCCCCGAGGACGTCGCCACGATCGTCTACACCTCGGGCACGACGGGGCCGCCCAAGGGCGTCGTGCAGACCCACGCCAACCACATCGCCGCCGTCAACGCCTCCAAGCAGTCCACGCCGCTCGAGGAGGGCTGGGTGCACCTGCTCTTCCTGCCGCTCGCGCACTCGTTCGCGCGGCTCGAGGCGTTCCTGGGCGTGGCCCACGGGCTCACGACCGCGTTCGCCGAGAACCTCGACAAGGTCGCCGAGAACCTGCGCGAGACCCGCCCGCACTTCATCTGCAGCGTGCCGCGCGTGTTCGAGAAGGTCTACGCGAAGATCCTGGCCGGGGTCGAGGCCGGCTCGCCCGCCAAGCAGAAGATCTTCCGCTGGGCGGTCGGCGTCGGCCGCGACGTGAGCCGCCACCAGCAGCGCGGCCAGCCCGTGCCCGCGGGGCTCGAGTGGAAGCGCAAGCTCGCCCACAAGCTCGTCTTCGGCAAGCTGCACGCCGCGCTCGGCGGGCGGCTCCAGTTCGCCGTCTCGGGCGGCGCGCCGCTCTCGCGCGACATCGCCGAGTTCTTCCACGCCGCCGGCATCCTGCTGCTCGAGGGCTACGGGCTCACGGAGACGTGCCCGGCGCTCACGTTCAACCGGCGCGACCGCTACAAGTTCGGCTCGGTCGGCCAGGCGCTGCCGGGCGTGGAGCTCAGGATCGCGCCGGACGGCGAGATCGTCGCGCGCGGGCCCAACATCGCCACGCGCGGCTACTACAAGCAGCCGCAGGCGACGGGCGAGGCCTTCGAGCCCGACGGCTGGTTCCACACGGGCGACATCGGCACGGTGGACCCGGACGGCTTCGTCACCATCACCGACCGCAAGAAGGACCTGATCGTGACGGCCGGCGGCATGAACATCGCGCCCCAGAACATCGAGAACATGCTCAAGGCCGACCCGTTCATCAGCCAGGTCATGGTCTACGGCGACAAGCGGCCGTACCCCGTGGCGCTCGTCACCGTGAACCCGGAGGAGCTGGAGAAGTTCGCGCGCGCGCAGGGGCTCCTGACGACCGAGCCGGCGGTGCTCGTCAAGCACCCGAAGATCGTCGAGCGCGTCGGGCGCATCGTGGAGGAGAAGAACACGCAGCTCCAGTCCTACGCCCGGATCAAGAAGTTCGCCGTGCTGCCGGCGGACTTCACGCTCGACGGCGGCGAGCTGACGCCGACGCTGAAGGTCAAGCGCAAGGTCGTGTCGCAGAAGTACGTGGACGTGATCGAGGAGCTGTACCGCTGAGGCTCGCGGGCAAGGTCGCGATCGTCACGGGCGCGAGCCGCGGGCTCGGGCGGGCGATCGCGCTGGCGCTGGCCGGGGCGGGCGCCGACGTGGCGCTGGCCGCCCGCAGCAAGCCGGACCTCGAGGAGACCGCGCGGCTGGCCCGCGCAACCGGCCGGCGCGCGCTCGTCGTCCCCACCGACGTCACGCGCTACGACGCCGTCGAGGCGCTCGTCGCGCGCACGGTCGAGGAGCTGGGCCGGCTGGACGTCCTGGTCAACAACTCGGGCGTCGCCCGGCCGGCGCCGCTCGCCGAGACCAGCCCCGCGGACTGGCGCCTCGTGCTCGACGTCAACCTGACGGGCGTCTTCCACGGCTGCCGCGCCGCCGGCCCGCACCTGATCGCCCAGAAGTCCGGCAAGGTCATCAACCTGGCCTCGGTGCTGGGGCAGGTGGGGCTGGCGGGCTACACGGTCTACGCCGCCAGCAAGGGCGGCGTGATCGCGCTCACGCGCGCGCTCGGCGTCGAGTGGGCGCGCCACGGGATCCAGGTGAACGCGATCGCCCCGGGCTGGTTCGTCACCGAGATGAACGCGGCGGCCTTCGCGGAGCCGAAGCTCGCCGAGCGCCTGCTGCGCGACGTGCCGATGCGGCGGACGGGGCGCCTGGAGGAGATCGGGCCGCTGGCGGTCTACCTGGCGTCGCCGGCGTCGGACTTCATGACGGGCCAGACCATCTTCCTGGACGGCGGCCACTCGGCCGCCTGAGTTGCGGCCCGAGACGACAACGGCCGCCCGGCCCGTCGGGGCCGCGCGGCCGTGGAGTCGTCAGGCCGCGTGTTCTACGGGCAGGGCGGCGAGGCGCAACTCGGCGGCGCCGGCGGCGCGTTCTGGACGTCCTGGCCGAGGCTCCCCGTCGAGGCCGGCGTGAAGATCGGCGAGGGCGCCCCCGCCGTCACGCCGGGCACGCCCGTGATCTGCTGCAGGATGCTCTGGATCTGCGCGTCCGACACGATGAACACCGTGGGCGCCGTGAGCTGGCCCGAGCCCGCCGTCGCCTGGTTGACCGCCGTCTGGATCTGCGCCTGGGCGGCGGGCGAGAGGCTCGAGACCGGCGTGGGCGCCGAGGTGGGCTGGTTGCCCGCGATCGTCACGAACGAGTTGCCCGTGAAGGTCGTCATCACGCCCGTCGCGAAGTTGAAGAACGTCACGCGCGCCGAGGCCGGGTCCTCGCCGGGCGAGGGGAGCGAGAACACGATCGCCTGCTGGGTGGCGGGGTTGTAGAACACGACGGGGATCGTGCCCCTGACCGCCGCCACGCCCACGGGCGTGGAGATCGTGAAGTTCGACTCGCGTGCGCGCACGAGCTGCACCGCCGCGCGCGTGACCTGCGCCCGCACCTTGCCGGCCACCAGGTGGAACGCCGCGTTCCGCTCGCGCGTCTGCGCATCGTACTGGAGCCGGGTGACGACGAACCGCGTGTTCTCGGCGACCAGGATCGTGCTGCCGTCGGGCAGGGAGAGGTCGGCCGAGGCGCCGGCCATGGCGCGGATGTGGTCGCCGTCCACCAGCCGCGTGCCCGGCGCGGCCGCCACCCACTGCGTCTGACCCGTGCGCAGGGCCTCGACGCGGCCCGTGGCGCGCACCACCTCGGCGCTCGCCTGGCGCATCTGCGCCTCGGCGGCAGCCGCCGCGAGCAGCAGGACGGCCGCGAGCACGGCACCCGAGATCGAGATCGGCTTCAGCATGCGCATGGGGCTCCTCGTCAGGCTAGAAGCTCAGGGTGACCTTGCCGGCGACGACGTTGTTCGTGTAGTCGAAGGTGTTGAAGTTCGAGTCGCGCGTGGTCCACTGCCAGTCCAGCCCCACCCCGAGCCAGCGCTGGATCTGGTAGTCCACGCCGAGACCGAAGCCCGCCAGGTCGTCGGTCCGCCAGTCGAACGTGCCGTTGACCTTGCCGCCCTTGTCCGGGTAGTCGTTCGCGCCCCCGAACACGCGGCCGGACAGCGTGATCTTCGAGTTGAGCTTGTGCTCCGCCGCGAGCGTCACGATCGTCGAGAGGTACCAGAAGTTCGTCGCGAACGTGGACTCCTGCGGGCTCCGGTCCACGATCAGGCTCACCCGGGTGCGCTCGAGCGGCTGCCAGACCACGTCGCCGTTGGCGACGAAGCCCTCGTAGTCGCTGCGGCGGCTGGCGTCCGCCTGGCGGTTCTCGTAGCCGACGCGGAGCGTCGAGGTGAGCTGGGCCGTCAGGAACCCGCGCACGCCGCCCAGGACGAGCCAGCGGGTGACGTCGCGCTGCGAGACGCTGTCGAAGTCCTTCTCGCCGTACGAGACGTTCAGCAGCACGTCGGTCTTGGGCTGCACCCGGTAGAAGCCCGTGAGGCCGATCAGGTGCTCGTCGCGGTCGAGCTGGTCGACGCGCGACTCGAGGTTCACGTGGGTCCACGCGTAGTCGAGGCCGATCGCGTAGCGGTCGGCGAAGCCGTACTCGACCCCCGGCGCCAGGATGTTCGTGGTCGAGTCGATGCGCCCGGTCAGCTCGGTGCCCGGCGGGTAGCTGGTGTGGGCGAAGTCTTCCTTCAGGCCCGCCTTGAGGCCACCCGGGAAGTCGAGCCGGAGGTTGCCGAGGACGAAGTAGTGCTCGGTGTCCTGCTCCGAGCGGTCGGCGTAGCGCAGGATCTCGGCGCGCGCCCCGAAGTCGAGGCGGTGCGAGCCCCCGAAAGGCAGGGCGATCACGAAGCCCGGGATCTGCTTGAAGATGACGTCGTCCTGGATGCGGCTCGGCGCCTGGAAGATGTTCGACTCGTACTCGACGCGCTCGGTGAAGAACGGCGTGAAGGTGAAGCCCGGCATGTCGAGGTCCGGCCAGACGGCGTTCAGATCGACGGCAGCGGCCGGGTGGGCGACGGCGAAGAGCAGCCCGAGCGCGGCGACTGCGGCGAGAGTGCGCTTCACCATGTACCTGCCCCTTTAGTTCCCGGGATCCCAGGTTCGTTCACGTCGTCGAGGCCGCCCGCCAGGAGCGCGGCCACTGGCGAGGATTATATTTGCCCAAGGATTTCAAGCACAAGCGATATCTTCCGGCCGGCCGCCCACCCCCGGGGAAGGGGCCTAAGCTATTGGAATACAACGCTTGCTCCCCCGGGGACGGTCGAGTAGAGTGGGCGGCACATGAAGGCTGCGGTCCTCCATGGCCCCCGAGACCTGCGGGTCGAGAGCGCGACGCAACCCACGATCGGCGCGGACGAAGTCCTCGTCCGCGTGACGGCGGCCGGCCTCTGCGGCACGGATTACCGGATCTGGAGCGGCGCCCGGCCCGTCGCCTACCCCCGCGTCATGGGCCACGAGCTGGTCGGCCGCGTCGAGGCGGCGGGTCGCGACGTCACGCGGGTGAGCGCGGGCGACCGCGTGGTCGTCGAGCCCAACTACTCCTGCGGCCAGTGCGCGCTCTGTCGCGAGGGCAACAGGAACCTCTGCCTGGCGCGCACCGCCGTCGGCATCGACGTGGACGGCGGCTTCGCCGAGCTGGTACGCCTGCCCTCGCGCTGCTGCTGGCCGGCGCCCGCGGACGTGGCCGACGAGGACCTCCTGGTGACCGAGCCGCTCGCCGTCGTCGTCCGCGCCGTGAACCGCGCGGCGCCGAAGCCGGGGGAGTGCGCCGCCGTCGTCGGCGCCGGGACGCTCGGGCTCCTCGCCCTGCAGGTGCTCCGCGCCCGCGGCGTGCGCGTGCTCGTCGTGAGCCGCACGCACCGGCGCTTCGCCCTGGCGCGCGAGCTGGGGGCCGAGCAGACGTGGGCCGTCGCCGACGGCGCCCTCGACGCCGCGGCCTGCCGGTTCTCGGCGCGCGAGGGGGTGGACCTGGTCGTCGAGACCGCGGGTACCGCCGAGGCCGTCACCCACACGCTCGAGCTGGTGCGCCCGGGCGGCCGCGTCGTGCTGACGGGCCTGCCGCACGCACCGACGCCGGTCGCCTTCTTCTCCGTCGTGCGCCGCGAGGTCACGATCGCCGGCTCGATGATCTACCAGGACGAGTTCCCCGAGGCGCTCCGGCTCGTCGCCGAGGGCCGGGTGCGCACGCGCCCGCTCGTGACCCACCGCTTCGCCCTCGCGGCCATCGCCGAGGCCTTCGCGGCGCACGCCGACGCGTCGTCCATCAAGGTGGCGCTGGAGATCTGATGCCCTACGCCATCCTCAACAAGATCCGGATGCACTACGAGGTGAGCGGCGCGGGCGCGCCGCTGCTGCTGATCAACGGCCTCTCGGCGCCGGCCGTGGGCTTCGCGCTCCAGGCCAAGGCCTTCGCCCCGCACTTCCAGGTGGTCACCTTCGACAACCGCGGGGTCGGGGAGACCGACCTGCCCGCCGAGCCCGTCTACACGACGGCGCAGATGGCGGACGACGCCGCGGCCGTGCTGCGGCACCTGCGGATCGGCCGCGCCCACGTGCTCGGCACCTCGATGGGCGGCACGATCGCCCAGGAGCTGGCCCTGCGCCACCCGAGGCTCGTCCGCTCGCTCGTGCTCGCGTGCACGTGGGTCGAGGGCGACCCGCGGTTCCTGCACACGCTCGAGTCGTGGGTGTCGCTGGCCTACCGCGTGCCCGTCGAGGAGCGCTACCGCCACGTCGTCTACCCCTGGCTCTTCGCGCCCGGGTTCTTCGCGAAGAAGGAGAACGTGGAGCTGGCCTTCCAGCGCGCGATGGCCTACCCGCACCAGACCAAGGCCGAGGCCATCGAGCGCCAGGCGCGCGGGATCCTGGCCTGGAACGGCACCCGGGCCAAGCGCCTGCGGGGCCTGCGCGTGCCCACGCTCGTGCTGGTCGGCCGCGACGACATCCTGACGCCGCCGGCGTTCTCCCGCGCGCTGGCGAAGGCGATCGGCCGCCGGGCGCGCCTGAGCGTCCTGCCGGGCGGCCACGGCTTCTTCCTCGAGCACGCGGGCGTCTTCAACCGCGCCGTGCTGCGATTCCTCAAGTCCGTCCGGTCCAAGTAGGCGGGGCCGATGGGCACCGCGGTCATCCAGGACCTCGACGCGCTGCGCGCCCGGCTTGCGCCGCACCTGCGCGGGGCGCGCCGCGCCATCGTCTTCGGCTCCGTGGCGCGCGGCGAGGCCGACGAGTGGAGCGACCTCGACCTGCTGATCGTGGCCGACACCGCCCGCCCCTTCCTCGAGCGCTGGCGGGACTTCGCCGGGCTCTTCGATGTCTGGCCGCGGCTCGACCTCCTCGTCTACACCCCCGCGGAGCTCGACGGCCTGCGCGCCGAGGGCCGGGCCTTCATCGAGCACGTCCTGGCCGAGGGCGTGGTGGTCCATGAAGCCGCATCCACGAGCTGAGGCCGAGCGCTGGCTGGCCCAGGCTCGGAGCGATCTGGGCTTTGCCGAGGTCGGCCGGGACGCCGGCTACCATGCCCAGGCGTGCTTCATGTGCCAGCAGGCGGCCGAGAAAGCGTGCAAGGCCGTGCACTATCTCGGCGGCGCCCGGTTCGTCCTGGGCCACTCGGTGGTGGAGCTGTTGGCGCCGCTCTTTGCCCGTCACGCCCAGCTCGCCGGGTTGGTGGACGCCGCGCGCCAGCTCGACCAGTACTACGTGCCGACCCGTTATCCGAACGGCCTCCCGGGCGGCGTGCCGGCGGACGTGTTCACGCGCGGCCAGGCCGAGGAGGCCGTGGCTCTCGCGCGGCGCTTCGTCGAGGCGGCAGGCGCGCTCGTCGCCGCCGCTTGACGGCGCGCGGCGGCAGGCGCGCGGCGGCGCTACCGCGGGAGGAAGTCGATCGGGCGATGTCCTCGGGGATTCTCAGGCTCTTCTGAACCGACGCCATGTCACTCGGTAGAATGCACTGCACTCCACTGCTGTCAACGTCCTCAGCCGAGGGCGGCGACGTCGAAGGCGTCCGCGAACGGATTGACGAAACGGACGCCCTCCAGCAGGTTGCCGTCCGCGAAGTCTTCCGTGAGGATCGCCGGGATCTGGTTGAGCCGCGCGGTGGCCCAGAGCTGGGCGTCCCAGTAGGGGAGCCGATGCTGCGCCGCCCCGCGCGCCGCCTCGAACACGATGAACGGCGTGACGAGCAGGATGGGCCACGTCGCGGCGAGCGCCACCGCCTGGTCCACCGCCTCGGTGCGGGTGAGCGGCGGGTCCAGCTTCGCCGTGGTGACGGCGCAGAATTCCCCGAGCACCTGGGTGGAGATCTTGCCCCGTCCGACCGCGACCAGGCGCCGCAGCACGGCCAGCGCCCGGCGCTGCTT
>MGCF01000118.1:0-4168 GCA_001788495.1 Candidatus Rokubacteria bacterium RIFCSPLOWO2_02_FULL_73_56
CCGTCAGGATCGCGGTCTTGCGGAGGAACTCGCGGCGGGCGATCACGCCCGCGGCCACCTGGTCCACGAGGGCACGGAACTGCCTGTCCATGGTCTGGGCCTCCTACTTGTCGCTGGCCAGCCTGCCGTTCACTCCCCAGTTCGACTTCTCGACGTCCTGGAACACGATGTGCACCTGGTCCGGCGTGGTCCTGGCGATCTTCACCATCGCGTCCGTGATGGCGGCCACGATCTCGCGCCTCTGCTGGTCGGTCCGCCCCGCGTACCACTGGACGGTGATGTTGGGCATGATGGTCCTCCCGGGCCCGTGGAGTTCGCCGCCCGGATGATAGCAGAACCGGCGGTCCCGGGGAGGTTGCACCAAACTGGTGCACCTGCACCAATCTGGTGCAACCGGGCGGCGCGGGCCGTTTCCGCCCGCCCGCGCGCTAACTGCCGGCGGGCGCGCCCGTTTGCGCCCGCGGCCGCGCGGCGGTGACGCCTGGCACGTCGTTTGCGTCCGGCCGAGAACTTTAGCCGACACCACGCGAGGTGCAGTGTGGCGGACACGACGCAGGCGGCGATCCTCGTCGTCCACGGGATCGGCGAGCAGAACCCCTACGAGGCGCTCGACGGGTTCGCGCGGGGGCTGGCGCGCGAGCTCGGCGTCCGTGCCGGACAGCTCGAGCACCGGCTCGTGTGGCGGGACGGCCGCGCGACGTCCTGCGTCCGGGTCCCGGCGCCGCCGGGACGCCTCGACGTGGACGCGCTCGACCTCTACGAGCTCTACTGGGCGGGCATGGTGGAGGGGCGGATCCGCCTCCGCGAGGTCCTCACCTGGATCGCCCGCACGAGTCTCACGCCGCTGCGTCTCTGGGCGCAGAACCGCGAGCTGCTCGCCGGGGAGCGCGGCGCGGCCCGGCGGCGGCTCTGGATCCTGCTCCGCGAGTTCGGGCGGGCCGCCCTCCTGCTCGCGGCCGCGGCCTTCATCATCGGCGCCGTCCTCGCGGCGGCGCGGCAGCGCGACGACGTCACGACGGCGGTCACGGACATCTGGGGGCTCGTGCGGGACCACGGGCACCCGTGGGCGCTCGTCGTCTGGGCGGCGAGCGTGCTGTTCGCGGTCATGGTCGCCGTCGGCTGGCGGCGGTCGCGGCCGCGCGGCGCCGGCGTCACGGACACCGAGCGGGCGGCCTCGGCGTGGTGGCGGCGCGCCTCGCTCGTCGCGGTCGTGGTGCTGCTCGGGCTCGCGACCGCCGTCGACGTCCTCTCCGGGCTTCGGGTGTGGGGCCTGGTCGGGCGCATCGTCTACGCGCTGACGGCTCCCCGGGTCCTGGGGCTCCTGGGCGCCGCCGCGCTGGCGCTCGCCCTGCGGCACGTGCTCGTCAAGTACCTCGGCGACGTCGTGCTCTACGTGACCGCCGACGAGCGGTCCAGCCTGTACCGGACGCGCGCCGAGATCCTGGACCTCACGACGCGGCGGCTCCGCGGGCTCCTGGAGGACGACGGGTACGCGGCCGTGTACGTGGCCGGCCACTCGCTCGGCAGCGTGATCGCCTACGACGCCGTCAACCGGCTCGCGAACGAGGTGCGCGCCGACGGCGCCGGCGCGCCCCCCGGGAAGACCACCCGGGAGCGGTTCGACAAGCTCGCGGGCCTGCTCACGTTCGGCTCGCCGCTCGACAAGGTCTACTACTTCTTCCGGACCGAGGTGGGGCCCGCGCAGGCCATCCGCGCCCAGCTGCTCTCGTCGCTGCACGCCTTCAAGAAGGCGGCCTCGGGACGCGACTACGGCGACCTCCGGCTCGCCCGCTACGCGACGCCGCAGCCGCCGAGCTTCCGGTGGCTGAACGTGTACAGCCCGACCGATCCCGTGAGCGGCTACCTCGACTTCTACAGGCTCGAGCCGCCCGGCGACGCCCAGGTCAGCCTGTGGTACGGGCTGCGCTTCGCCCACACCGCCTACTGGAGCGATCCGCGTTTCTACCACGCCGTCGTCACGCGCTGGCTCGCCCGCCGCCCGTGAGCGCGCGCAGGAGGCAGCCAATGAGCGCAGGGCTCCGCGGTCTGATGCTCGTCGTGTCCGCCGCCGCGCTCGCTGGCTGCGGCGGCACGATCTTCCGTACCGTCGACCTCAACCAGGGCGAGTCGCTCGTCATGGACGCCCGGCAGCGGACGGTCAACAACCTCGAGGTGCAGCCGGGGAGCCGCCCGGGTCACATCCGGCCCCGCCGGGTCGTGTGCGCGGAGCCGAGCCCCGACGTCGCGCTGGCCGTGGCCAACTCGCTGAGCGCCGGGGTCAGCGTCTTCGGTTACGGCTCGGGCAGCCTGACGCGCGAGGCCGCCGAGGGCATCGCGCAGCTCGCCGAGCGCGTGTCCACGGTGCAGCTCCTGCGCGACGTGCTCTACCGCGCGTGCGAGGCGTACGCCAACGGCGCGATCACCGACATCACCTACGCGATGATGATGGCGCGCCTCGACGAGACCACCGTGACGCTGCTCCTCGGCGAGCTGGCCGCGGGCGCCTTCGGCCGCCAGCTCGCCGGCCTGGGAAGCGCCGCCGAGGGCAAGGCGGCGACGGAGCTGAGCCAGACGCTCAAGGTCAAGGCCGAGCCGGCCACCGGCAGCCAGCCGTCCACGACCAAGGCCGACGTCGAGGGCAAGGCGAGCGTGACGGCGCCGGGCCCGATCGGCACGATCGCCGGCCGCGGCCAGAGCCCCGAGGTGGCGGCCGAGGTCGCGCGGATCCACCGCGCGTTCCTCAAGGATGCCAACCTCGACGCGCTGATGGTCGCGTGCGTGACCGCGCTCAGCCAGGAGTCCGCCGGCGCGCTCGCGGCGGTGTGCAAGACGGAGGTGTTTGCCGGCCTGGAGCGCAAGGTGACGACGATCGTCGCGGCCAGGACGCAGGCGGAGGTGGCGCTCCGCGAGGTCGCGCACCGGCGGGCGGCCGCCGAGGCCGTGGCGCGGTGCTTCGAGGCCCAGGCGAAGGCCCCCGAGCGCACGGACGCCTGCGACAAGGTCGTGGACGCCTGGGCGCGGACGCTGGCGGCCACGCGGTGAGGGCGCCACAAATAGCTTCCGGGTGGTGAGGGGCGCGGGCTATCGTGCTGGAATGCGGCTCTGCCTCCCGCGCCGAGCACCCGCCGTGGCCATCCTCGCCGCGCTCGCGCTCCTGACGGCGCGCGCGGCCTGGGGAGGGCCGGCCACCGACACGCTGCGCGCGTTCTTCGACGAGGCGAGCCGGATCGTGGCCGCGCCCGACCCCGACCGCGGTCTCGCGGACCGCCGCAACGCCGTCCGCGCGCTGGCCGAGCGGGTCTTCGACTTCCGCGGGGCGGCGGCGACGGCGCTCGGGCCCGCCTGGGAGGCGCGCACGTCGGCCGAGCGCACGGAGTTCGCGCGGCTCTTCGCCGAGCTGGTGGAGAGCGGCTACCTCACGCTCGTGGGCTCGAAGGCGCGGGTGACCGGCGGCGTGAGCGTGCGCTTCCTCGGCGAGTCGGTGGACGGCGCGGCGGCGACCGTGCGGACCTCGCTGCTGACGCGGAGCGGCGACGACCTGCCCGTGGACTACCGGATGCTCCGGCTCGGCGAGCGCTGGGCGGTGCGCGACGTGGTGATCGACGGCGTGAGCCTCGTGGAGAACTACCAGGCGCAGCTCCACCGGGTGCTCCAGGGCTCGTCCTACGACGATCTGGTCGCCGCCCTGCGCGCGCGCGTGCCCGAGCCGTCGCGCGCGCTCGCGGCCGTCGCCGCGGCGCCGGTGACCGACGCACCGGCCGTCGCGCCGCGGCCACACGCCGCGCCTGCCGGGCCCGCCGCCGCGCCGGAGGCGGCCGCGCCGCTCGCCGGGACGCCGCGTGCGCCGGCACCGCCCGCGCGCGTGGCCGAGGCCCCGGTCTCCGCGCCGCGGCCGGCCGCCGGGCCCCCGGCGCCGGTCGCCGAGCGTCCCGCGCCGGTGCCCGAGCGCCCCGCGGCGGTCGCGGGGCGTCCCGCCGCACGCGCGGAGGGCGCGGCGGTGAGCGCGCGCCCGGAGCGGGCGGCCGTCGCCCCGGCGCCGCGCGCCTGGTGGGTGCAGGTGGGCGCGTTCAGGAACGCGCAGGCGGCGAGCCGGCTGCTCGAGCGCCTGGAGCGCGAGCGCGCCGTCGCCGTGTTCGACGGCGCGGCGGCCGCGCCGCTCGCGCGCGTG
>MGCF01000118.1:4186-24080 GCA_001788495.1 Candidatus Rokubacteria bacterium RIFCSPLOWO2_02_FULL_73_56
CCGTTCGCCGAGCGCGCCCGGGCGACCGCCAAGCTCCGCGAGCTGGTGGCGAGCGGCTACCCGGCCTTCCTCACGCCCGGGCGCTAGCGCTCCGCGGCGCGCCCGCTTGGACTCAGAGGGCGTGAACGAATCGCCTGGTCGAGGGGCGCCACGGCTTCGCCGCGGCGCTCCGAGCGTCGGGGGGCATGGGGGGCCCGTCGAGGCCCCCCATGTTCTCAGAAGACGACGACGCCGCGCGCCACCTGGCCGCTCCGCATCGCGGCGAACCCCTCGTTGATCTCCTCGAGCTTGTACGTGCGACTGATGAGCTGGTCGATCTTGAGCCGGCCGTCCAGGTAGAGGTCCACCAGCTTCGGGAAGTCGAGGTTCGGGCGCACCGAGCCGTACATCGTCCCCTTGAGCGTCTTCTCCTGGAGCGCCATCAGGTAGGGCGTGATCGGCGCGCGCACGCTCATCGCCGCCATGCCGACGACGACGGCGACGCCGCCCGGCCGGATCGCGTCGAGGATCTGCAGCGTCGTGGCCTCGCCGCCGATCGCGTCGAACGCGTAGTCGGCGCCGCGCCCGCCGGTGAGCGCGCGCACCCGCTCGACCACGTTCTCGCGGCTCGCGTCGAGCGTGTGCGTGGCGCCGAAGTCGCGCGCGAACCGGAGCTTGTTGTCGAGCAGGTCGGCGGCGATGATCTGGCGCGCGCCCGCCAGGCGCGCCCCCTGCACGACGTTCAGGCCCACGCCGCCGCAGCCGACCACGAGCACCGCGGCGCCCGCCTCGACGCCCGCGCAGCGCGTGACGGCGCCGACGCCCGTGGGCACGCAGCAGCCGATCAGCGCGGCCTGCGGCCACGGCATCTCCTCGCGGATCGGCACGAGCATCTCCGCGGGGCAGACGACCGCCTCCGAGAACGTGCCGATGCGCGCCATCTGGAAGATGTCCTGGCCGTTGCGCGTGAGCCGGGTGGTGCCGTCGAGCATGGCCCAGCGCACCGACGGGTGGCCGTCGCAGAGGATCGAGCGGCCGATCGAGCAGTAGAGGCAGCGGCCGCACTGCGGGCGAAACGAGAAGATGATGTGGTCGCCCGGCTTGACGCTGGCGACGCCCGGGCCGACCTCCTCGACGAGGCCGGCGGCCTCGTGGCCGAGCGCCATCGGCAGCGGCAGCGTCCAGTCGCCGTTCATGATGTGCCAGTCGCTGTGGCAGATGCCCGCGGCCTTGACGCGGACGCGGGCCTCGCCCGCCCTGGGGCCCTGCTGCTCGACGTCCACGATCTGGAGCGGTGTGTTGGCTTCGTAGAGGACGGCGGCTCTCATGCGGCTCCCCCTTCCGGTTCGCGGTGGCGTGGGTCCCGGCGAGCGGAGTGTACCGCGGGCGGGCCGCGCGCGGAGCCCCCGGATGGGCTGCGCTAGTCGGCGCTCGGCCGCAGCAGGAGCGCCAGCTCGATGGCGTCGGCGAGGTAGCGGAAGTCCACGGGCTTGACGACGTAGTCGAAGGCGCCGCGGGCCAGCGCGCGGCGCCCGAGCTGCTCGTCGGCGGCGCCGCTCACCATGATCACCGGCACGCCGGGCGCGAGGGCCCGGATGCTCGGCAGCGCGTCCAGCCCGCTGAGCCCGGGCATGAGGATGTCGAGCAGGACGACGTCGGGCGGCGCCTGCATGAGGGCGCGGAGGGCGCTCGACCCGTCCGCCACCCAGCGCCCCGCGTGCCCGAGCTCGCCGAGGATGTCGAGCAGCGTGGACCCGACGTCCGGGTCGTCGTCCACGACGAGCACCCTCGCCGGGCGGCGCGGGGCCGCGCCCCCCGGACGCGTCGCCGCCGGCGCTCCGGGCGCGGCGGCGCCGGGCGCCGCGTCCGCCCGGAGGGCACGCAGGAGCGCGGTCATCTCGAACGGCTTCACGAAGACGGCGTCCACGCCCGGCGGCAGCGCGCCTTCCGGCACGTCCTCGGGGAAGCCGGTCACGATGAGCACGCGGACCGGCTGCGCGAGCGCCTGGACGCGGCGCAGGACCTCGAGCCCGCCGAGCCGCGGCATCCGGAGGTCGAGGAGGAGGATGTCGGGCCGCTCGCGCTTGAGCTGCAGGAGGGCCTCGAGGCCGTCGCCGGCCTCGAGCACCTCGAAGCCTTCCTCGGCGAGACAGCCGGCGACGAGCTGGCGGAACTCGGGCTCGTCGTCCACGACGAGCACCCGCTGCGCGGTCGATGGCATCCTGCTCGACACCCCGTCGCTGTGATTTATTGGTTGCCGCTCCATTATGCGACAGGACCGGCCCGGCTGAACACGGGAGAGTTGCCGCCATCCGGAAATGCCGGTCGCGCTCAGCGCCGCGCGGCGCGGTCGTACACACGGCCCACCTGGAACCGGCGGTGGCACAGGAACAGCGTGCGCTCGACGGTCCGGACCGGGACGTGGAGCACCGCCGCGTGACGGCGCAGGATCGCGAGGTAGCGCTCCCAGTCGCCGGCGCCGAAGCCGGCGCCGCCGGGACGCGTCGTCACCAGGCCGAGCGCGAAGAGCACCTGCCAGGCGCGGATGTCGAGCACGCCGTAGCGCCGCGGGTCGATCAGCGTGAGGATCGCGGAGGCGACCGGCACGCCCACGCCGGAGAGCGTCCGCAGCAGCTCGAGCCGGCGGCGCTCGCTGCGCGCGGCCAGGACCGCGGCCGAGACGCGGCGGATCGCGGCCGCCGGGTTCCGCTCGTAGCGGGGCCGGGCCCGGGGGCTCTTCCACCGGCACATCAGCAGGAACTCGCGCCGCGAGAAGCGGCCGCGGCGCCGGACGTGCCGGAGCGCCCGCATCAGCTCGGCCGTCGGCGCGTGCTCCTCGCGCCGGAGCTCCCGGCGCAGCAGCGCGTCGAGCGTCGCGTACGGGAGCGGGGCGAGGGGCACGCCCCATTGTAGCGGCGGGCGCGCCCGGCGCGGGACGCGCGATCCGCCGGGCCTCGGCGTCAGCGGCGCGCGGCGCCCTGCAGCTCCGCCAGGACCCGGCGCTGCCGCTCGGCGTCGCCGGGCGTGCGCACGGGCAGGCTGAACTCGATCCGCGTCGCGAAGTCGCCGTACCGCTGCAGGATCTTCCGGGCGACGTCGTCCCAGGTGCCGACCACGGCGATCGTGTCCACCACCTCGTCCGGGATGTGCCCCGGCATCTCCTCCCACCGCTGCTGGACCGACAGCGCGTGGAGCTCCTCCACCAGCCGCCCCCAGCCGTGCGCCTCGAACACCGCGCGGTAGGTCCGCGTCGACGCGTAGAAGGCGATGCGGGCGCGGACGTCCCGCAGGCGGTCGGCGCGGTCGCGCGCGTCCTCGCCGACGGCGATGAGCGGGCTGAGAGCCACCTCGAAGCCCTCGAGCCGCCGCCCGGCGCTCTGCGCCCCGCGCGCCACGTTCGGCAGCATGACCTCCCGGATGAACTTCGGCGTGGTGATCGGGTGCGGCCGGATCCCGTCGCCGGCCTCGCCGGCCAGCCGGCAGATGTGCTCGTTGATCGCGGCGATGTGGATCGGGATCCGCGGGTGCTCGATCGGCCCCGGGTCGAACAGCGGGACCATGACGGACAGGTTGTAGTACGTGCCGCGGACGTCCAGGGGCGTCCCGTGCTGCCAGCAGTCCCAGACCGCCCGGAGCGCGCGGATGTACTCGCGCAGGCGCGGCACCGGCGGGGCCCACGGGACGCCGTAGCGGCGCTCGATGTGCCCCTTCACCTGGGTGCCGAGGCCGAGGATGAACCGGCCGCGGGACAGCGTCTGGAGGTCCCACGCCAGCATCGCGGTGATCGTCGGGCTTCGCGGGAACGCGATCGCGACCGCCGTCGTCAGGCTGATCCGCTCCGTCGTCGTCGCCGCCAGCGCCAGCGGCAGGAACGGATCCGTCTTGATCTCGCCCGTCACGAACCCGTCGAAGCCGAGCTGCTCGAGCTCGCGCGCGCCGCTCGGGACCGCGGCGAGGTCGAGCTTCGGGGCGCTGCGGAGACCGGGGTCCAGCTTGCCGAGCGGCAGCTGCGTCTCGACCTGCATCCCGGTGTCCTCCCGCGCGAAGGGTCAGGTCCTGCCCGAGCATCTCGTAGCGGAACGCCTCGGAGCGCTCAATCCTTGAAGCCGTACTCCTTCCAGCGGCGCGTGACCAGATCCCAGTCTTGTGGGTGCGGTTTCACGGTGGGCGGGTAGCGGTTGCCGTCGTATTGAGCCTCCGGCGCGAAATCCATGTTCACCGTGGCGTCGATCAGCACCCGACACCACTTGCCCGTGCCGTAGGTGAGCGTGTCCCGCAGGGGCAGCCGCGTGCTCGGGTCGAGCGCCGACCCGAAGGTGCCGGGCACGAAGATGATGTCGTCCTCGGCGGCGTTGACGCGGTAGGCAAAGGCCCAGTCCAGCGCGGCGTAGTCGTGGACGTCGATGTCCTCGTCCACGACCCACACGTGCTTGTAACGAAGATGCGAGGCGCTCGATCCCCAGATCGCCATCGCGGCCTGCTTGGCCTGGCCGCGGTAGCGCTGCCGCATCTGGATGATCAGGGTGGTGCCGTTGTTGGCCGCCGGGCAGTGCACGTCGGTGATGCCGGGCACGCCCGCCCGCTCGAGCACGTTCCAGGCCAGCGCCGCACGCTGCACCGAGCTCATGATCGAGTTCTCGTTCAGCATCTTGGGCAGCGTCCCCTCGAGCGTGCCGCGCAGGATCGGGCGCTTGCGATGGGTGATCGCGGTCACGCGGATCGTGTGCTTCGGTCCCTGGTCGCCGCCGAAGTACCCCGTGTACTCGCCGAAGGGCCCCTCCATCTCGAAGGTCTTCGGATCGTTGGAGATGTAGCCCTCGATCACGACCTCGGCGGAGGCCGGCACCAGGAGGGGCACCGTCTCGCACCGCACCAGCTCCACCGGCGCGCCGCGCAGGGCGCCCATCACCTCGAATTCGGAGACGTCGGGCGGAAGCGGCGAGGCGGCGCAGAAGGGCAGGCACGGCTCCCACCCGAGCACGCACGCGACCGGCATGTCCTGGTCCCGATCGACCCACTTCGCGAAATCACCGCCCCAGTTCTGGGCGCGCCACAGCAGCGACGGGATCGTGTTCTTCTGCCCGACCATGCCGCGGTACACGCCGACGTTCAGGCGGCCGGTGTCGGGATCCATCGTCACCGTGCCCTGCAGGGTGTTGATGTAGCGCCCGCCGTCCTCCCGGTGCCATTTCGGAACCGGGAACTCGAGCAGGTCGATCGCGTCGCCCGTGAGGACGACTTCCTTGACCGGACCGTCGTCGACGATCTTCGGCGCGACACGGCCCGCGTAGGCCGTGCGCGCGGCCTTGACGAGCTCGGTGATCGACGCGCTCTTGGGTAGCCCGAACATCATCGCGACGCGCGAGTACCTCGACAGCCCGCCGGTGAACACCCGCGAGCAGCGCGCCTTCTCCCCGTAGCCCTTGATGTTGTTGAACAGCAGCGCCGGGCCGTTGCCGGTTCCGAACGCCTTGCGCGCGACGGTGCCGAGCTCGCAGTTCCAGTCGACCTCGACGTCGATCTCCTGCAGCTCACCTTCCTTGCGGAGGTGATCGATCCAGCCCCGCAGATCCCCGAAGACCATGTGTCGGTTCCTTTCCTGTCCGACTTGCGCCGCTCGCCGCGACCCGCCAGCACCCTGGCGTGATCCACCGAGTAGCTTTTCCCACGAACGCGTCGCCATTACAACCCGCCCGGCTCAGGACGTTTGACCCGGCAGCGCGCGCTCACGAACGGATCATCGTCGGGAGCATCTTCCTGCGTGCCGGCGATCCGCGGGGAGAGACGAGCCTGGAACAGCGGTGTCCGGGCGCCCGGCGCTAGTCTCCGGTCAAGGGGGCCTGTAATCCGACGAGACTGGGCTCCGGCCACGGGATGTCAACGATGCCCAGGTCAAGCGGCGGTGTGCGCTCGTCGCGACGCGCGTGGCCCGCGCGATGTCTCGTCGGGCGGCGATCAGCGGATCGCGGCGCGCCGTCGCGCGCATGGGAGATCTCGCGGCCGGAGGCCGAAAGTGACGCCGATACCGGAGCGGCGTCGTCCCGAGGGCTCTGAGGAACGCCCGGCGCATGACGTCGGCGCTCCGGAAGCCGGACGCGCTCGCCACGTGCGTGGGAGTCTTGTCGCTCTGCTCCAGGAGCCGCCTGGCGGCCTCCACGCGCAATTGCACGAGATAGCGGGCGGGCGTCGCGCCGAACTCTCGCGCGAACACCCGCGCGAAGTTCCGGGCGCTCATCGCCACGCGATCGGCGAGGGTGTCGACCGACAGTGGCCGGGCGAGGTGTTCCACCATCCACACCTGGAGCTCGTGCATCGCCTTCGTGTGCGAGGCCTGCGTTTCGAGTGACACGCTGACCTGGTCCTGCCCGCCCGGGCGCCGGAGGAACAGCACCAGCTCGCGTGCCACCTTCAAGGCCGCGGCGGCGCCGAGGTCCTCCTCGACCCAGGCGAGGGCGAGGTCGATCCCGGCGGAGATTCCGGCCGAGGTGTAGATGTTCCCGTCCCGCACCCAGGTCGGTCGTGGATCGACGGCGACCCGCGGGTAACGATCCGCGAACTCCCGCGCGTACCTCCAGTGCACGGTCGCCCGTCGACCGTCGAGGATACCGGCTTCGGCCAGGAGAAATCCGCCGACGCACACCGACCCGAGACGGCGAGCGGTGGCGGCGGCCCGTTTCAGCCAGCCGAAGAGCGCACGATCGCGCATCGTACGGGCGCCGACGCCACAGATCACCAGCACGGAGTCGGTGCGGCCGCCGGCGTCCCGATAGTGCCGGTGCGCGAGCAGTGACAGCCCGTGCTCTCCGTCGATCCGGCGGTCGCTCGTCGTGGTGACCACCTCGACCGTATAGGGCCGCGGTCCGCCGCCCCGCAGGCGATTGGCGGTCCCGAACACCTCCGCGGGCCCGACGAGATCGAGCTCGTCCACCGGCGGGACCGCGAGGAGGACGATCCGCTTCCCCATACCGGCAGAGATCTTCACCCCTCATCACCCGATCCTGCAAGCCCGAGAAGGCTCGCCTTGGCAGGAATCGTCCGAAGTTTGTCGCCAAACGCCGGCCCGCGCCCGGCATGCTCCGACTCGTGCTCAGGGTCGCTTTCGCCGGCACCTTCGCTGCCAGCCTCGCAGAACCCGTGCGGGCCCGCGTGGCGATCCCGTGCGACCTCATCGTGGCCGGCGAGCGCGAGATCGTCTCACGGCTTGCCGAGGTGGACGTGCTGGTGACGCTGGCGTTCACCCGCGAGATGGGCCGGGCGGCCCGACGCCTCAAGCTCGTGCAGGTACCCGGCGCCGGCCTCGACCGGATCGATCGAGCGGCCCTTCCGCGCGGCACGTGGCTGGCGAATGCCTACGGCCACGAGGTCGGCATCGCGGAGTACGTGCTCGGGGCGATCCTGACCCTGACGCGCGGCTTCGCCCCCCTCGACGCCGCGCTCCGGCGCGGGGAGTGGAAGAGCCAGTGGGCGGTAGGCGTCCCGTCGCCGCCTCCGTGGCCGGAACTCGCGGGCAAGACGCTCGGCATCCTCGGCCATGGCCGCATCGGGCAGGGCCTGGCCCGGCGCGCGCGCGCGTTCGACATGACGGTCCTCGGGATCCGGCGCGACGCTTCGCAGCCGGACCCCACTGGCGTGCTGGTCCGGGGACCCGACGCGCTGGACGACGTGCTGGCGCGCGCCGACTACCTGGCGCTCACGCTGCCGCTCACGCCCGAGACCCGCGGCCTCCTCGGCGAGCCCGAGCTCCGCCTGATGAAGCCGACCGCCGTCCTCGTCAACGTGTCGCGCGCAGAGATCGTCGCCGAGGATGCCCTCTACGAGGCGCTGGCCGAGCGGAGGATCGGGGGCGCCGCGCTCGACGTCTGGTACCGCTACCCGTCCGGCCCCGGCCCCACGCCACCCGCCCGGCGCGCCTTCCACGAGCTGCCGAACGTCCTCATGACGCCCCACGTGGCCGGCTGGACGGAAGGGATGCTGGAGGCGCGGGCGACGCTCATCGCGGAGAACATCCGTCGGACCGCGCAGGACGAGGCTCCGCTGAATCTGGTCCCGTCGCGCGAAGAGGGCCAGTGACGCCACCTCCGATCAGGGCAGACGTGGTGCGACCATCGCGACCGCCCGGTCCGCTGCAGCGGGTAGGTCGGCATCCGCGAATCTACTGCGGCTTCAACTCTTGTAGCAATGGACGCGCTTCTTCCTCGCTGATTTGCCTGATTACTACGGGATCGCCCGCGAGCGGAAACGCCCATGAACGCTCTGGCCGGTATCCGGCGACCACGAAATGCGTTCTTCCCGCTTCCGCTATGAGGGCCAGCTTGCGACCGTGTAGTTGGAGGTCGTGCACTCCTGGCGGGATAGGGACGATGGTGTAGGTCAGCCTCGGTAAGCTCGCCAGCAGTTTTCCATTGTCGATAATGTCTTGATTGCTCGGGATGAGCGTCCAGCCGCTTATGTTGAACACGTAGAGCCTCGCCAGAGCTTCCCCGATCTGAGGAGCGCTGGCTACAGGGGAAGCGGGTTGCCTGGGTGCGACAGTCCCTGCCTGGCTGGCACATCCAACCAAGAGACCGACACACACGTAGGCGACCCACGACGTTCTTACTGTCGATGCCATCAGACCTCGTGGTATGGCGAACCGTCGCCATTGAGCGGCCAAGCAAGCGGGCGAAGCCCGCTTGCGAAGGTCCGTCTCGAATGGCTGGTTGGGCATCATCCTGCTATCCGGTATACGAAAACACCATGGCCCACCGGCTCATAGCTTGCACGGGAACCAGATCGCGATCGTGCGCGAGTTCCTGCTGGCGGAGTACAGCGGTTTCCGAGAGCAGATCAGATCTGCAGCGCTGCGCGCATGGCGGCTGCTTGCGATGGGCGATCAGGGTCAGAGACTGAAAATCCTTTCTGCATTCTTGTGCATGACCCGCTCGGCAATTCCGGAATCTGCGAGCTGGGCAACGACGTTGTCGGCCCACTCCACCCATCGCTTGAAAGGTTCTTGGGCCCAGCATTCTTTCCAGGGGGTATCCAGGCCGAACAACACCCGATCGCTATGCTTTTCGAGCAGCTCCCTGAATCTGGGCAGAAGTTTCCCGCGGTCATCCGTTATGGGAGGTCTCCTTAGACAGGCGGGTGGGGCGAGGGACGTGGGCTGCACGCCAGCTATATCGGTATACAAATTGGGATGTCTATCCATCAACGCGCCCATGTCGGCGTGGCCAATGGTTCTCAGACCCACTCTCGCTACCGTTCCGATGTGCGCCCATATCAATTTGAGCTTTTTGTTGTGGTTCAGCAGGTTTTCGAGGGATTCTATCGCCTCGGCCTCGGGCTCCATGTGCACGAGCATCACGGCATTGTGTTTTTCGACGATGTCGCCGAGCTTTTTCATGAAAGGGGAATCGGCGGGTACGTTGATCTCAGGTTCGTGTTTTGAGGGAATGCCGTAATATCGCAGCATGACCTCGCCGACGCCCCTGAAACGGCCTGTGCTCAGCTGATTTTCCGTATAGGGAAGCACCCGCTCGTCTTGTCGATGCCAGGCGCGATACATGCTGCTGACGAACGGGAGGATTCTCTGCGGATATTGTCTGTATATCTCGGCAGTCAGCCAATCGTTCGGGCCCCTGGCCATCAGGACCATGTGACTGATGCCTACCTGATCCATGAGCGAGATCACCCTATCGGCGGTAAGGCCGGAAACGGTATGACCGTGAGTATCGATTCTTGTAGGTCTGGCTGCCCGGTGGGCGGTGGCGTAGGACGGAGCAGATGGTTCGGAGAGGGCCGCAGATGCTTCGAGTCGTAGCGCCATCGCTTCGGCGGCGGCTATTCCGTACTTGATGAATGTTCTTCTGGATATGTCTCGTGGGCCCATTTCGCCCGTCACTCCTCGTGTGACGACCCGACCCTTTCGTCGCGAACAAACATTGAAAGCGCTCAACGCCCAGGATCAGGCGCGGCGGGCGACTCTTCGCCCTCGAGGACGGCCGAGCGCAGGCCGCCCGCCGGCGCCTGCATCCGGAAGTTAGGTTTCACGCGCGTGCCGCCGATATTGCTTGTGAACGACCCACGACCCACCCGCACAGACAATAAGAAAGAGCGCACCGGGAATGAGGGACAGCACCGTTGTGAGCCAATCGGCGTACGGCCATCCGCCGGAGATCACCTGCGCCACTGCATGGAACCAGTTGACCACGAGCGCCGCGGCAATCAAATACGCCAGTGGCTCGGCCCAGGTCATCAGAAACAGCAGCCCTCCGGCTGTGACGAGAGCGACGCCCCCAAGTATGCCCACAAGCCACTGTCCGTAAGGAAGCGACACCCATAGTACCCACGCACCCCAGAACGCCAGCGGCCCGGCGGCGAGAAGCATTGTCCATGATGCCGGCATACCTTTGCAAACCTAACTCGAAGTAGACAGGTCGGCGTATGCCGCTGCGTCGTGCAGGAAACGCTGCCACCCACGCGTCGCCGGTCGTCCGGGCCGATCATGACGCAAACAGTTTTCGCCTCCGCCGCACACATCTTGCTCTGGTCGGTAAGACCCGATCGCGAGCGGGTGGGCTGCCAGCCGCCGCCGCGTAGCGCGTCTGTGCGAAAGTTTCGGGCTGCGAGGCTCGTCACGAGTTGAAGATCCGGTCCCCCGGCTTCCGCACAGGGGCAGGCCCCGTGCACACGCGTTCGAGGAGCGGGGCGGGCAGGGCGCGAGCGGGTCAAGCTCGCGCACGGCGGGTGCAGCGTCTGACACGCTCCGGCACGAGCGGCGGGCCGCGGCGGTCATACAACCCACGGTGCTGGCCATCATAGTTCTGCGACCGAGCGCCGGCAAGATCTCAGCGACGGATCTCAATAACAGACCCCGACAACAGATGTCAATCATGCGAGACGCGCCAGTTGGGCCAGACGCGAATTCGAGCACCGCGCCGCCGCCCGGGGCCCAGAATGCGACTTTCAGGCTCGTGGTGCATCTTGGACCACTCGGCCCAGGATGCGACGCTCAGCGCCTGGTAGATCGCCGGGCGGCTACCCGGCCGGCTGCCGGGTGTATCCCTCGGCGACCGCCGGCCGTCTACGCGGATGAGGAGGAGTGTATGCGGCGTCGGTTGGCCACGCTCTTCGTGGACATCGTCGGCTCGACCCGTCTGGTCGTGCGCCACCCGCCCGAGACGGTGCTGGGGGTCGTCCAGTGCTTTGCCGAACTGGTCACCGACATCGCGCTCGCGCACCGGGGCCAGGTGAAGGACTTCGAGGGGGACGGGGTGCTGCTCTACTTCGAGTCCGCCGTGGACGCCGCCGAGGCCGCCCTGGCCATCCACGCGGCGCTCGACCGCGAGCGCTGCGAGGCCGGATGCGGCGGCGGCCCGGGCGCCCCGGTGCGCATGAGCCTGACGCTCGGCGAGGTGGCGCTCGGAGCGGTCGGACCCACGAGCCACCCGGCGCTGGCCCTCGTCGGGCCCAGCGTGAACCTGGGCGCCCGCCTGTTGAAGGTGGTGCCGCCGGGCGGCATCGCGGCCAGCGCCGCGGTGGTCGCGGCGCTCGCGGGCGCGGCGCCGGCGCTGGCCGGGCAGTTCCGGCTCCTGGACCCGGCCTTCGAGGTCCCGGGCGCCGACGGCGTCATCGTCGCCGTGTACGCGCTCGAGGAAGCGGATAGAATCCTGACATGAGCGGGACGCCGAGCGGCGCGGCGCTGGACTTCCAGCGGGTGTACGACGAGTTCCACGTGAGGATCCGGCGGTACCTCGTTCGTCTGGGAGGGCCAGGCGACGCCGACGACCTGACCCAGGAGACGTTCGCGCGCGTCAGCCAGGCCCTGGCGGGCTTCCGCGGCGAGGCCGCGCTCTCCACGTGGATCTACCGGATCGCCACCAATGTCGCGCTCGACCGGGCGAGGAGCCCGAGGTTCCAGCTCCAGGCCCACACGGCGGAGCCCGAGGCGTTGGCGGCGCTGGGCACGATGCCGGTCATCGAGCAGGACATCGCGAGCCGGGAGATGAGCGCGTGCGTGCGTGACTACGTGGACCAGTTGCCGGCGGACTCTCGAACGGTCGTGATCCTGAGCGAGCTGGAGGAGCTGCCCGACCGGGAGATCGCCGAGATCCTCGGCATCAGCCTGGAAGCCGCCAAGATCCGGCTCCACCGGGCGCGCGCCCGACTGCGCCAGCTGCTCGAGCAGGGATGCGACGTCTCGCGGGACGAGCGCAACGAGCTGACCTGCGAGCCCCGCCCGGACGGCGTATCCTCGACCGACTGACCTCCGTCCATACGGACAAGGAGGTCACGGCCATGACATTCGACGCACGACTGACCGAGCTGATCGCCCTCGGAGCCGCCACCGCCGCCAACTGCGCCGCCTGTCTCGAGCACCACGTGGGCAAAGCCCGGGAGGTCGGGGTGTCGCCCGAGGAGATCGAGGCGGCGCTCGACGTGGGGCGCCGCGTCCGTCAAGGCGCTGCCGGCGCCCTCGATCGCGTCGCGGCGCGCCTGGGAGTGACCGCTTCCGCCGCCGCGGCGGCCGCGCCGACGGCCCGCGCGGCCCGCGGGTGCTGCGGCTGAGGCCGTATCGACCGCGACCTACCCCGGCGCCTCTCGGCGCAGCGCGCGCTCGATCTCGTCGAGGTGGGGGCCGCGGTGCACGTCACGATCGAGTAGCGCGTGGCGGCCTGACGCAAGAATGGCCTCGGCCGCTGCGGGGCTCAGCCGCGCGATCTTCCCGTCGACCGCCGTGGCGGCCTCGAGCGCTTCGCGCGCGGCTATCGCCGGCGCGAGCGCTCGCCCCTGAGAGAGTGCCGCCGCATTGATCACGTCCGGGAGGCTGTCGTCGAAGACGCGCGGCGGCAGTTCCGCGGCGCGCTCAGCCTGCCGCCGGCGTTCCAGGACGAAACGATCCCAGAAGGCCGGGTGGGCAAGCACCACGGACACCGCCCACCCGTCGTGCGTTGGGTAGCGCGTCGCTGCGTCGCCCAACCGGGTCAGGAGTTGACGCAGCCGCTCACGGCTGGCGGTATTCCGAAGAGCGTACGCGCGATCCATCGTGCGCGTGAGTGTACGTAGGCCGGCGTGGGCTTACAGGGTGGCGCAGGGAAACGACTGGTTCAGGGTGGGAAAGGTCCCGGGAATTCGGCATTCCGGGCGGCTTGATCCATTCCGCAGCACGAGAGGGAAGTGCCCTTGGTCGACATGAAGAGATCCCGGCTGAAGCTCTTGACCGCTTCGGATTCCAAGCGCTCCTGCCCGGAAAACATACCCGCCCGCTTGACTCTGCGCTACGATCCTAGGAGTTGTGCAGGACCTGGCGCAGAGCAGCGAAGTGCCGTCGGGAGCGGCGTGCGCATGACCCTCTATGACCTCAAGCCCCGGTTCCAGGCGCTGCTGCGGCCGCTGGTGAGGGCGTTCGCTGCGGCCGGCGTGACCGCGAATGGCGTCACCGTGGTCGCCTGCGTGCTGTCGGTCGCCCTGGGCGTGGCCCTGTGTGTGTGGAGCAACCGGCCCGTCGTGTTCCTCCTTCTGCCCCCGTTCCTGCTGGTGCGCATGGCGCTCAACGCCATCGACGGCATGCTGGCGCGTGATTTCGGGCAGCAATCACGTCTGGGCACCTTCCTGAACGAGTTGTGCGACGTGATCTCGGACGCCGCACTCTGCCTCCCGTTTGCGTTTCTGCCGCACTTCTCGTGGCTGCCGGTCGCCGTTGTCGTCTTCCTAGCAACGGTTTCCGAGATGACGGGCACGGTGGCGGTGATGGTCGGCGCGTCGCGGCGCTACGAGGGACCGATGGGCAAGAGCGACCGTGCACTCGTATTCGGTGCGCTCGGGCTCGCGATCGGGCTCGCGCTGCCGCCGGCGGCGTGGCAGGCGGTCATTTTCCCGGGGATCGCGGCACTCCTCGCGCTTACCGTGGCGAACCGCATCCGCGCCGCGCTGCGGGAAGCCGGCTGATCGGGCGCAGCACACAGGGGTTGCAGCGTGAGAACGCCGATGGAAAGGATGTTCCGGTGCGAGGACGGCACCGAGCTCTTCTACCGACACTGGCCGGCATCGGCCGCCGGCGCGAAGGGCGCCGTCGTCATGTTCCATCGCGGCCACGAGCACTCTGGACGGATGCAGCACATCGTTGATGAGCTCGACCTGTCGGACTTGGAGTTCTTCGCGTGGGATGCCCGCGGCCACGGGCGCTCGCCCGGACCGCGCGGCTTCAGCCCAAGCCTCGGTACCTCGGTGAAGGATATCGACACGTTTATTCGTCACATCGGAAAAGCGCACGGCATCCCGGCAAGCGACATCGCGATCCTCGGGCAGAGCGTCGGTGGCGTTTTGGTCTCCATGTGGGCACACGACTACGCGCCGCGCGTCCGGTGCCTCGTGCTCGCGTCGCCCGCATTCAAGGTCAAGCTTTACGTCCCGCTCGCACGGGCGGGCCTGAAGCTCCTACATGCGCTATGGGGCAACTTCTTCGTGAACTCGTACGTGAAGGCGAAAGTCCTCACGCATGATCCCGGGCGCGTCCGTTCCTACGAGCAGGACCCACTCATCGCCCGGCCGATCAGCGTCAACATTCTGCTCGGGCTTTACGAGGGCGCGGAGCGGGTCGTCGCCGATGCCGCGGCGATCCGCATCCCCACGCTCCTGCTCATCTCGGGCAGCGATTGGGTCGTGGACCTGCGCCCGCAGCACGCGTTCTTCGACCGTCTGGGTGCCGACATCAAGGAGAAGCACGTCTTTGCCGGCTTCTACCACGACACGCTCGGCGAGCGCGACCGGCATGTCGCGCTCGACTCGGTGCGGGCGTTCATCCGTCGCATATTCGGGCAGCTGCCAGTGCGCGCGCCGCTCCTCGATGCCGATCGTCGCGGGTTCACCAAGGCCGAATTCGAGATGCTCCAACGACCGCCCGCGTTCGTGAGGAGGGCGTCTTACGCGCTGACGAGACTCGGCATGCGCAGCCTCGGCTGTCTCTCTGACGGCATCCGGCTCGCGCTCGCCACAGGGTTCGACTCGGGCAGCACGCTGGATTACGTCTATCGAAACCGGCCCAGTGGGGTGACGGCACTGGGCAGGGGGATCGATCGCTTCTATCTCGAGACCGTCGGTTGGCGTGGCATCCGCGTGCGGCGACGGCACCTCGAAGCGGCGCTTGCCCGCGCTGCCAAGCGCCTGCACGCGGCGGGACGGCCCGTGCGCGTGCTCGACGTCGCTGCGGGACACGGCCGCTACGTTCTGGAGGTGCTGAAAGACCTCCTCGGTCCGGACGATCGCATAGTGCTTCGAGACTACAGCGAGATCAACGTGCGCGAAGGCCGGGCGCTGATCGCCGCGCTCGGCCTGCAGGATCGCGCCGAATTCCGGCGCGGCGACGCGTTCGACTGCGACGACCTCGCACGCGTCACCCCGAGGCCGACGCTTGGTGTCGTGTCCGGGCTCTACGAGCTGTTCCCCGAGAACGAGCCGATCCGTGGCTCGCTGGCCGGACTCGCCGCCGCCATCGAGTCAGGTGGGTATCTCGCGTACACGAACCAGCCCTGGCATCCCCAGCTCGAGCTGATTGCCCGCACCCTCACGAGCCATCGCGGGCGCGCGCCGTGGGTGATGCGCCGGCGCACGCAGGAGGAGATGGACGACCTGGTCGCCGCCGCCGGGTTCAGCAAGCTCGACCAGTGGATCGACGAGTGGGGCATCTTCAGCGTGTCGCTCGCGGTGCGCGGGACCGAATGACCGGCGCAAGGACGACCGCCGGCGCGACCGTCGCGGACGGCCCGCGGCCGATGAAAGAGGCGGCCGGCTGCCTCGTTGTTCTCGGGCCCTTCTTCTTCCTCAGCTACGGCTTCGCCAACTGGGTGAGCGCCCAGCGCACCGATGTCGGCGAGCTCGTGTTCGCATGGGAGCGCGCGATTCCGTTTCTCCCGTGGACCATCCTACCGTACTGGACGATCGACGCCTTCTATGCGGCCTCGGTGTTCACCTGCCGCACGCGCGCCGAACTCCACACGCATGTCGTGCGCTTGGTCGCGGCGCAGGTGATCTCCGTCACCTGCTTTCTCGCGTTCCCGCTGCGCTTCACCTTCGACCGACCCGCGACCGGGGGCCTGTTCGGCGCGCTCTTCGACGTGCTGGCGGACTTCGACAAGCCGTTCAACCAGGCGCCCTCGCTCCACATCGGCCTGCTCGTGATCCTGTGGGTACGATACGCGACGATCGTCCCGCGAGCCTGGCACTGGGCGCTGAACGCCTGGGCGATCCTGATCGCGATGTCGGTACTCACGACCTACCAGCACCACTTCATCGACCTCCCGACCGGGCTCTGGACCGGCGCGTTGTGCCTGTGGCTGTTCCCCGACGAACCGGCGCTGCGTCCCCGCTGGCAGCCGCTCGCCTCCGATCCGGCGCGCCGGAGGCTGGCGTTACGCTACGCCCTCGGGGCCGTGGGCATCGGCGCCTTGTCGCTCGCGCTCGGCGGAGCGGCGCTCTGGCTCGCGTGGGCCGCCGCGGCGCTCGCCCTTGTGGCCGCCAACTACGCCTGGATCGGCCCGGCGGGCTTCCAGAAGGGCACCGATGGCCGCATGACAGTCGGCGCGGTTCTGCTGTTCGCACCGTATCTCGCCGGCGCGTGGGTGAACTCGCGCGTGTGGACGCGCGGGCGCCCGAAGGCGAACGAGGTCGCCCCGGGCGTGTGGCTCGGGCGCTTCCCGGGACCGGCGGATTTGACGACGCTCGGATTGAAGTCTTGGGTGGACACGACCGCCGAGCTCCCCGCCCAGGCGAGCGCCGTCGCCTATCGGCTGGCGCCGCTGCTCGATCTGGTGCCGCCGACGGTGGCGGAGCTCGAGCGCGCGGTCGAGTCGGTCGCGGCGCTGGCGGTGGCGCGGCCGACGCTTGTTGCATGCGCGCTCGGCTATTCGCGCAGCGCCCTCGTGGTGGCGGCCTGGACGCTGGCGACGGGGGGCGCCAGCGACCCGGACGCGGCGATCGCGCTCGTCGAGCGTGTGCGGCCGGGCATCGTCCTGCCGGGCGCTCATCGCGCGCTGCTGCGCGAATGGCACGCGGGCCGCGCCAACGGGGTGCGAAGGTGAGCGACGCGGGTCACACGGCGGCGGTGCTCGGGTCGGGCCGGTCGGTGCACACCGACGCCAGCGTCCTGGCGATCCTGGCCGGCCTGGTGGTGCTGCCCGCAGGTGCACCCCCCGCCGTTCTCTGGGCGGGTCCACTCGGGATCGTCCCGTACCTCGCCGGGTCGTGGACCACGCGCGGGCGCTTGAAGAGCCCACCACGGCGGCGGTCCGGCTCTGGAAGCATCCACTCGCACGCGCGATCGCCGGGGCCGCCGTCGTCGCAGTCGCCTGGCTCGCCGTGACCGCGGCGCGGTCAGCGGCCTGACGGTCCGTCGCGCCGTGCGCCTGCTCCCCCAGCTACTCGGCAAGGCCGTGACCGGCTTGATGCGGCTCCTCACGGGGGCCCAGGCTCGGTGGGTCGGGTGCGGGCCGGCCCCGACCCAGCGCATCTATTTCGCGAATCACACGAGCCACGGCGACTTCGTGCTGATCTGGACGTGCCTTCCCCCGTCGCTGCGGGCGATGACGCGGCCGGTCGCGGGCGCGGACTACTGGCTGGCGGGAGGGCTCCGCCGCTACCTGATCACCAACGTGCTGAACGGCGTGCTCATCGACCGCGACAAGGCGACCCGCACGCGCGACCCGATCGAGGTGATCCTGGCCGCCCTCGGCGAGGGCTGGTCGCTCATCGTTTTTCCCGAGGGGACACGTAACGTTGGCGCCGAACTCCTGCCGTTCAGGAGCGGTATTTACCATGTGGCGCGTCAGCGCCCGGAGGTGGAGCTGGTACCGGTCTGGATCGACAACCTGAACCGGGTCCTGCCCAAGGGCGACGTCCTGCCGGTGCCGCTCCTCTGCTCGGCGACCTTTGGCACACCTACCAGGTTGCGTGAAGGCGAAGGCAAGGACGCCTTCCTCGCCCGGCTATGCCGGGCCATCCTCGCTCTGCGGCCGGCATGATCATCCAACGCGAAGCGGTGCTGCTCTTCGCTGGCCTGGCCGTCGTTCTCGCCGTCGCCACCGCCATCGGCTGGACGCTCAAGCGCTTCCTTGCCGAGGGAGCGCCGCATCCGACCATCGACAACCTGAACGCCCGTATCAACGCGTGGTGGGTGATGGTCGTGGTGATCGGGCTTGGCGCCGCGCTCGGTCGGACCGCGCTGGTAGTCCTCTTTGCGCTGGTCTCCTTCTTCGCGCTGCGCGAGTTCCTGACGCTCGCGCCGACCCGGCGCGGCGACCACCTCGCGCTCTCGTTCGCGTTCTTCTTCGTGCTGCCGGTGCAGTACTACCTGGTGGCGATCGAGTGGTACGGCCTGTTTGCGATCTTCGTTCCGGTGTACGTCTTTCTTGCGCTGCCGATCCTGGCGGCGCTCCGCTCGGATATCACCCGTTTCCTTGAACGGACCGCCGTGGTGCAATGGGGCGTGATGATCTCAGTCTATTGCATCAGTCACGTTCCGGCGCTGCTCATGCTGCAGATTCCACGATACGAGGGCCGCAGCCTCCTGCTCGTACTGTTCCTGCTGGCCGTCGTGCAGGCGAGCGACGTGCTGCAGTACGTCTGCGGCAAGCTATTCGGCCGCCGCAAGGTCGCACCGCAACTCTCCCCATCGAAGACCCTCGCGGGGCTGGTCGGGGGTGCGGCAAGCGCGATCGCGCTCGGGGCCGCGCTCGGGCGGCTCACCCCGTTCGGCGTCGTTGGCGCCGCCGGTATCGCTGCCGTGATCGTCGCAATGGGCTTCCTCGGCGGGCTCGTGATGTCGGCGATCAAGCGCGACCTCGGTGTCAAGGACTGGGGCGCGATGATCGAAGGGCACGGCGGGATGTTAGACCGACTCGACTCGGTGTGCTTCGCCGCCCCGGTGTTCTTCCATCTCACGCGGTACTTCTACACGTAGACACTTAGATATTCTGCTGTTGCACAGTGCGCGTTCGTCGGCCCAGAGCCGTTTCGGCCGCCGGCATCGCGGCGATCCGGACGAGGTCAGTGTCCGTTCGATGGGGCGTGACCGAGAGCGGGAGGTTCGAACTCGGCGGACTACTTGCCGTCCCATGGTGGCGATTCCGTCCTGAGGGGGAGGGAATCCTGAGGACGTGCGAGAGTCGCGCGCGTGATGCTTGCGCCGGTCGTCCGAGTTCTGCTAGCGTGCGTTGACGTAGCGTCCGGGCGCCCGTGAGGGCCCAGGGAAGGCGGTGCGAATCCGCCGCGACCCCGTCACTGTGATCGGGGACGAAACCCGCGAGGAAGCCACTGGCCCGTACGGCCGGGAAGGCGCGGGGAGTAGGACGATCCGAGAGCCAGGAGACCTGCCCGGGTGCGTATCTACGAACCGTGGTCTTCGCGGGAGGACTCGGGATGTCCGCCATTCCGCGTCTACGTATCGTACCCGTTGCCGGAGTCTCGCCAGACCATGGGTGGCGGCTTCAGCCTACTCACTGCAGTCACAGACCGGAGGGAGGCGACCGACGATGACTCCGACGACCGAGCTGCCCGAGGAGATCGAGCTCTGCCGGACGTGCAAGGCCGGGCTGGTGTTCTACTTGCCTGGGGGCGGCGGCGCGACAAGGCAGGCCTACTGCCCGAAGTGCGGGGCCAAGGAACCCGGCGTGCTCTACGTCAGGAAGGTGAGGCCGCGGCGCCGGCCCGGGTAACGGGTGATGTCATCGTGCCGAGAAGGCGTCGCGCAAGTCGCGTGAGCTCGAGAAGGGCGCCAGAGAGGGCCTGTAAGCCGGGTTCTGTGCCCCTCGCGGGGCGACGGTCATTTCTCTAGGACGCCGGTTGCCCGGCGCCTCCAGCGACCTAACCCGAGAGCCACGGGCGGGCCACCCTGCGCTCTCCTATTCGGTCTTGCTCCGGGTGGGGTTTGCCGAGCCGACGC
>MGCF01000119.1 GCA_001788495.1 Candidatus Rokubacteria bacterium RIFCSPLOWO2_02_FULL_73_56
GGACGAGCTGCCGTTCGAGCAGCGGCTGCGCGACGTGATCGGGCTCGAGATCGGCGACGGCACCGCCGAGGTCATGAAGATCATCGTGGCCCGCGAGCTGCTGGGCCGCGAGAGCCTGCCGTACTGATGGCCGCCGCGGCGTCCGCCGCGCTCGCGCGGTACTTCCGCTTCGCGGAGCGCTCCACGACGCTCGCGACGGAGCTGCGCGCGGGCGTCACGACGTTCATGGTCATGGCGTACATCATCTTCGTGAACCCGATCGTCCTCGGCTACGTCGGCGTGCCCGGCCTCGAGGGCATGGGCCTGCCGTTCGCCGCGACGCTGACCGTCACCTGTCTCACCGCGGGGCTCCTCTCCATCCTCATGGGCCTCGCGTCCAACTACCCGTTCGCGCTCGCGCCCGGCATGGGGCTCAACGCGGCCGTCGCGTTCGAGCTGGTGGCCGGGCGCGGGCTCAGCTGGCCGCAGGCGATGACGGTCGTGTTCCTCGAGGGCCTCGTCATCACGCTGCTCGTGCTGACGCGGCTGCGCCAGGCGGTGATGGACGCCGTGCCGCTCGGCCTCAAGCGCGCGATCGGCGTGGGCATCGGCTTCTTCATCGCGTTCATCGGGTTCGTCACCGGGGGCTTCGTCGTGAAGCCCGCGACGGGCCCGCTGCCGGTCGGCCTCGGCGCCCTCGCCGGCGTGCCGAGCGTCGTCTTCCTCGTCGGCTTCGTCGTCACAGCGTGGCTCATGGCCCGGCGCGTGCGGGGCGCGCTGCTGCTCGGCATCGCGCTCGCGACGGTCCTGGCGATCGCGCTGAACGGGCTCGTGGCGGACTGGAAGGGGTTCGCGACGCCGGGCGCGGCGCAGCTCCCCGCGGCGCTCGTCCAGGCGCCCGACTTCTCCACGTTCGGCCGGCTCGACTTCGCCCTGGTGGCCAGGCTCGGCGTCGTCACGGCGGTGCTCGCGACGTTCTCGATCATGCTGAGCGACTTCTTCGACACGATGGGCACGGTCATCGGCGTCGGCGGCCAGGGCGGCTTCCTCGACGCGCGCGGCCGGCTGCCGGGCGTGGGCCGGGTCCTGCTCGTGGACTCGCTCGGCGCGCTCTTCGGCGGGTTCGCGAACAGCAGCAGCAACACGACCTACATCGAGTCCGCCGCCGGCGTCGCCGACGGCGGGCGCACGGGGCTCCCCGCGGTCGTCGTCGGCGCGCTGTTCCTCGGGGCCATGTGGTTCTCGCCGCTCGCGAGCGTGATCCCCGCGCAGGCGACGGCGCCCGCGCTCGTCATCGTCGGCTTCTACATGATGTCGGTCGTCCGCGACATCCCCTGGGACGACTACGAGGAGGCGATCCCCGCCTTCGTCACGATGCTGGTGATGCCCTTCACCTGGTCGATCACCAACGGGATCGGCGCGGGCTTCGTCACCCACGCGGCGATCAAGCTGCTCTCCGGCCGCGGGAGGGAGGTCCACTGGATGATGTACGCCGCGTCCGCCGCGTTCGTCGTGTACTTCGGCCTGCCGCTGCTCGAGGGGGGACTCCGGTGAGGCGCGCGCTCGGCGCCCTCGCGCTCGGCGCGCTCGCGCTCGCCGCGGGCGCCCCGCCCGCCCGCGCCCAGGCGCCGGGGGAGGCGGAGTGCGCGCGCCTGCGCCGCGAGCTCGGCGAGCACGCCCAGCTCTCCGAGGGCGTGCGGCGCGCCCTGGCCGCTCACGTCGCCCGCTCGGGGCTCCCCGCGGGCGCGCCCGCGGCGCCGGCGGCCGGCACGCGCGCGGACGCGATCCGCGCGCGGCTCGCCGCGATTCCCGCCGAGCGCCAGCGCCTCGAGGACCAGCGGCTCGGCGCGCTCGTCCGCCTGGACTTCGCCGGCGCGAACCGGATCCAGTCCCGGATCGAGGCGCTCGACCGCGAGCGGGCGGGCCTCGCGCGCGAGCTCGCCGGGCTGCCCGCGGGGTCGGCCGCGCCGCCCGCGCCGGCCGCCGCGCCGCCCCCCGCGGCCGACGCCGACCGCGTCCGCTGCGACGACGCGGGCGCGGTCCTCGACGCGGCGGTGCGCACGCGCCAGCGCGAGCTCGGCGCGCGCGAGGGCCAGCCCGGCGTCCTGCCCCTCCGGGCGCTCCAGGGCCGGGCGAGCGACGAGATCGCCCGCGCGCTCGCCGCGCAGCTCGCCCCGTGGCCCGGGGCGGCGACGCAGCTCGGCCTGCTCGACGCCGACGGCGACGGCCGGCTCGACGGCTTCGTGGACGCGCCCGCGGACGGCGTGTACCGCCTCCACCGCCAGCGCGCCGACGGCACGGTCGCCGTGGAGGTGTTCGCCCTGCCCGGGCGCGCGGCGCCGGGCGAGCCGGCGCGCCGGCTCGGCGAGGAGACGATCCGCCGGACGGGGGGCACCCTCGCGGACCTGGTCGGCGGCTGGCCGGCGGGCCCGGTGCGGATGCTGGCCGAGACGGCGGCGTTCGCGACCGCCCACGCGCGCTTCACGGCGGGCGACTGGGGGGAGGCCGGGCGCCTGGACGGCCCGGCGGCGCGCAGCGTGGAGTATCTGAACCTGCGCGGCGAGAGCGTGCGGCGGCTGGAGATCCTGGCCCCGGCGCCCGGCGGCGTCGCCTACCGCCGCGTCCTCGTGGTGCCGCGGCCGGGCGACCAGGAGCTGTGGGACGAGCTCGCCACCGTCGTGCGGCCCGCGTCGTACTGGCGGACCGACGTCGAGGTCGCCGCGCGCCGGCAGCTCCGCTCGGCCACCGGCGCCGCCGTCGGCGCGCCCACGGGCGTCGGCCCGGTGCAGTTCGGCCTCGAGCGCTGACGGGCGGCGAGGGGCTTGACGCGTCGCGCCATTCCTGCTAGCGTGCGGGCGCTCGGACGATCGTGGATCAAAGGGGGAAGCCGATGACGAACCGGTGGACGGCTCTGCTCGTGTTCGCGATCCTCGGCCTCACGCTCCTGGCGCCCGGCCCGGCCGCCGCGGCGGAGCCGATCAGGATCGGCGTCCTGCAGGGCGTGACGGGCCCGTTCGAGGTGTACGCCAAGCAGATGATCACGGGCTTCAAGCTCGGGCTCGAGTACGGCACGGGCGGCAAGAACGAGCTGCTCGGCCGCAAGCTCGAGGTCCTCGTCGAGGACGACCAGCTCAAGCCCGACGTCTCCAAGCGTCTCATCACCAAGCTCTACGCCGACGACAAGGTGGACCTGGTCGTCGGCACCACGTCGAGCGCGGCCGCGCTCGCGATCCTGCCGGTGGCGCAGGAGTACAAGAAGCTCCTGATCGTCGAGCCGGCGGTGGCCGACTCGATCACCGGCGCCGCCTGGAACCGCTACATCTTCCGGACCGGACGCAACTCGGGCCAGGACGCGATCGCCAACGCGCTCGCCGTCGCCAAGCCGGGTGTCTCGATCGCCACGATCGCGCAGGACTACGCCTTCGGGCGGGACGGCGTGGCCGCCTACAAGGCCGCCGTCGAGAAGACGGGCGCGAAGGTGGTCCACGAGGAGTACGCGCCCGTGCAGGCCACGGACTTCACGGCGCCGATCCAGCGGATCCTCGGGGCGCTCAAGGACAAGCCCGGCGACAAGTACGTGTTCGTGATCTGGGCCGGCAAGGGCGGGCCGTTCCCGCAGCTCGTCGCGAGCCGCCTCGACAAGTACGGGATCACGCTCACGGGCGGCGGCAACGTGCTCGACGTCCTCAAGGCGATGAAGGCGCTCGGGCTCCAGGGGATGGTCGGCGGCCTCTACTACTACTACGAGATCCCGAAGAACCCGGTGAACGCCTGGCTGGTGCGCGAGCACCAGAAGCGCTTCGGCTCGCCGCCCGACTTCTTCACGGCCGGCGGGTTCGCCGCGGCGATGGCCGTCGTCACGGGCATCCAGAAGGCCGGGTCCACCGACACCGAGAAGCTCATCGCGGCGATGGAGGGCATGGAGTTCCCGACGCCCAAGGGCCCGATGGTCTTCCGCACGCAGGACCACCAGGCGCTCCAGGCGATGTACGCCTTCAAGATGACGGCGAAGCCCGACGTGCCCTGGCTCGTGCCCGTGCTCACGCGCGAGCTCTCCCCGGCGGAGACCGCGCCGCCCATCCAGAACAAGCGCTAGGCGGGAGGCCGGCGGCCGGGGGGCGCGTGACGGCGCCGATCATCTCGACCCGCGAGCTGACGATCCGGTTCGGCGGGCACGCGGCCGTGGACCGCGTGTCGCTCGACATCGCGCCGTGCACCCTCAAGTCCATCATCGGGCCGAACGGCGCGGGCAAGACGACGCTGTTCAACCTGCTCTCGGGCCAGTACCGGCCGAGCGCGGGCCGCGTCGTGTTCAAGGGCGAGGACGTCACGCGCCTCGGCGCCGCGGCGCGCGCGCGCCGGGGCATCGGCCGCTCGTTCCAGCTCACGAACGTCTTCCCCACGCTCACCGTCCTCGAGAACGTGCGCATGGCGGTCCAGGCGCGGCGCCTGCCCGGCCTCCACGCCTGGCGCGACGCGCGCCGGTTCGCGGAGCTCGAGGACCGCGCCTACGCGATCCTCGAGTCCGTGCTGCTCGAGGCGAAGTGGGACGCCCCCGCGAGCGCGCTGGCGCACGGCGAGAAGCGGAAGCTCGAGGTCGGCATCCTCCTGGCGCTCGAGCCGGAGGTGCTGCTGCTCGACGAGCCGACGGCCGGCATGTCGCTCGAGGAGGTGCCGGCGATCATCGAGCTGATCGAGGGGATGAAGGCGAGACGGGACACGACGATTCTTCTCGTCGAGCACAAGATCGACATGATCCTGGCGCTCTCGGACTCGATCGCGGTGCTCACCGACGGGCGGCTGCTCGCCGACGGGTCGCCGGAGGCGATCAGCCGCGACCCGGCGGTGCAGGCCGCGTACTTCGGCGGAGGCGCCGCCCGTGGCTGAGACGCTCCTCGAGCTCGACGACGTCCACACGTTCATCGGCCAGCACCACATCCTGCAAGGGGTGACGCTCGCGGTGCGCCGCGACGCCGTGACCGTGCTCCTCGGCCGCAACGGCGCGGGCAAGACCACGACGCTGCGGACGATCGTCGGCCTGCTCCGCCCGGCGCGCGGGAGCGTCCGGCTCGAGGGCCGGCCGATCCACGGCCTCCGGCCCCACGCGATCGTCCGCCGCGGCATCGGCTTCGTGCCGGAGGGGCAGGGGATCTTCGCGACGCTCACCGTGGACGAGAATCTCCGGGTCGCGCGCCTCGGGAGCGACGCGGGGGCGCCCGCGCGGCTCGCGCGGGTGTTCGAGCTGTTCCCCGACCTCGCCCGCTTCCGCGCCGCCCGCGCGGGCACGCTCTCGGGCGGGCAGAAGCAGATGCTCTCGATCGCGCGCGCCCTCGTGAACCCCAACCGCCTCCTGCTCGTGGACGAGCCCTCGAAGGGGCTCGCGCCGATCGTGATCGAGCACCTCGTCGAGGCCCTCCGCGCGATGAAGGCGCACGCGACCGTGCTGCTGGTCGAGCAGAACTTCGCGATGGCGCAGGCGCTGGCCGACGACTTCTACCTGATCGACGACGGCCGCACCGTCCACCACGGGCCGATGGCGGCGCTCGTCGCCGACGACGCGCTGAAGAAGCGGTACCTTGGCATCTGAGACCGGGCATCTGAGGCCGGGCGCATGAGGCGCGCGGCGCCGGCGGCGCTCGTGGTCGGCCTGGCCCTCCTGCCGCTCGCGGCCATCGAGCCGCGCGTGTACCTGACGCTCACGATCGCCGGGCTCGCGATGGGCATGCTGATCTTCCTCGTCGCCGCGGGCCTCACGCTGATCTTCGGCCTCATGGACGTGCTCAACTTCGCGCACGGCGCGCTCTTCTCGTGGGGCGCGTACGCGGGCTTCACGGTCCTCGTGCTCCTGAACGAGCGGCTCGGCTGGGCCGAGGCGCCGTCGCTCGGCCTGAACGCGCTCCTGCTGCTCGCCGCCGTCGCCGCGGCGATGGCGGTCGGGCTCGTCCTGGGCGTGGTGCTCGAGCGCGTGATCGTGCGGCCGGTCTACGGCCGGCACATGTTCCAGATCCTGATCACGCTCGGCGCGACGATCGTGCTGGAGGAGCTGATCCGGATCGGCTGGGGGCCGAACGACCAGGTGCTGCCGGTGCCGTTCACGTTCCAGGGCTCCTGGGACCTCGCCGACGTGATCGTCCTGCGCTTCCCCGTCGTCGCGATCGTGCTCGGGCTCGTCGTGTACGGGGCGATCGCGCTCGTGCTCCGCCGGACGCGGGTCGGCCTCATCGTGCGCGCGGGCGTCGAGAACGGCGAGATGATCCAGGTGCTCGGCCACGACATCCACCGCTACTTCACCGGCGTGTTCGCCGCGGGCTCGGCGCTCGCCGGCCTCGGCGGGCTCATGTGGGCGATCTTCTCCCAGTCGGTGCGCCCCGCGATGGGCGGCGAGCAGCTCATCTTCGCGTTCATCGTCGTGATCATCGGGGGGCTCGGCAGCGTGAGCGGGTCGCTGCTCGGTGCGCTGATCGTCGGGCTCTCGTACAACTACGTCGCCTTCCTGCTCCCGAAGGCGGCCATCGGCGTCAACATGGCGCTCATGGTCGTGATCCTGCTCCTGCGGCCGGCCGGGCTCTTCGGCTCGGGCAAGTGAGCGCCCCGGCCCGGGCGACCCCGGTCGCGGCGGCGCGCGCGGCGGCGCGCGCGCGGCGCTGGCGGCGGCCCACCCTCTGGGGGCGCCTCGCGCTCCTCGCGGCGCTCGCGGCGGTGCCGCTCGTGCCCTCGTTCCAGCTGCTGGACCTCGCGCTCAAGATCGCCGTCTTCGCCGCGCTGGTCGCGAGCTACGACGTCCTGATCGGCTACACGGGGATCGTGTCCTTCGGCCACGCGATGTTCTTCGGCTTCGGCGCGTACGGCGCGGCACTCGCGGTGGCGCGCTTCGGCGGCCCGACGTGGGGCGACCTCGGCCTCGGCCTCGCCGCGGCCGTCGGCGTCTCCGCGCTGGTCTCGGTCGCGATCGGCGCCTTCTCGCTCCGCGTGAAAGCGATCTTCTTCGCGATGATCACGCTCGCCTTCGCCGAGTTCGCGCTGATCCTGGCCGTGCAGCTCGGCCCGCTCACCGGCGGCGAGGACGGGCTCTCCCCCCGGTTCCCGGGCGCGCTCGGGCACCGGCTCGGCGCCTACTACGCGATCTGCGCGGTCGTGACCGTGTTGTTCGCCGCGATGAGCCGCTTCGTGGCCTCGCCGCTCGGGCGCGTGCTGCAGGCGATCCGCGACAACGAGCTGCGCGCCGAGGCGCTCGGCTTCCGGACGTTCGTCTACCAGTCGGCGGCCTCGTGCTTCGCGAGCGTGGTCGCGACCGTGCTCGGCGGCTGCTACGCGGTCTGGGTCGGCTACGTGAACCCCGAGTCGACGCTCGGCATCCACATCATGCTCGACATCCTGCTCATGGTGATCATCGGCGGCATCGGCACCCTGTGGGGCGGGATCATCGGCGCCGGCTTCCTGCTCACCGCCCAGGCGTTCCTGCCGAACCTGCGCGGCCTCGGCGCGGCGCTCCTGCCGGGCTCCGACCTCGCGGTGCGGCTCACCGAGCGCTGGCCGCTCTACTTCGGCATCCTGTTCATCCTGGTCGTGTTCTTCTTCCCGAAGGGCGTCGTGGGCTCGCTCCGCGAGACGCTCGCGCGCCGGCGCTGAGCCTGCATGATTCACGAACGGCGATGGCGCGACCGGGCGGGTGGCGCAGGGCGCGGTCGCCGCGGGGCCGCGCGCAGTGGGCCCCCCTCGTCCCGTCCGCCGCGCGCAGCGCGGCGTTCGGGCGAGTGGGTGACGGAGCCG
>MGCF01000120.1:0-9075 GCA_001788495.1 Candidatus Rokubacteria bacterium RIFCSPLOWO2_02_FULL_73_56
GCGCGGGCGCGCCCGCGCCGCGCGCGGCCTTCGCGAGCGCGATCCGCGGCGAGCCGCCGACGGCCGACAGCTTCCAGGTGACGATCTCCACGGGCTCCGCCGGGTTCGCGTAGCCGTAGCGCGCGGCGTAGACCTCGTCGAACGCCGCGCGCACGCGCGCGAGCGCCGCGGCGTCGAGCGCGCCCGCGGGGACGGGCACCGTCAGCTCGTAGCCCTGGCCCACGTAGCGGGCGTCGGCGCCGCGCGCCACGGTCACGTCGCCGGCGACCGCGGACTCGCGCACCACCTCGAGCGCCTGCGCCGCCATCTCCTCGTACATCGCGCTCAGGCGCGCCGGGTCCACCGCGTCGAGGCGGCGCACGTACGTGCGCGCGACGTCGAAGCGGACCTCCGCCGCCAGGAGCCCGATCGCCGCGGTCACGCCCGCCGCCGCCGGCAGGATCACGCGGGGAATCCCGAGCGCCCGGGCGAGCCGGCAGCCGTGCACCGGGCCCGAGCCGCCGAAGGCGACGAGCGTGAGGTCGCGCGGGTCGCGGCCGCGCTCGATCGAGACGACCCGCGTCGCCAGCTCCATGTTCGTGTTCACGATCGCGTGGACGCCCCACGCGGCCTCGGCGAGCGAGAGCCCGAGGGGGCGCGCCACCTTCGTCTCGAGCGCCCGCGCGGCGCCCGCGGCGTCCAGGCGCATCGAGCCCCCGGCGAAGTCGTCCGGGTTCAGGTAGCCGAGCACGAGGTTCGCGTCGGTGACCGTGGGCTCGGCGCCGCCGCGCCCGTAGCAGACGGGGCCCGGCGTGGACGAGGCGCTCTCCGGGCCGACCGCGATCACGCCGAGCGCGGCGCGCGCGATCGAGCCGCCGCCCGCGCCGATCTCGACCAGGTCGAGCGCCTGGATGTTCATCGGCAGCCCGCTGCCCGGCGCGTTCGCGACGCGGTGGAGCTCGAACGCGGTCGTCGTGGACGGCCGCCCCTTCTCGACGAGCGCGAGCTTCGCGGTCGTGCCGCCCATGTCGAACGCGATCAGGTCGCGGTGGCCCGTGAGCTCGCCGTACGCCGCCGCCATCAGGGCGCCCGCGGCGGGGCCCGACTCGATCATGCGCACCGGGTAGCGCTGCATCGCCTCGGCCGTCGCGATGCCGCCCGAGGACTGCATGACGAAGAGGCGACCGCGGTAGCCGCGCGCGGCGAGCGCCCGGCCGAGCCCGGCGAGGTACTCGCGCACCGCCGTCATCACGTACGCGTTGACCACCGTCGTGGACGTCCGCTCGTACTCGCGGAACGTCGGCGAGACCTCGTGCGAGAGCGTCACCGTCACGCGCGGCGCCTCCTCCGCCACGAGCGCCGCCAGGCGCTTCTCGTGCGCCGGGTTCAGGTAGGCGTGCAGGAGGCAGATCGCGAGCGTCGTGACCCCGCGCGCGACGAGCTCGCGCACGGCCCGGCGCGCGTCGGCCTCGTCGAGCGGCGTGCGCACCGAGCCGTCGGCCAGGATGCGCTCGGTCACCTCGCCGATGAGCCGGCGCGGGATCAGCGGGCGCGGCTTCTCGATCTGCAGGTCGTAGACCTGGTAGCGCTTCTCGCGCCCGATGACCAGCACGTCGCGGAAGCCGCGCGTGGTCAGCAGCCCGACGCCGCGCGCCTTGCGCTCGATCACGACGTTCGAGCCGAGCGTGGTGCCGTGCACGGCCTGGGCGACGTCGCCCCAGGCCACGCCGCTCGCCGCGATCAGCGCGTCGAGGCCCGCCAGGCACGCCTCGGACGGGTCCGGGTACGTCGTCAGCCGCTTCGCCGTCGCGAGCTCGCCCGAGGGGGACTGCAGCACGAAGTCCGTGAAGGTGCCGCCGACGTCGAAGCCGATGCGGTACGCCACGCGGGGTCAGCTCCGGCGGTCGGCGCGCGAGAAGACGACCCGGTACGGATAGCGCTTGCCCACCTGGTACGTGATCGCGTGCTCGACGGGCTCGCCGCTGGCCGCGAAGTACGTGCGCTCGAAGAGCAGGAGCGGCGAGCGCGGGCGGATCTGGAGCAGCTCGGCGACCTGCCGCGGCGCGAGCGCGGCGTCCACGACCTGCTCCATCAGCTTGATCTGGACGCCGGTGAGCCGCTCGATCGCCCCGATGAGGGACGTCTTGGACAGGTCCTCGTCGGAGAGCGCCGTGCCGATCGTGAGCGGCACGTACGCGGTGACGTGCTGGAACGGGCCGCTCTCGCCGTGGCGCACGCCCACGACGCAGTACGCCGAGGAGCGCGGCGGCAGCCGGAGCGCCTGCGCGATGTTCGCCGGCAGCGTCACGATCTCGCGCGAGACGAGCTTGAACCAGGTCTCGTCGCCGAGCGCCATCATGTCGCCGACCGAGCCGATCACGCGGAGCTTGCTGTCCACGCCCGCGGCCGGCGTCGAGAACGTGCCGCGCCCGGCGTGGCGGTAGAGGAGCCCCTCCTGGACGAGCACGTCGAGGGCCTGGCGGATCGTGGGGCGGCTCACCTTGAACGTGGCGCAGAGCGCGTGCTCGGAGGGGATGCGCTCGCCCTCGCCCCTCAGGTCGTGGCGGATCGCGTCGGCGATCTGCAGATACCGCGGAATCCCGGGCCGGTAGTTCACCGCTGCCTCCCGCTGTAAGGATGTCCGGACATTTAGCACTCTCCCGCTCCGCCGTCAAGCCCGGGGGGTTTGGGGGGCCATGTCGGGGCCCCCCATGTTCATGGGCGGCGGAGCCTGGGGGGCCATGTCGGGGCCCCCCATGTTCATGGGCGGCGGAGCCTGGGGGGCCATATCGGGGCCCCCCAGCTCAGCGATCATGTACGGGTAGCGGAAGTCCGTCGGCGGCGCGAACGTCTCCTTGATCGCGCGCGGGCTCACCCAGCGGAGCAGGTTCAGCGGGCTGCCGGCCTTGTCGTCGGTGCCGGACAGGCGCGCGCCGCCGAAGGGCTGCTGGCCGACCACGGCCCCGGTCGGCTTGTCGTTGACGTAGAAGTTGCCGGCCGCGTACGCGAGCGCCGCCGTCATCCGCGCGATCGCCGCGCGGTCGCGCGCGAAGATCGCGCCGGTGAGCGCGTAGGGCGTGCCGCGGTCGCAGAGCGCGAGCGCCGCGTCGAGCGCGTCGTCGGCGTACACCCAGACGCCGAGCACGGGCCCGAAGATCTCCTCGCGCAGGAGCGGCAGGTCGGGCGCCAGCGCGCGCACGACGGTCGGCTCGACGAACCAGCCCGCGCGGTCGTCGGACCCGCCCCCGGCGAGGATCTCGGCGTCCGGCGAGCGCCGCGCGAGGTCGAGGTAGCCCCGCACCTTTGCGAACGCGTCCCGGTCGATCACCGCGCCCATGAAGTTGCCGAAGTCCCGCACGTCGCCGACCCGGAGCGCGGCGACGTCGGCGAGGAGCCGCCGCTCCACCTCGGGCCAGAGCGAGGCCGGGATGAACGCGCGCGAGGCGGCCGAGCACTTCTGGCCCTGGTACTCGAAGGCGCCGCGCGTGAGCGCCGTGGCGACCGCCGCCGGGTCGGCCGTCGGGTGGGCGAGGACGAAGTCCTTGCCGCCGGTCTCGCCGACGAGCCGCGGGTAGCTCCGGTAGCGCCCGATGCCGCGCCCGACCGCCTCCCAGATCGCGCGGAACGTCGCCGTCGAGCCCGTGAAGTGCACGCCCGCCAGGTCGGGCGAGGCGAGCGCCGCCTCGCCCACCTCGGCGGCGACGCCGGGGACCAGGTTCACGACGCCCGGCGGGAGCCCGGCCGCCTCGAGCAGGTCCATCAGGACGTGGGCCGCGTACACGCCCGAGGAGGCGGGCTTCCACACGACGGTGTTGCCCATCAGCGCGGGCGCCGTCGGCAGGTTGCCGGCGATCGAGGTGAAGTTGAACGGCGTCACGGCGAGCACGAAGCCCTCGAGGGGGCGGTGCTCGAGCCGGTTCCAGCAGCCGGGCGAGGACTCGGGCTGCTGGCGGTAGATCTCCTCGGCCCAGGCGACGTTGAAGCGCCAGAAGTCGATCAGCTCGCAGGCCGAGTCCACCTCGGCCTGGTGCGCGGTCTTCGACTGGCCGAGCATCGTCGCCGCGTTGAGCGTCATCCGCCACGGCCCCGCCAGGAGCTCGGCCGCGCGGAGAAACACGGCGGCGCGCTCCTCCCACGGCAGCCCCGACCACGCGCGGTGGGCCGCGAGCGCCGCCTCGATCGCGCGGGCCACCTCGGCGGCGCCCGCCTGGTGCCAGACGGCGAGGACGTGGTGGTGGTCGTGCGGCATGACGGCCTCGGCGGTGCGGCCGGTGGCGATGCGCGCGCCGCCGATGCGCGGCGTGATCTCGACGACCTGGCCCGCCAGCCGCTCGAGCTCGGCGCGGAGCGCCCGCCGCTCGGGGCTGCCCGGCGCGTAGCCGAGCACGGGCTCGTTCCGGGGACGCGGCGCGGTGAAGATCCCGTTGCTCATGGCACGCCTCCTCGTCAGCGGGCGCCGACGGTCAGGACGGGGCAGCGCGCGAGCGTGACGACGCGCGCGGCGACGCTGCCCAGGAAGAACCTCCGCAGGCCAGTGCGGCCGTGGGTGCCGACGACGATCAGGTCGGCCCGGCGGCGTCGCGCCTCGGCGACGATCTCGTCGGCGGGCAGGCCCTCCCGCACGACCGCCACCGCCCGGACCCGCCGGCGCCGCGCCCGCGCCAGGAACGGCGCCAGCCGGTCCTGCGCGCCGCGCCGCGCCTGCTCCCGCAGCTCCCGCAGGGTGCGGGCCGAGAGCACGCTGTCCTCGAGGAACATCGCCGGCGGCATCAGCACGTGCACGAGCGCGAGCCGGGCACGGCTCGTCCGCGCGGTCTCGAGCGCCCGCGCGAACGCCGGCGCCGAGGCCTTCGAGAAGTCGGTGGCGTGGAGGACTCGACGGAACGCCGTCATGGGACGACTCCTTTCTCGGGTGCCGGGGCGACGCGCGCGGGCCGCGCCCACCGGACCACCCCCTTGCGCGCCTCCTCGAGCAGGAACACCGCCGGCGGGAACAGGAGCAGGATGCCCCACTCGGCGAACGCGAGCGGGGCGAGGCCGAAGAGCCAGGCGAGCGGCGGGAGCAGGATCAGCAGGAGCAGCACGCCCAGCTCGGCCGCGATGCCCGCGAGCACGAGCCGGTTCGTGCCGAGCCCCACGCGGAAGACCGACTCGCGGTCCGTCCGGCAGGCGAAGACGTTGCCGACCTGCGCCGCGACGATGCCGGCGAGCGTCATCGTCGTGGCGCGGCGGTAGAGGTCGCCGCTCGCCGCCAGCGGCCCTCCCGGCCGCCAGCCCGCCACCCGGTACGTCCAGAAGAACGCGCCGAGCGCCAGCGCGGCCTCGACGACGCCGAGGAAGCCGTACGCGCGCAGCAGGCGCCCGGCGCCGAGCAGCCGGTCCCCGCGCGCGCGTGGCGGCCGGTCCATGACGCCCGGCTCCGCGGGCTCGGCGCCGAGCGCGAGCGCCGGCACCACGTCCGTGCCGAGGTCCACGGCGAGGATCTGCATGAGCGTGAGCGGCAGCGGGATGCCGAGCAGGACGAAGGCGAGGAACGGCACCAGCTCGGGCACGTTCGAGGCGAAGATGTAGGTGACGAATTTCCCGATGTTCGCGTAGACCGTCCGCCCCTGCCGGATCGCCGCGACGATGGACGCGAAGTTGTCGTCCGTGATCACGACCTCGGCCGCCTCCTTGGCCACCTCGGTGCCGCGCCGGCCCATCGCGCAGCCGACCGCCGCGGCCTTGAGCGCGGGCGCGTCGTTGACGCCGTCCCCCGTCACCGCCACGACCTCGCCCGCCGCCGTGAGCGCGCCGACGATCGCGAGCTTGTGCGCGGGCGAGGTCCGCGCGAACAGGACGCCCGGCTCGCGCGCGACGCTGGCGAGCGCCTCGGGCGACATGCGCGCGACCTCGTCGCCGGTGACGACCTTGCCGACGGGCAGGCCGATCCGGCGCGCGATCGCCGCGCCGGTGAGGCCGTAGTCGCCGGTGACCACGACGACGCGGATGCCCGCGCGCCGGCAGAGCGCGACCGCCCCCTCGACCTCCGGGCGCGGCGGGTCCCAGAGCGCGACCAGGCCGAGGAGCTCGAGGTCGCGCTCGACGGCGCCCTGGCCGGCGCCGACCTGGTCCGCCTCGAGCGGCCGCGCGGCGACCGCGAGCAGGCGCAGCCCGTCGGCGGCGAGCCGGTCGTGGTCGGCGAGGATCGCGCGGCGCGTCTCCTCGTCGAGCACGACGCCGGCGCCGTCGCGGCGCACGCGCGCGCAGAGGGCGAGCGTCTCCTGCGGCGCGCCCTTCACCCAGGCCACCGCGCCGGCGCCGCCCGCGCGCACGAGCGTCATCCGCTTGCGGAACGAGTCGAACGGGTACGCGGCGGCGAGCGCGTGCGCGCGGCGGAGCGCGGCGGCGTCGAGCCCCGCGGCGTGCGCGGCGGCGACGAGCGCGACCTCGGTCGGGTCGCCGTGCTCGCGGGTCGCCTGCGAGGCGAGCACGGCCGCCTCGAGCAGCGCGCGCGCGTCCGCGCCCGCCGGCGCCGTCGCGTCCTGGACGCGTCCCCCGGCCCACAGCGCGCGCGCCGCCATCCGGCCCTCGGTGAGCGTGCCGGTCTTGTCCGTGCAGATCACGGTCGTCGCGCCGAGCGCCTCGACCGCCGAGAGGCGCTTGACGAGCGTCCCGAAGCGGGCCAGGCGCTGGACGGCGAGAGCCAGCGCGAGCGTGAGCGTCGGCAGGAGCCCCTCGGGCACGTTGGCGACGACGACGCCGAGGGCGAAGAGGAAGCCGTCGCCGAGCGACAGCGCGCCCGTCGCGACGCCGAGGGCGAAGAAGCCGACGCCGAAGCCGACGGCGAGCACGGTGACGACGCGGGTCACCCGCCGCATCTCGCGCTGGAGCGGGCTCGGCTCCCGCTCGACGGCCTGCGTGAGGCGCGCGACGTCGCCGATCTCGGTGCCCATGCCGGTCGCCGTGACCAGGCACGTGGCGCGGCCGGCGACGGCGGCGGTGCCGGCGAAGACCAGCTCGTGGCGCTCGAGGCGCGGCACGTGCTCACGCGCGTCGCCCGCCGCGGGCAGCTTCAGGACCGGGTGCGGCTCGCCCGTGAGCGCGCTCTGGTCCACGCGCAGCCCCTCGGCGGCGACGACCTGCGCGTCGGCGGGCACCTGGTCGCCCTCCTCCAGCTCCACGACGTCGCCGGGGACCAGGTCCGCGGCCGGCACGCGCCAGCCGTCACCGGCGCGCAGCACCGTGACCTCGTGGGGCAGCAGCTCCTCCAGCGCCTCGACCGCGCGCTCGGCCTGGTGCTCCTGGAAGAAGCCGAAGACGCCGTTGATCCCGATGACCGCGAAGATCGCCCAGCCGAGCTGGGGCATGCCGGCGAGGAACGCCAGCCCGCCGCCGACCCACAGGAGCGCGGCGAAGAAGCTCACGAACTGCTCGGCGAGCCGCGCGAGTAGCGGGCGGCGCCGGACGTGCTCCAGGCGGTTCGGCCCCGCCCGCGCGCGCCGGCGCGCGGCCTCGTCGCGCGCGAGCCCGCCCGGCCCCGAGCCGAGCAGGGCCAGGAGGTCGGCGGCGGCGAGCGGGCTCTCGCCCGCGTCCTCGTCGAGCGGGGCCAGCGCGCGCACCAGCTCCTCCCGGCTCGTCGCGCTCCGCGCGCGCTCGACGCGCGCCCGGTCCGCGAGCCCGGCGCGCAGGCGCGCGACCCAGCGGAGCGCGGGGCCGCTCTGCGCGAGGGGCGCCGTCAGCACGACCACGACGTCCACCGGGTCGCCCCCCGGCGCGAGCGCCGTCGGGCGGCCCAGACGCACCCAGCGGAGCGCGGGCGGGCCCGCGCCGGCGAGCGCCAGGACGAGGCCGACGCCGGGCGCGAGCCCGACCACGCCGGGCGCCTCGAGCCCGGCGAGCCCGACGGCGGCGAGCAGGCCGGCCGGGTCGGCGCCGTCGGCCCCGACCCGGACGGGATCGCCGGCGATGAGCGGCGTGAGTGCGAGCCCGCGCGGCATAGACCCTTCCCCCTCGCGCAAACCCGATGCCAGGCCGTGCCGCCGGAGGCCTTGCAACTTCGGCGAGTTGGCGGGCGCGGCCGGGGCGCCGGTGGGGTGGCGGTGACCCACCTGAGGCGGTCCGCCCCTCCCCGCCCGGCCGGTGCCGGCCATGAATTCGCCCACTTGCCCCGACCGGCGCGCAGGCACCGGTTTTGCCTGGACAAGTGGGCGAGGAGGAGAGCGATGAAGACGGTGGCCGAGGTGATGACCCGTGACGTGATCACCGTGAGACCCGGCGCGACGATCCACGACGCCGCGCGCCTGCTCGTGGACCACGGCGTGAGCGGCCTGCCCGTCGTGGACGACGACGGCGCGGTCGTCGGCGTGCTGAGCGAGGGGGATCTGATCGTCCGCCAGAAGCCGCGCCGCCAGCCCCCGTGGTGGGAGCTGTTCTTCCGCGACGGCGAGCGCCTCGCACGCGAGTACCAGAAGGCGGTGGGCACGACGGTCGCCGAGGTGATGTCGCGGAAGGTCCTCTACGCGAGCCCCGAGACGCCGATCGAGTGGGTCGCGGCGCTGCTCGACCGCCACCGGATCCGCCGCCTGCCCGTGCTCGAGCGCGGCCGGCTCGTCGGCATCGTGAGCCGCGGCGACCTCGTGAAGGCGCTCGCCGCGGCGCCCGGCGCCGGCGCCGCGCTCTCGGACGCCGAGCTGGTCCTGGCGATGAAGGATCGCATGGACCGCGAGGCCTGGATCTCGAACCGGGGTATTCTCGTCGAGGCGCGGAACGGAACCCTCACCCTGTGGGGGATGGTCGAGAGCGACGCCGAGCGCGCCGCGCTGGAGACGATGGCGCGCGCGCTCCCGGGGTGCCGGGCGGTTGACAACCAGACCATCATCAGATCTCGAGTCGTCGCCAGGTACGGCGCCGCCTGAGCCCGCGCGGGCCGCGCCGGCGGACCGCCGCGCGGCCGAGGCCGGGGTCCTCGAGATCGTGCAGGGCCTCGTCGGCGAGCTGCAGGGGGCGCAGGCGCCGCCCGCGGTGGCGCTCGACCAGTCGCTCGAGCGCGAGCTCGGCCTCGGCAGCCTGGAGCGCGTCGAGCTCTCCGTGCGCCTCGAGCAGGCCTTCGGCGTC
>MGCF01000120.1:9094-9583 GCA_001788495.1 Candidatus Rokubacteria bacterium RIFCSPLOWO2_02_FULL_73_56
AGCGCGCCGCCGAGCCGGCGCCGCCCGTCGGCGCGGGCGTGGCCGCGCCCGCCGCCGCCGCCACCCTCGTGGACGTGCTGCGCTGGCACGCCGAGCGCACGCCCGACCGCCCGCACGTCATCCTGCGCGACGCGGACGAGCGGGAGCGCACGATCACCTACGGGGCGCTCTGGGCCCGCGCGCGCGCCGTCGCGGCGGGGCTGCGCCAGCGCAAGCTCGGCCCGGGCGAGACCGTCGCGCTCATGCTCCGCACGGAGGAGGCGTTCTTCGCCGCGTTCTTCGGCACGCTCCTGGCGGGCGCCGTGCCCGTGCCGATCTACCCGCCCTACCGCCCCGACCGGATCGAGGAGTACGCGCGGCGCCAGGTCAAGATCCTCGCGAACGCCGGCGCGCGCCTGCTCGTGACGTTCGCGGAGGCCGGGCGCGTGGCGGCGCTGCTCCGGCCGCGCGTCGCCTCCCTCGCCGAGGTCACGACGGTGGACCGGCTCC
>MGCF01000120.1:9591-13066 GCA_001788495.1 Candidatus Rokubacteria bacterium RIFCSPLOWO2_02_FULL_73_56
GCTCAGGCTCGCGGCGGGCGACCCGGCCCTCATCCAGTACACGTCGGGCAGCACCGGCGACCCCAAGGGCGTCCTCCTCACCCACGCCAACGTGCTCGCCAACATCCGCGCGCTCGGCGAGGCGGTCGGGATCCGGCCCGACGACGTGCTGGTGAGCTGGCTGCCGCTCTACCACGACATGGGGCTCATCGGCGCCTGGCTCGGCGCGCTCTACTTCGGCGTGCCGGTCGTGATCCTGCCGCCGCTGGCCTTCCTCGCGCGCCCGGCGCGCTGGCTCCGGGCGCTCCACGCCCATCGGGGCACGCTCTCGCCGGCGCCGAACTTCGCCTTCGACCTCTGCGTGCGGAAGGCCGCCGACGCGGAGCTCGAGGGGCTCGACCTCTCCGCGTGGCGCCTCGCGCTCAACGGCTCGGAGCCCGTGAGCGCGGAGACGCTCGAGCGCTTCGCGCGCCGCTTCGCCGCGTACGGCTTCCGGCCCGAGGCGATGTGCCCGGTGTACGGGCTTGCCGAGGCGTCGGTGGGGCTCACGATCTCGCCGCCCGGCCGCGGCCCGCGGCTCGACGGCCGCGTCGTCTCGTGCGGGCGCCCGCTGCCGGGCCACGAGGTCCGGATCGTGGACGCCGAGGGCCGGTCCCTCGGCGAGCGCGTCGAGGGGCGGATCGAGTTCCGCGGCCCGTCGGTGACGGGCGGCTACTGGCGCAACCCCGCGGCGACGCGCGCGACGTTCCGCGACGGCTGGTGCGACTCGGGGGACCTCGGCTACCGGGCCGGCGGCGAGCTCTACGTCACCGGCCGCGTCAAGGACCTGATCATCAAGGCCGGGCGCAACCTGCACCCGCAGGAGGTCGAGGAGGTCGTGGGCGAGGTGCCGGGCGTCCGCAAGGGCTGCGTGGCGGCCTTCGGCGTCCCCGACCCCGCGATCGGGACCGAGCGCCTCGTCGTCGTCGCCGAGACCCGCGAGACCACGCCCGCGGCACGCGAGCGGCTGCGCGCGCGCATCGTCGAGCGCGTGGCCGCGGCCCTCGGCGTCCCGCCCGACACCGTGGCCGTCTGCGCCCCGCGCGCCGTCCTGAAGACGCCGAGCGGCAAGATCCGCCGCGCGGCCACGCGCGAGGCGTGGACGGCCGGCCGGCTCGAGCGCCGCCCGCCCGCCTGGCGCCAGTGGGCCCGGCTCCTCGCGGAGGGCGCGGGCGCGCGCGCGGCGCGCCTGCCCGCGCGCTCGCGCCAGCTCGCGTACGGCGCCTGGGTGTGGGGCTGCCTCGGCGTCGCCTTCGCGGTGCTCTGGGCGTTCGTGCTCCTGCTCCCCGCCGGCCGGCCGGTCGACCGGGTCGTCCGGCGCTGGTGCCGGGTCGTGCTGGCGCTCGTCGGCTGCCCGCTGCGCGTCGCGGGCCTCGAGCACCTGCGCGGGCTCGGCCCCGTCATCCTCGCCGCCAACCACGCGAGCTACCTCGACACGCTCGCGCTGCTCGCGGCGCTCCCCCTCGACTTCCGCTTCGCCTTCGTCGCCAAGCGCGAGCTCGCGACGACGCCGCTCGTCGGCACGGTCATCCGCAAGGTGGGCCACCTCACCGTGGACCGCGTGGACCTCTCGCGCGGCGTGGCCGACGCCGAGCGCGTGACGGAGGCGCTGCGCGCGGGGACCTCGCTCCTCTTCTTCCCCGAGGGCACGTTTCTCCGGCCGCCCGGGCTGCTCCCGTTCAAGCTCGGGGCCTTCAAGGCGGCCGTGGAGGCCGCCTGCCCCGTGGTCCCGGTCACGCTCTCCGGGACCCGCGCGATCCTGCCCGCCTACTCCTGGCTCCCGCGGCGCGGGCCCATCACGGTCACGATCGGCGCGCCGCTCGCGGCCGAGCGGCGGGAGTGGCGCGAGATGGTGCGGCTGCGCGACGCCGTGCGCGCGGCGATCGCGTGGACCTCGGGCGAGGGCCGCCTCGAGGAGCGCCCTACCGCTTCTTGACCCGGGGCGACTCGGCGCCCCACGCCGTGCGGGGCGGCCGCTCGGCCTGCAGCAGGACCGCGCCCTTCTTGAGCGTGACGCTCGCCCGCCGCCGGCGCCGGCGCACCCGCGGCGGCGCCACGCTCGTCCGCGGCGGGCGTCCCGCCTTCGCCGACCGCGGCGCCCGGAGCGCCGAGCCGCGCTTCGCCGTCCGCGTCCCCTTCGCCTTGCCCATCGTCGCCTCCTCGCGCGCCCGGCGCGCACCGTCGAGGGATGCAAGCCTGCCGCCAGCCGCCGCCGCGCCGGGCGCGCCGTCGGGCGCGTCCGGCGCGCCGGCGACGGGGCCCCCGCGCCTCAGCTGGGGCGGAGGCGGGACACCCGGGCCGGGCGGGCGGCGCCGAACCCTCCGGCGGAGGCCGCTTCCCGGTTGGCAGGTCGCCTGCAACGACGAGGGGGCGTGGCCGAGCTGTCGCCGAACGCCCTCCGGGTGCTCGAGGCCCGCTACCTGAGGCGGGACGCCTCGCGGCGCGTCGTCGAGACCCCCGCCGAGCTCTTCCGCCGGGTCGCCCGGGCCGTCGCGCAGGCCGAGCTCCTGCTCGGTCCGGCGTGGCAGGCGGACGAGTGGCAGGAGGTCTTCCACGGCCTCGTGGCCGCGCTCGACTTCCTGCCGAACTCGCCGACGCTCATGAACGCGGGCACGCCGCTCGGCCAGCTCGCGGCGTGCTTCGTCCTGCCCGTCGAGGACTCGCTCGAGGCGATCTTCGCGGCGCTCGGCCGGATGGCGCTGCTGCAGCGCGCAGGCGGCGGCACCGGGTTCTCCTTCTCGCGGCTCCGCCCGCGCGGCGACGCGCTCGCCTCGACCGGCGGCGAGGCGTCGGGGCCGGTGTCGTTCATGCGGATCTTCGACTGCGCGACGCAGAACATCAAGCAGGGGGGCCGGCGCCGCGGCGCCAACATGGGCGTGCTGCGCGTGGACCACCCCGACATCCTCGAGTTCGTCGAGGTCAAGCGCGCGGGCGAGGAGCTGCCGAACTTCAACCTGTCGGTCGGCGTCACCGACCGGTTCATGGAGGCCGTCGCCGGCGGCGAGGGGTACCCGCTCGTGCACCCGGGCGGCGGGCGCGTCGTCGGCGAGCTCGCGGCGCGCGAGGTGTTCGAGCGCATCGTGGACGCGGCGTGGCGCGTCGGCGACCCGGGCCTGCTCTACCTCGACACGATCAACCGCGCCAACCCCACGCCCGCGCTCGGCGCGATCGAGGCGACGAACCCGTGCGGCGAGGTGCCGCTCCTGCCGTGGGAGAGCTGCGTCCTCGGCTCGATCAACCTGGCCCACCTGGTGCGGACGGACGGCGCCGAGCCCGACGTGGACTGGGAGCGCCTGCGCCACGCCGTGCACGCCGGCGTCCGCTTCCTCGACGACGTGATCGAGGTGAACCGCGACCCGCTGCCCGAGATCGGCGAGCTGACGCGGGGCAACCGCAAGATCGGCCTCGGCGTGATGGGCTTCGCCGAGAGCCTGATCCTGCTCGGCGTGCCGTACGA